>CAYYGV010000033.1:0-32828 GCA_964471615.1 uncultured Opitutaceae bacterium
CACGGCACCGTCATCCACGCCTGCAAGGCCGTGGACAACATGATGGAGCAGGACAACTCGACCCGCAGCAGCGTCGAGTTCCTCAAGGCGCAGCTTTCGAAATAAGGCCGCGGGTGCGGCGAAGTTCGAAGGTTGGAACTCGAAATTCGAGGCTCGGATTTCGAAATTCGAGATTTGGAATTCGAAGTGCTCAGCCCGGCAGAGGGATTTTTAGGTTCAGCGTCCGGAATCCGAAATCCGGAATCCGGAATCCGGAATTTCCCCCGCTCCGTCCTGTCCCACCGCGCCGCTTGCGCATTTCGCGTCACCCGCCACACTGGGCCGATCGTAAATCGTCATTCGTAACTCGTAATTTTCCATGTCTCTCACTCCCGAGCAAAAGCAGGCCGTCGTCGGCTGGGTCACCGCCGGCGATAATCTCTCGCAGGTCCAGAAGAAGCTCCTTGAGCAGTTCAAGCTCTCGCTGACCTATCGCGACGTGCGCTTCCTCGTCGACGATCTCGAGCTGACCCTCAAGGACGCCGCCCCGAAGATCGACGCCTCCGACGTCACCAAGGTCCAGGCGGCGCCTGCCGCTCCCTCCCGCCCGGCTCCGGGCGCCGCGCCCGGCGAGCCTGCCGACGGCGGCGACGAGGCCGAAGCCGAAGACTTCCCCGGCAACCCTCCGGCCGAAGGCGGCAACGTGTCGGTCGCGGTCGACAAGGTGACTCTCATCCCGGGAGCCATCGCGAGCGGCACCGTAACCTTCAGCGACGGCGTGACGGGCAAGTGGATCGTCGACCATCAGGGTCGCCCCGGCTTCACACAGATCAGCCAGCCCGGCTACCGTCCCTCCGCCGCTGACGGCCAGGCCTTCATCCAGCAGCTCAGCATGGCGCTGCAGCGGCAAGGCTACTGAGCGCAGGCGCTCAAGTAACAGGTAGCAGGTGAGCAAGTAACAGGATTCCAGCGGTAGCAGGCACGCATTGTCCTCAATGCGCCTGCACGGCTCCGCATGAGGTCGCGCAACCGACCACAACGCAACGCCCGAGCCGAACCAGCGCGTTGGGTACAACGCGCACCACTCACCGCACTCTTCCTGTTACTTGTCCACCTGGTCCCTGTTACTTGGGGTCCATCCGCCCTCCCGTTTCTTCCTTCCATCGACCTCCGCCGGTCTCACCAAGCACGCGGTCTTCTTCTTTGCGGGGTCAAAGGCTCCTTCGATTCTGATGGAGGCGCGGGCGACACCGAGAACACAGAGGATGCACCGAGATCACTGAGCTTGGACCCTAGATCCAGATCAGGTCACGTCTCCGCCTAAAGCGTGTCTTCAACCCCGGTCTGCCATTCTGAACGGAGTGAAGAATCCAGTGGGACGTGGTCGAAGGCACGGCAATAGCTAGCTGGATTCTTCGCTTCGCTCAGAATGACAGGCATAAAACGAGGTTCGAAGACCCGCCTTGGCGGTCTCTGTGTACTCCGGCTCGGCTCTGTGCTCGCCGTGGCCTAAACCTCAAGCACCGTGGCGCTAGGGCTTTTTCGTCGTGAGCGTGCGGGCGACGGCGAGGCGAAATTCGCTGATCGCGAAGGGCTTTGAAAGGCAGGCCAGCTCGTGCTGCGCGAGGAACGCCTGGAAGGTGTCGTTGACCACGTCGCCGGTCATGAAGAACATCCGCTTGGCCATTTCCGGCTTGGTCGCCAGCAGGTGCTCGTAGAGCCGGATGCCGTTCAGGCCGGGCATCTTCCAGTCGGACACGATCACGTCGTACTTCTCGTTCCCGAGGAGCTCCAGCGCCCGCTCGCCGCTGACCGCGAGGTCCACCGTGTGACCCTCGCTGCGGAGCAGCTCGCCCGCGAGGTCGAGGATCCACTGCTCGTCGTCGACCACCAGCACGCGCTGGCCGCTCGGCCGGCCCATGGGCGGGGTCGAGCCCCAGGGCGTGCCGCTCGTCCGCACCGTGCCGGGGGCCGCCACGGCCACGGGCAGCTCGATGATGAACGTGGCGCCGTGCCCCAGCTCGCTGCGCGCGGTGATCCGGCCGCCGTGTTCCTGGATCAGGCCGTACGAGAGGCTGAGGCCCAGGCCCGTGCCCTTGCCGGCCGGCTTAGTCGTGAAGAACGGGTCGAAGATGCGGGCCAGGTGGTCGGGCCGGATGCCCGGACCGTTGTCCTGGAACTCGATCGTCACCCAGCCGTCGAGCACCTGCGTGCGGACCACGATGCGGCCCTCGCGCTGGAACGGCTCGATCGCCTGCCGCGCGTTACCCAGGATGTTGACGAACACCTGCTGGAGCTGGTGCGGGTCGGCCATGATCGGCGGGATGACCGGCGCGTACTCCTTCACGATCGTCACGTTGCTCGTCCGCAGGTCGTAGGCCATGATCTCCAGCACCTCGTCGATCACGGTGTGCAGCGCGATCAGCTTCCGCTCAGGCGCCTCCTGGCGGGCAAAGCTCAGCAGGCTCCGCACGATCTTGTGGCAGCGGTGCGCGCTCTTCGCGATGCGGTCGAGGTGGCCGCGGACCTTCTCGTCAGCCTCGAAGGTCTGCAGCAGCTCCGAGAATCCGATCACGGCGGTAAGAGGGTTGTTGAGCTCGTGCGCCACGCCCGCGACGAACTGGCCGACCGCCGACAGTTTCTCGCTCTGGATGAGCTGCTCCTGGGTCGCCTTGACCGTCTGCATCGCCCGTTCGAGCTCGGCGCGCGACGTCTTCAGGTTTGTGGTCATCTGGTTGAACGCCACGGCCAGCTCGCCGCACTCGTCATTGGAGAACTGCTCAATCTTCCGCGAGAAATCGCCCCGGCCGACCGCCTCGGCGCTGTCCCGCAGCGACCGCAGCGGCGCCGTGATCCGCCGCACGAAGATCCACACCACGATGGAGCTGATCGCGATGCCCGCGAGGCTCAGCCCGATCAGCGTCAGGCGCGCCTGCCGCAACGTCGCCAGTTGCGCCTCGTAGGACGACACCAGGATGAACTCAAAGCCCTGGTCCTGGGTCACGCGGCCAAACTCCCCGCCGATCGCCAGGAAGTGCTCGTCGTTCAGCACCGCCTCGCCCACCTCGGTCGACGACTCGCGCAGCGGGATCCGCGGCAGCTGGTCGAGCGTCCAGTTCCCAGTCAGCGTGGAGACAAGCACCTGGCCGTTGGATACGATGAACACCTCGGTGCCCGGCGGTCGCGCGAGCCGCAGGCGCGCCTCGTCGAGCACGGCCCCGGCCACGAACGCCGCGGGAATGCTCCCGGTGCGGGGCTTGACCGGGATCGCCACGACGTTCAGCACCCGGCCCTTTCGGCACAGGGTCGCCACCGACAGCCGGCCCTCCAGCGCCGTGCGCGCGCTCGCCACCGTGGCGTAGCCAAACTCCGACTGCGACAGCGCGGCGTCGCGGCTCACCGGGCTGTAGAACAGCTCCTCGATCGGCAGCAGCGTGCGCCCCTCCTTGTCCTTGAGGTAGTAGTCCCGTTCCGCCACCGCGAGCGCCATGGCCTTCGTGTCGTCCGCGAACTCCTCAAGGACGTCGTTGAAGAGGTTGCGCATCGTCCCGTCGTCGAGGCTCAGGTTGTACAGGAAGCGCGAGTCGTTCACCACGCCGCGGTACCGCGACACCAGGCTGTCGTTCCGGTTCGTCAGCGACTGCACGAACACCGCCCGCGCCGTCCGCAGCGCCCGACCCGCGTCGTCATGCGTCTGCCGCGTGATCTGCCGATCAACGATCCAGAGCGTCACCGCCGGCACCAGCACGAGCAGGGCGATGACGGTGATCAGCACCTTCGCCTGCAAACTCATCCGCACGTTCCGGCTATTCGGCATCAGTGTAAGGTCTCGTCACTCGTCCCTCGTAACTCGTCCCTCAGTATTTGGGCAGCGCATCCAGGCTGAGCCGGAAATCCACCGTGACGTTGCCCTCGGCCGGCACCTCGACCTCCTGCACCTGGCTCGGCAGGCGTTCATGCCAGGCCCGGACCCGGTACTTGCCCGGCGGGAGGTTGGGGAGCGTGAAGTGGCCGTGCGCGTCGGCCACGGCGAAATAGGAGTTCGGCACCACCAGGATGATGCAGTGCATTTTGGTGTGGATCGCGCAGAACACGTCGACGCGCCCGACCTGGTCGAACGTCAGTTCGGGCACCTTCTCCTTCTTGTAGAAGCCGAGGTCGAACTGCTTGGGATCGGAGGTGGAGTAGACGTTGTGGAAGATCTCGTCCTCGTTCGGCCAGCGGACCGTCGTGCCCACCGCCACCGGCAGCACGTGCGGATCGAAGCTCGCGTCCTTCTGCGTCGTCACCGCCGCGTGCAGCGGCGCGTGTGGCGCCTCCGGCACCGCCTGGTCGATGTAGATCACGAAGTCGCGGAGCCGGTCGTAGTCGATCTTCTCGGCAAACTTGTACCGCCGATTCTCGTACGCCCCGCCCGCACCGCCCGTCTCTGGGCCGCCCTTGGGCGGGACGCCGCGGACGGTGCCCGTGATCGAGCCCGCGCGCATCGCGAGGGTCGTGACAAGGGAGAGGAGCAGAAGCAGCGGGAGGCGACGCATGGCTCAGAACCGGACACCCACTTGGGCGCCGAAGAAGTCCTCCCGGTCGCGCGAGGTGCCATTGACCATGCGGCCGTCCTCCCAGGTGTACTCGAGCTTCAGCACCAGCGGCGGGCCGAACCGGTAGCCGAAGCCCACGCTCAGCCGGCGCAGCTCCTCGGTGAACGAGGGACGGTAAAAAAAGGTGCCGGCGTTGCCCCAGCCGGCGAGCGGATAGCCGCCCGTCACGTTGATCTCGGAGTAGCGCGCCGCGCCGTAGAGTTCGTCGGTCAGCGAATGGACCGCCTCGGCGTAGCCGTACTTCAGCGTCCGCGAGTTGTCGACCACCGGGTCGCTGTCGTCGAATTTCACCTCACCGTACGCCAGGGTGAATTGGCCGCCCTTCCACTTCGCCACTGCGTCGCCCTCGTAGAGGTTGGCCCAGAAGCTCGTCGTCCGGCTCGCCGGCCCCAGCGCCCGAAAGAACGCGTTGCCGAACCACACCGCCGTCAGGTTGTCGCCCGTCGACGTGACCGGCGAAACCGTGGAGACCTCGCCCGTCCGCATCGCGCTCGCGCTGAGCTGCAGCCACGAGGTCGGGTCAAAGCCGATCCGGGCTGTCAGCGACTTGTCCGCGTTGAAATCCCGCAGCTGGCTTACGCCGCCGTTCTGCACCGCGAGCGCATAGGAAAACTGACCGAGGCGGCCGAAAGCCTCGACGCCCTCGTCGGGACCCCAGATGTCGCTCAGCGAGTGGGAAATCAGCGGGTTCGAGAGCGGGTTCCGAACCTGGTACTCCTCGCCGAACGGCAGGTTGACGCTGCCCACCCGGATCGTGAGCGCGTCCGACGATCCCAGTAGCGCCGGGCCCAGCCCGCCGAATTCGACGTAAAGTTCGCCGAACTGGAAACCCGCCGTGTTGGTCTCGCGGGTCATCAGGTTCAGCTCCGTGAAGAAATACACGTTCTTCCACACCGGCGCCTCGACCGTGAGCTTGGTGTCGTCCACCCGAAACTCCGATTTCGGAAACTGTCCCTGGCTGCCCGTGCTGAAATAGGCCAGCGCCACCTCGGCGCCGATGCGGACCTCATGCTCGCGGTCGGTCTCGACCGCCGCCGCCCGCTCGGTCGCCGGCGCCCGTTCCTGCAGGCCCTGCAGCGTGCGATCCTGGCGCGCCGTGGTTCGGTCCATGTCGTCCAGCCGCCGGGTCAGCGCCTCGATGGTCTTCTGCTGCGCGTCCACCTGTTCCTGCAGCTTCCGGTTCTGCTCCACGATCGCCTGGAGCGTCGGATCCGACGGCGCCGGCTGGGCGTGCAGGCACCCCAGCGTCAGCCCGAGGCCGGCACAAAGAAACCGCAGAAGCGACGCGGGGAATTTCGTCATGGTGCGGACAACATCGGCAGCATGGACCCCCGCCGAGCCTAGGCAAGACTGCGCCGTGTAGGATTTTGCCTGAGTTGACGGAGCCGCCCGAGCTACCGGCCATCGGGTTTCACCGCCAAGCTCGCGAGGCCCAGCCGTCCGATCTTCACGCTCGTGGCGGTCTTCGCGGTAAATACCACGACCTTGCCAACTCGGTACGTTGATCGCTGGTCTTCGGCACCGAGCAACGCTCTACGCTTAACGCTCGACGCCCAACGCTCAAGTCACGGCCAATTACCTGAACATTGAGCGTCAAATGTTGAGCGTTGAACGTTTCCGATCCCCTGGATCGTACCTCTTCGGCGTTCGGCGTCCGACGTTCGATGTTCGGCGTTCAGTATTGGTTTTCCTAGCCTAGCATCCTGCGGAATTCCTTCTCATCAATCACCGGCACGCCGAGCTCCTTGGCCTTCTCCAGTTTTGAACCCGCTTCCCCGCCAGCCAGGACGAAGCTCGTCTTCTTGCTGACGCTGCCGCTGACCTTGCCGCCCGAGTTCAGGATCAGCTGCTCGGCCTCCTCGCGCTTCATCGTCGGCAGGGTGCCCGTCAGCACCAGGGTCTTGCCGGTGAACACGCCGGTGGTCGCCACGGTCCCCTGTGGGTCGATGCCCAGTTCGCGCAGCTTCGCCAGCAAACGCTTGCCCGGGACGCTCGCGAAAAACTCCAGCACGCTGCCAGCCACCGCCGGGCCGACGTCGGCCGGCACCCCGGCCAGCACTCCCGCGTCCAGCGCTGCGATCTCGTCATCAAGTCGTGCGCACAGCTCCTTGCGCCGCGCCTTGTCGGCGTCGGACTTCGCCGGGTTCTTCCGCGACGCCGGGGCTTCCCATTCACGCTGCGCCACCAGCTCGGCCTTCTTCAGCACCGCATGCAGCAGCGACGAGCCGGCCAACTCGGCGAAATTGCGGTGACGCCGGCCCAACTCGCGGGCCGTGCTTTCGCCGACGTCCGGGACGCTGAGGGCGAACAGCCATTTCTCCAGCGGCAGCGCCCGCGCCGCCTCGCGCGCGGCCACGACCTTGGTGGCGTTCTTCTCGCCGAACACGCGCGGCTCCTCCTCGGTGCCGAGATTCAGGGTCGCCAAGGTCTCGAGCGGCACGTCGTACAGGTCCGGCGGATCCTTCACGTGGCCAAGCTCGACGAGCTTCGCCGCCACCACCCCGCCGACGCCGTCGATGGCCAGCGCGCGCCGACCGCAGAAAAACGAGAGCCGACCCGTGCGCTGTGCCGCGCACTCGTAGTTCAGGCACTTCCATGCCGCGCCCTCCGCCTCGTCGCCGGCGATCTCCACCCGCGCGATCTTGCTGCCGCACACCGGACACTTGCCTCCGACCGCCGCCACAAGATCGAACTCCGGCGCGCCCGCCGGCCGCTCGTCCGGGAACGACTGCAGCACCGCGGGAATGACCTCGCCGGCCTTCTCGATCTCCACGAGGTCACCCACCCGGATGTCCTTGCGCCGGATCTCGTCCTCGTTGTGCAGCGTCGCGCGGCTGATCGTGCTGCCGGCGAGGAGCACGGGCTCGAGTTCCGCCACCGGACTCAGGATGCCGGTCTTGCCGACCTGGATCGTGATCGCCCGGAGGCGCGTGCGCGCCGTGTCGGGCTTGAACTTGTACGCGATCGCCCAGCGCGGCGCCTTGTCCGTCGCCCCCACCTCGCGCTGCTGGTCAACGTCGTCGAGCTTCACAACCGCGCCGTCGGTACCGTACGCGAAATCATGCCGCAGCCGGTCGAGCTCGCTCACCGCTGCCCACACCGCGTCGACACCCTTCACGGCCCAATATTTTTCAACGACCGGCAGACCCCAAGCTTTGAGCCGATTCTGAAGGTCGGTCTGCGAACCGATGATGGCCGGCTCACAGTAGCCGAGTCCGTAGAGCACAATCGCGAGCTTGCGGCGCGCGACCTCGGCGGAATCGAGCAACTTGACCGTACCAGCCGCGAGATTGCGCGGGTTCGCGTAGAGCTCCTCGCCGGCTGCGGCACGCTCGGCGTTGATGCGCTCGAACTCCGCCGCCGTCAGGTAAATCTCGCCGCGGATCTCGACGACCTTGGGTGCCGCGCCCCTCAGCGTGCGCGGCAGCATCTCGATCGTGAGGACGTTCGCCGTCACATCGTCGCCGCGGTCGCCCTTGCCGCGCGTGACGGCCCGCACGAGCCGGCCATCCTCGTAGGTGAGGCTGACGGCGAGACCATCGATCTTGGGCTCGACGGTGTACTGCAGGTCCTCGGTGCCGAGGAGCTTGGCGAGCCGCGCGTGGAACGCCCGGAGCTCGGCCTCGTTGTAGGTGTTGTCGAGGCTGAGCATCTTCTGGCGATGCGCGACCTCGACGAACCCCTGCACGCGGTCGTCACCGATCTTCTGGGTCGGAGAGTCTTTTGGCGCGAACTGCGGAAACCGCTTCTCCAGGTCCTCGAGCTCGCGCTTGAGGACATCGTACTCGAAATCGGAAATCTCCGGCTTGGCCTGGCGGTAGTAGAGCTCGTCGGCGCGCGCGATCTGGGTGCGCAGGTCGGAGATGCGTTGCTGGGCCTTGGCCGGGGTCATGCAGCGGTCAGTGTCGCAGGCAGGACAGGATTTTCAACCGGGCATTTGGGTCGAAAAGGCCAAGACGAACGCCGAACATCGAACATCCAACATCGAACGCCGAAGGGGTCACGGAATGGGAGCGGGTCCCGCAGGGGGAACGCTCAATGCTCAGGGACCTGCCGGCGCCTTAAGCGTTAAGCGTCGAGCGTTGAACGTTGAGCGTTGCTGCCTCCCCCGCGGGCAATGCCTCTCTCCAGCATCCGCCGATATCCCGGCCACAGATTGTAAACCGCGACCGCCACCATCGCCCCAGCGGTATCGGCAACCCAGTCCCAGACATCGCAGGACCGGCCGGGGACGAAATACTGGTGCCACTCATCCGTCGCGCCGTAGGCCGAGGCAAGCAGCGCGCCCACAACCGCGGCCTTCCAACCGCGGCCGAGCCGGCAGATGAGCGTGGCGAGGAGGCCGTAGGCGAGGAAATGGACGACCTTGTCACTCTCCGGCAGGTCCGGGAGCGGGACGTGCGCCTGGGCTGACTCCAGGAAGATCGCTCCCGCCCAAGCCACGGGCCAGAGCCAGTCGCGACGGGAACGGGAAGGAACAGCAGGCACGCGCGGTGTGATGAGCCGGAAGCCGGCGCGAGGGAAGGCGAAACCGCGGTGATTTGACTCCTAACTCACGGCGCGGCCGGGGTTCGCCGCGCGCGACGAGAACGCTGGAAAATCAACTTGCCTCGGGTCTCATCCTGCCGCTTTGTGACCCTCCCAGTTCGGGCTGTAGCGTAGCCTGGTAGCGCGCTTGCATGGGGTGCAAGAGGTCGTGAGTTCGAATCTCACCAGCCCGACCATTTTTCGCCGAGGAGCGGTGAGCTACCGGCGATAAGCTTTAGGCGGTAAGCCGATAGCTTGCCGGGTGGCTTTTCTTGCCGCAAGGAAGCGCAGTGGGAGCTGTCAGCAATCAGCCGTCAGCTTTCAGCATACAGCCTTCGACCTTCGACGTTCGCCCTTCGACTGCGGTCTGTCCCCCGCCCCGAATAGCTTGCCCGGGAGCGAACACGCCGGCAGCGTGCGGCCCATGGGAAACGGCAGTTGGCTCATCTTCACGGGTGCCATTGCGGGAAAGAAAAAGCTAGATCCGGTCAGGCTCCAGAAGGGCCTCGGTATCCTCGCCCTCCTGCCGGTTTTCCTGATGGGGTTCCGCAGCTCATTTCTGACCGACCACGCCCGCACGGGACCAACGACCGGTGGCTGGCTCGCGATCAGCCTCTTCACCCTGCTGTTTCTCGGCGCAGTCATCGCTTGGGTAAGGTGGGTTCCCACCAAGGTCTCGATCGTCGTCGGCATCGTCACCTGGGCCGCCCTGTTCTGCTGGCACTGAACGCGGGTCTTGCGGCTAGCACCGGCAGTCAGGACTCCGTGCCTAGGACCGAGTGCAGCAAATGGAGTCCGGAAGCGGAGGACGAAGGGCGGTAGGCCGTAGGAGGAAGACGGAGGTCGAAAGTCGAAAGTCGAAGGTCGGAAGCTGACGGCTTATCGCTTACGGCTTACCGCTGAGCCGCGCGCTGCGCGGTTACCGCGGCCAGAGCCAGCCGAAGGTGCCGGCGGTCACCAGCGCGTAGACCAGGCCGTCGATGGTGGAGCGAAATGTCGTTCCCCAGTTCCGACTGTACCAGATCGACTGCGGCCACAGCGCGCCCGCGTACGCCAGGAACGCCACGGCGCCGGCGATGCGGAACACCGCCCGGTACGACGCGCCCGCCGCGACGGAGTGCCGCGTCACGTAGGCTGTGAAGACTCCGATGACCAGCACGTAGACGAACCAAAGAAACAGTTGCTTGCCCATGGTGTGGACCTGATTCGGCAGCACGGTGACCATCTGCACCGGGCCTTCCTTGAGTTTCGCGTGGTACTCCGGGGAGTGCATGTCCTTGCCGCTGCACATCGGCACCATGTAGTCGCCGGGCGGCACCGCGAACGGCCGCAGCGCAGCGCGGATCTCGTCTTCCTTGGGCAGCTTCTTGAAGTCTTTGTTATGCCAGGGCAGCGCCATGTGGATGAACGCGCTGGCGATGAACACGAACACGGCGGACAGCAGGATCGGGAGCCAGAGAGCAAGCATGGTAGGGGTTCTCCTTCGGGGTTCAGGGATAAATGCGCCGCGAAGCTGGAGCGCCAGCGGGCATCTTGGGGTGACGGGACCCTAGCGTGCGCTACGGCGGCGTCAATGAGCCTGCGATGGAGATGGAGCTGGGAAGCCATCAGCGATCAGCCATCAGCTCAGGCCAAGGCGTTTTCACAGGAGGCAACGGAGGGAACGGAGGTGTCTGGCGGGACGTGGGGTGCTGCTGGCCTGCTCGCTGGACTGGGTTTCTCTTTACCACGGATTACACGGATTTTGGCAGATGAGACGGACGAGGCCCCGCGGACTGCGCACCGACTGACGTCGCTGCGCAGTCCGCGAGGCGAGCTCGAGGGGACCCGGCCGGATCGTCTCCCAGGCCCGAACGGACCTAGCGTTGCGCGCAGCGCAAGGCGACGGTCCGTGAGGACTCCTCCGTCTCATCCGCCATAATCCGTGTAACCCGTGGTAAAAACCACCTCCGCCCACCTAAAGTGCCCGCCCCACCCAATCGCCCTCTCCGTTCCCTCCGTTACCTCCTGTAAAACCGGATCGGCTTCAGCCTTCGTCCTTATTCCTTCTCCAACATCGCGCTGACTTCGCGGAAGATTTTCGCCTCAGTGCCGGACTCCAAGGGACCCGATTTGCCGAGGAAGCGCATGCTGCCGATGACTTCGTAGCCGCCCTCCGGGATTTGCCGCTCGGCCGGGATGTAACCAAACATCTCGTTCGCGTAGGCCACCGGCCACACCTGCGAGAAGCGCGGGTTGAAATCTCGCACGAGGCGCAGGCCGTACTCGGCGCTCATCTCGCCGGACATCGCAATCAGGGCGAGCGAACGGCCGAAGGTCACGGTCTGCAGTTCGAAGCCCAACCCGGTCGGCGGACGCGTGCCGCGGTCGAGGTAGCCGAGGTTGATCTCCGCCCAGCGACGGAACCACGAGAGTTCGTGATTCTGCATCGCCGCGTACTCCTCCCGCGGCAGCACCGTCGTGTGCAGGGTCAGCCGCCGGCTCTGCACGCGCATCGGACCAATCACAGGCGCCGTGCGGCCCAGCTCGATCGCCTGCTGGACGGAGGTTGCCAGCTCGCGACCAAATTCGTGCAGCGCTTCGATGGAATACGCCGGAAAGCCGGGCGACGCCGGGTCCGGCTTGTAGGGCTTCTGATCGCCGGCGCAGCCGAGCAGGAACGCGGCAGTGCAGCCGAGCGCCTCTTCCACTTCGAGCAAGCCGAAGCCGACGTAGTCGCCGCCAAACTCGAGTTTCGGACCGCCGCCAGTTGGGTGACAGGCGTAGCTGAAAATCACATGACGGATCCGTCGCGTGGCGTCGCGGCACACGAGCACCGGCACGCTGTGGTCATGGATCGCCTCGAGCGTCGGCATCCACTCCACCCCGCCCTTGCCGTCGGGACGTCGACGGGAGTGCGCGAAGCCGCACCGTCCCGTCGTGGCCTGGAGGGTCATCGGCTCCTGTTTCGCCAGCGCCCGCTGGGCGGCGGCGGCGAGTTTCTCGAACGTCACCTGGAGAAACGCGTCGTCGGGCTCCTCCCAGCAGTCGCCCGGCACGTGACTGTGAATCGGCGGACCACAATGCGTGTGCGTGCCACAGAGCATCACGTGATCGCCCGGCACGCCGGTCGCCGCGACGATGAGCGCGCGAGCGCGTTCGGTTTGGTCGTAGAAGCCGAGCCACTCGAGGCTCACGAGGATCAGCCGCTCGCCGTTGGTCCGGTCAGTGAGCGCGGTCACGACGCCGCGGAGCGGGAGGTAGACACCGGTTGACGGTTCCGTGCGCGCCGCGAACCCCGTGAGCCGCATGCCGACGGGCGGCGTGGCGTCGATGACCTCGATACCGACCAGGTAGGACTCAGGAACAGGCACGTCACTCACGGCCGGCGAGCGTAGGATTGGATCGAAACCTGGCGAGCGGGATTGAGGGATGCACAGGAGGTAATGGAGGAAATGGAGGACTCGGCGGAGTTGCGGGTGCTGCGGGGCGTAGGCTCAGACTCGGGCGGATCTTTACCGCGGATTTCACGGATTTTGCGGAGGAGACGGAGGAGTCCTCACGGACCGTCGCGTTGCGCTGCGCGCAACACTAGGTCCGTTCGGGCCTTGGATACGATCCGGCCGGGTCCCCTCGAACCCGCCTCGCTGACTGTGCAGCGACGCCAGTCGGTACACAGTCAGCGGGGCCTCGTCCGATTCATCCGCAACATCCGTGAAATCCGCGGTAAAAAAAATCTCAGCAAACCAGCCCCACTGGAGCACCCCACGTCCCGCCAACCTCTCCGTTCGCTCCGTTACCTCCTGTGAAACCGCATTGGCTCCTTGATCGGGATCATGGTGTGGGTTCCGGCGATATGGTAGAATGCATCCGCATTATGAGTTTCTCCTGTCCGCATTTCCGTCCGAATGACGACTGGTGCCTCCGGTTGAAGACCGACTGCGTACCGGGACGCAGGGGCTGCGTGCTCGCCGGGAAGACCACGTTCGCCGTGCCCGCCGAGCAGCGCGTGCGCGAACGCGAGGAGGAGCGACGCCGTCAGGCGATCGCGCGGCTCTGGGGTTCGCCGGGCGCGGGGAACTGAACTCTGCACTTCACAGGAGATCACGGAGGAAACGGAGGGTCGCTGGCGGGAGGAACTTGTTCGAATTTCGGATTTATCGCCTTGGATGTTTTATTGGTTGGGCTTCGTCGGAGGGCGTGCTTGGCTCCCAGTGGTTCGCTGATCGATCGTGAACGACACCGACTACATGCAGGAGGCTCTGGTCGAAGCGCGTGCGGTGCAGGCGCGCGACGAGTATCCGGTCGGGGCGATTGTCGTGCACGACGGGAAGGTTGTCGGCCGCGGCCGCAACGCGACGGGCTCCAAGCTCGACCCGACCGCCCACGCCGAGGTCGAGGCGATCCGCGCCGCATGCCTCGCGCTCGGGCGCACGAAGCTCGCGGACTGCACGCTCTACACCACGCTGTTCCCGTGCCCGATGTGCGAGATGGCAATCAAGAATGTCCGCATCGCGCGCGTTGTCTACGGCGGCAGTCCGTACCGCTGGGTGCGCGAGGTGAAATTCGGCCAGGTCCCCTACGAGACCATCGGCCCCGTGCTCGAAACCGAGTGCCGCGGGCTCTTCACCGCGAAACTCCGCGAGCTCGGCCGCCGGGACATCCTCGACTACGAGACGAAGTAGATTCCTTTCCGAGCGAGCACTGCGGATCTTTTTTGAACCACTAATCTTCGCTCATCGGCGCTAATCCGATCTCCGAAGCATTAGCGAAGATTAGCGGGAATTAGCGGTTCCCCCTCTCCGTTTGCTCCTGTGCGAAGTTTGGGCTCCGGAATTTTCCCACTTTTGGGAATCAACCCTCCCGCTGGTGAACCAATCAACCGTTAGGTGCGGCCGCGGTTTTTCGACGGAGATTTTTATTTCGCTTCCGAGCTGTGGGTTACGCAGGTGCCGCATCGTTGGCACGGGCTTTGCAATGATGTTGGGCAACTCTCAAATATCATGAAGACCTCCCTCAAGATCATCGCTCTCATCGCCGCCGCCGTTTATCCGGTGGGCGCTCTCGCCGAGATGGCCGGTTACAGCCTCCCGTCGTCGTTCACCCCCGAGTATGTCGTCACGCTGTTCGTCGCGAGCCTCCTCGGGCTCATGTTCTTCAGCGACTATTCGCGGCGGGCGCGGAACATCAACCTCACCCAGGCTTCCGTGATCGTGCCGCCGGCGCACACGTTCGCCGACCGGAACAGCTGCACGGACAAGTCCGAGTGCCTGGCCGCCTAACGCGGTACATTTCAGTTGAAGGCCGAAAGTCGACGGTTGAAAGTCACGCGTCCCAAGGCCCACTCCCCAGGCCGATGAGGCCTGTCCGTGCCGCCGGGCACGCCCAGCCGAGGGTGGCGAGGTCCGCCTCAACCCTCAGCTTTCAACCTTCACCTTTCTGATTTTCATTCAGGCCGCGCCCGCTCCCCCCGATTTCCCTCATGGTCGCCTCCGAAAACCCGGCCCGCATCCTCATTGCTGACGACCAGCCCGACGTGCTCGAGGCGCTCCGCCTCCTGCTGAAATGCGAGGGATACCAGACTGAAACCGCCAAGTCGCCGGCCGCCGTCCTGAAGGCGGTCGAGGCCCGGGACTTCGCCGTCGCGCTGATCGATCTCAATTACGCCCGCGACACCACGAGCGGCGAGGAAGGCCTCGAACTGCTGAGCAAGCTGCAGGCGCTCGATGCCACGCTGCCGGTCGTCGTGATGACCGCGTGGGCGAGCGTCGACGTCGCCGTCGAGGCCATGCGCCGCGGCGCCCGCGATTTTGTCACGAAGCCCTGGGACAATCCCCGCCTGCTCGCGATCCTCCGGAACCAGATTGCGCTGGGCAGCGCGGTGCGCGCGTACCGCCGCCTCGAGGCCGAGAACCAGCTGCTGCGCGGCAAGGGCGGCCCCACCCTGATCGCCCAGTCGGCCGCGATGCGGCCGGTGCTCGAGGTGATTGCCCGCGTCGGTCCGTCCGACGCCAACGTCCTGATCACCGGCGAAAACGGCACGGGCAAGGGTCTCGTCGCCCAGGCGCTGCACGCCGTGTCGGTGCGCGCCGGCAAACCCTTTATCTCGGTCAACATGGGTGGCCTGCCCGAGGGCGTGTTCGAGAGCGAGCTCTTCGGCCACGTCCGCGGCGCGTTCACCGACGCGAAGAACGACCGCGCCGGCCGGTTCGAGCTGGCCGACGGCGGCACGCTGTTCATGGACGAGATCGGAAACATCCCGATGAGCCAGCAGGCAAAGCTGCTGCGCACGATCGAGACCGGCGAGTTCGAGCGCGTGGGCTCATCGCGCGTCTGCCGCGCGAGCGTCCGCCTGATTTCCGCGACGAACTCCGACCTGCCGGCCGAGGTGGCCGCGGGCCGGTTCCGCCAGGACCTCCTGTTCCGTCTGAACACGATCCATCTTCACCTGCCGCCGCTGCGCGAGCGCCGCGAGGACATCGAGCTGCTGGCGCAGCACTTTCTGAAAGGTCACGTGGAGCGATACCGGAAGGCGATCACGGGCTTCGACGACGCGGCGATCCAGGCGATGAAGGACTACCCGTGGCCGGGCAACGTGCGCGAGCTGGACCATGCCGTGGAGCGCGCGGCGCTGATGGCGCAGGGCAAGGTGATCCGCGCGCCGGACCTGGGCTTGAACGTGGCCCGCGACGCGGCGCCGCGCCTCGAAGAGATGAGCATCGAGGAAGTCGAGGCGTTCCTGATCAAGAAGACCCTCGCCCGCTGCGAAGGCAACGCCCGCCGCGCCGCCGAGGAACTCGGCCTCAGCCGAAGCGCCTTTTACCGGCGTTTGGAGAAATACGGTCTTTAGCTTTCAGCGGTCAGCCGTCAGCTTTCAGCCGCGGCCCGACTCATGAGAGATTTTCGCGACCTAGCTGTTTGGCAGCGGAGCCACCAACTGACCTTGGCCCTCTATCGCGCAACGCGGACGTTCCCCCGTGACGAGCTGTTCGGCCTCACGAGCCAGCTGCGACGTGCAAGCTCGTCTATCCCCGGCAATCTAGCCGAGGGCTGCGGTCGCGACACCTCTGCGGACTTCCGGCGCCACGTGGTCATCGCCCACGGGTCCGCCAGCGAAACCGATTACTATCTCCAGCTCGCTGCCGAGCTTGGATTTCTCAGCGAGCCCGTCCATCTGTCGCTCCATGACGAGGTCACCCAGGTCAAGCGCATGCTCGGCGCGCTGGCTCGAAAGCTGAAGGCTGACAGCTGACGGCTGATAGCCAATCCCTCCCATGCCGAAATCGTCCCGCCGGATCGCTCACGAGCGTGTGATCTTCCTCCAGGCGCTGGCGGGCGGGTTGCCGGCGGTGGTCGTCGCCATGTGCTACCTCTGGTTCGGCGACGCTTCCGCCAAGGTCCAGTGGACCCTTTCCCTAGTCATCGGCAGCTGCTGGCTCGGTTTCGCCGCCGCCGTCCAGGCCCGCGTCATCCGGCCGCTGCAGACCATGGCCAACCTGCTGTCCGCCCTCCGCGAAGGCGACTTCTCCGTCCGCGCCCGCGGCGCCCGGCGCGACGAACCCCTCGGCGATGTGATGGCGGAGATCAATATCCTCAGCCGCACGCTGCAGGACCAGCGGCTCAGCGCCCTCGAGGCCACCGCCCTGCTGCGCACGGTCATGGAGGAGATCGACGTCGCGATCTTCGCCTTCGACTCCGAGGGCCGGATGCGGCTCGCCAATCACGCCGGCCAGATGCTGCTCAACAAGCCCGCCGAACGCATCCTCGGCCGCGACGCCAAGGAACTTGGACTCGAGGATTGGCTCACCGGCGAACCCGGCCGGCTTCTCACCCTCCAGTTTCCCGGCGGCGGCAACGGCCGCTGGGGCATGCGCCGCTCGCAGTTTCACGAGGGCGGCCGCCCGCACCACCTCGTCGTCATCGCCGATCTCAGCCGCAGCCTCCGCGAGGAGGAGCTCCGCGCCTGGCAGCGTCTCGTGCGCGTGCTCGGCCACGAGCTCAACAACTCGCTCGCTCCCATCAAGTCGCTCGCCGGCAGCCTCGCCAGCATGGTCCGCCGCACGCCGCGACCGCCCGACTGGGAGGAGGACCTGCAGTCCGCGCTCGCGATCATCGAGAGCCGCGCCGAGGGCCTCAGCCGCTTCATGCAGGCCTACGCGCGACTCGCCCGTCTGCCCGCGCCTGTGCTCGCGCCGTGCGAGGTCTGTTCGCTCGTGGAACGTGTCGCCGCCCTTGAGACGCGGCTCCCAATCGAGATGATCCCGGGACCGTCCGTGACCGTCTCGTGCGACGCCGCCCAGATTGAGCAGGTGCTCATCAATCTTCTGAAGAACGCCGTCGATGCCGCGCTCGAGACCGGCGGCGGCGTCCGTATCGGCTGCAGCCAGGCGCCGGGTCGCATCGAGATTTTTGTTGAGGACGACGGTCCGGGCATCGGAGGCGCGACCAACCTGTTTGTGCCGTTCTACACGACCAAGCCCGAGGGTTCCGGCATCGGCCTCGTGCTCTGCCGCCAGATCGCCGAGAATCACCGCGGCACCTTGGTCCTTGAGAACCGCCAGGACGCCCCCGGCTGCGTCGCTCGCCTGCGGCTGCCGATCTAGTCGGGCCGATCTGGTTGCACAGGCGGGTACGGCGGGCATCGAGGCTTACGCGGCGTCGCGCAGGTCTTGGTCGAATTCGTCGCGGTCGTCGTCATCGTCGGTCTCGGGTTCGTCCACGGTCTTCGGCAGTTCGATGAACCGTCGAGGCCGGTCGTATTGCCGCAGGGTCCAGATCAGGAGTGCGCCGATGACCAACCAGGCGAGCACGTCGCCGAACTTCGACAGGGCAACAAGGGACTCCGGGAGTGCTGGTATGGAGGTGCTCATGGTGACACAGGTTTCCCAACTAGACTCCGGCCGCGTCACGTTTGTCCGTCGCGCTGGTAACAGCTGCGCAACATCGCCGCCCTAGTTGCGGCCGCTCTCCCGGTGGTTTCCGGCGCGCTCTGGTTGGCAGGGGTGTTCTTACCGCGGATTTCACGGATTCTTGCGGATGAGACGGACGAGTCCTCACGGACCGAGCGTCGCGCTGCGCGCAACACTCGGTCCGTTCGGGCTGGGACACGATCCGGCCGGATCTCCTCGAACCCGCCTCGCGGACTGCGCAGCGACGTCAGTCGGTGCGCAGTCCGCGGGGCCTCGTCCGTCTCATCCGCAAAAAATCCGTGTAATCCGCGGTAAGAAAAACCTCCGTCAAACCAGCGCGCCCCTCAGCACCCCCAACTCCTCCCATCACCTCCATTCCCTCCGTTGCCTCCTGTGCAACCCGCCCGTTTTCCCGCCTCCCTGACGGTCCCATTTCCGGGATTCCACCGTCCCGCGATCGACCCAAGGCCCGGAAGTCGCCCGGAGCTCGACAATTTTTAAGCCCTTAACCCTAGCCACTTACGCGCTTCCCTAAGTGCTGGCACAGGGCCTGCAATTGCGGGATCGCCCATGGACATCCCGCGTCCCGACCAATCCAAAGCCAAGCGCAAGAAGCGCATCATCATTGGCGCCATCGCCGTCACGGCGCTGGTCGCGATCACCGGCGGCCTTGCCCGGCTGAAGCCGGCGGCGCCGACCGTCGAGCGCAATCTCGTGTGGATCGACACGGTGAAGCGCGGCCAGATGCTGCGCCAGGTTCGCGGTCTCGGCACGCTGGTGCCGGAGGAAATCCGCTGGATCGCCGCGCGCACCCAGGGCCGCGTCGACAAGATCGTCCTGCGCCCCGGCGCGGACGTCACGCCGGACAGCGTCATTCTCATCCTCGCGAATCCCGACGTCGAGCAGGCCGCCGCCAGCGCCGACGCGCAGCTGAAGGCCGCCGAGGCTGATCTCGTCGGCACGCGCGCCCAGCTCGAGAGCGGCGTGCTCGCCGCTGAGGCCGCCGCCGCGTCCGCCCGCGCCGATTCCGAGCAGGCCCGCCTCAAGGCCGAGGTCAACGAGCAACTCCACCGGGAGGGCCTGGTGTCCGAGCTCGATCTCCGCCTCTCGAAGGTCACGGCCGAGCAGCTCGCCACGCGCAACACGATCGAGCAGAAGCGCTATGCCTTCGCCAAGGAATCCATTGCCCCGCAGCTCTCCGTGAAGGAGGCCGAAGTCGAGCGTCTCCGCGGCGTCGCCAAGCTCCGCCACGACGAACTCGACGCCCTCACCGCCCGCGCCGGCATGAACGGCGTGCTGCAGCTGCTCCCGGTCGACGTCGGTTCCCAGATCCAGCCCGGCGTGAACCTCGCCCGCGTCGCCGATCCCGCGAAGCTCAAGGCCGAGATCCGCGTCGCCGAGACCCAGGCGAAGGATGTCGCCATCGGCCAGGTCGCCGAGGTCGACACCCGCAACGGCGTCGTCGGCGGCCATGTCTCGCGCATCGATCCCTCCGTGCAGAACGGCACCGTCACAGTCGACGTCCTGATCGACGGCCCGCTGCCCAAGGGCTCGCGCCCCGACCTCTCGGTCGACGGCACGATTGAGCTAGAGCGTCTCGACGACGTGGTCTACGTCGGCCGCCCGGCCTTCGGCCAGGAGCGCAGCACGGTCGGGCTCTTCAAGCTCGAGGCCAACAGCTCCTACGCCACCCGCGTGCCGGTCAAACTCGGCCGCAGCTCGGTCAACACGATCGAGATCGTCGGCGGCCTCCAACCCGGCGACCGGGTGATCCTGTCCGACATGTCGCAGTGGGACGCCAACGACCGAGTGCGATTGAACTGACGACCCGCCGAAAACTCCACCCGCGCTGTAACTTTCCCCATGGCCCGCGTGTTCCCCTTTCTCTCCGATTCCCTTTTTGAACCAACCCTCCGTCCCGATGTTTCCCGTGATCCCGATCCTGCTCCTCCTCATCTCCCTGGTTGTCCTCGTGGCGACCGAGCCCGACCGCTCTGAAAGCTGAGCGTCGCGCCTCCTCCTTTCCCATCCCTCCACCCCAGCAACCCACCCACTCCCATGGCTGAATCCCTGATCAAGCTCGAAGGCGTCACGAAGGTGTTCCTGACCGACGAGGTCGAAACCCACGCGTTGTCCGGCATCCACCTCGACATCCGGCAGGGCGAATACGTCTCGATCGCCGGCCCGTCGGGCTGCGGCAAGTCCACGCTGCTCTCGATCCTCGGGCTGCTCGACTCGCCGACGGAGGGCGCCTACGTGCTCAACGGCCGCCCGGTGCAGGGACTCTCGCTCCCGGAGCGCGCGCGCATCCGCAACCGCGAGATCGGGTTCATTTTCCAGTCGTTCAACCTCATCGGCGACCTCACCGTGTTCGAGAACGTCGAGCTGCCCCTCACCTACCGCGGCATGCCCGCGGCGGAGCGCAAGGCGGCCGCCCTCGAGGCGCTCGAGAAGGTCGGCATGGGCCACCGCGCGAAACACCTCCCCTCGCAGCTCTCCGGCGGCCAGCAGCAGCGCGTCGCCGTCGCCCGCGCCCTCGCCGGCAAGCCCGCCGTGCTCCTCGCCGACGAGCCCACCGGCAACCTCGACTCGAAGAACGGCGACTCCGTGATGCAGCTCCTCGCCGAGCTCCACAAGGGCGGCGCGACCATCGTGATGGTCACCCACGACACCCGCTTCGCGCGCCACGCCGAGCGCACCGTCCACATCTTCGACGGCCGCGTCGTCCAGGAACAGGTCGAGTCCGCCAGGAACTAGCCCACTGCAGATTCCGGATTTCGAATTCCGGATTCCCTCAGCCCTCAGCTCACCGCGGCTCCCACCTCCCGAGCCCAGCCCCTGCTTTCCGACCTCCGATCTCCGAACTCCGAGCTCCGATTCTAGTCACTCGTCCCTAGTCCCTCGTCACTTCCCCAATGTCTGACCTCAAGTTCGCCCTCCGCACGCTGGCCAAGACCCCGGGCTTCACGATCGTCGCGGTCCTCACGCTCGCGCTTGCGATCGGAGTGAACTCCGCCGTCTTCGCCCTCTTGAACGGCGTGGTCTTCAAGCCGGTCGTCCCGCTCCGGCCCGATGAAGTCGTCAACATCTTCACCGCCAAGCAGGGCGCGAGCCACGACTACCGGCAGTTCTCCTACGCCGAGTTCAACACGCTCCGCGAGGCAAAGGACACCTTCGCCGACGTCGCAGCCGTGCAGTACTCCCTCGCCGGCGTCGGCCGCGACGAGGGCATCCGCCGCAGCTTCGCGTTCTTCACCTCGGAGAATTTCTTCTCGATGATGGGCACCACGCCCGCCCTCGGACGGTTCTACACCGCGGAGGAGTGCCGACCGAACGCCAACGTCATGGTGATCGTGACGAGCTACTCGTTCTGGCAGCGCATGGGTGGCCGGCCCGACTTCCTCGGCAGCACGCTGCGCGTGAACGGCCAGCCCTTCACGGTCATCGGCGTCACCCGCGACGGCTTTTCCGGCCTCAATGCGATCCTCGCGCCCGACCTCTGGGTGCCGCTCGGCGTCTTCGCCCGCTTCAGCGCGGCGTTCAGCGACGGCATTGGCCTGCCCGACCTCGCGAATCCCAAGAACTACACGCTCAACCTCGTCGCCCGCCTGGCCCCGGGCGTGACGCGCGAGACGCTCGGCCCGCGGCTGCCCGCGCTGGCGCAGCGGCTCACGGCCATCCAGCCGCCCGACAGCAACGGCACGCGCGAACTGCAGGCCGAGAAGCCGTCGCGCTTCAGCATCAGCACTTCGCCGTCGAACGACGGCTCCACCGCCTTCCTCACCGTCGGCCTGTTCAGCATGGCAGGCTGCGTGCTCGTGATCGCAAGCATCAACCTGGCGAACATGCTGCTCGCCCGCGGCGCTGCGCGCTCGAAGGAGATCGCGCTCCGCCTCGCACTCGGCGCGACCCGCTGGCGCATCGTCCGCCAGCTCCTCGCCGAGGGCCTGCTCCTCGCCCTTGCGGGTGGCACACTCGGGCTGCTGGTGAGCCTCTGGGCGAACGACCTGCTCATCCAGTCGATCTCGGGCCTGTTCAGCTCGATGAATTTCTCCCTGGTGGTGCACATGCAGCCCGACGCGGCCGTGCTCGGTTTCACCTTCGTGTTCTGCCTGGTCGCCACGCTGTTGTTCTCGCTCGGGCCGGCGCTGCGGTCGTCCAACGTCGACCTCGTCCACGATCTCAAGCAGCAGGGCGGCGAGCCGACCAGTGCGGGCCGGCTGACCCGGTTCTTCGCCCCCCGCCACTGCCTTGTGATGGCCCAAATCGCGCTCTCGCTCACGCTCCTGTTCAGCGCGGGCCTGTTCCTGCGCGGGGCGCTCAAGGCCGGCGGCATCAACCCCGGTTTCGACGCCACCGGCTGCGTGGTCGGCGAGCTCGACTACTCCCTGGCCAACACGCCCGTCGACGACGCGAAGCGCTCGCTGTTCGCGGTGATCGACCGGCTCCAGGCGCTCCCGGGCGTCCAGTCGGTGGGCGTCGGCACCATGCTGCCGTACGGCAACCTCACCAACACGGCGCGCGTGATCTCGGCCAAGGAGGCGCCCGTCGCGAAGACGGATCCCAACGCCCCGACGCCGGGCTTCAACGGTCTCTACAGTGCGACCACGCCCGGGTATTTCGACTCGATCGGCGTGCGGCTGCTGCGCGGCCGTGACTTCACCCGCAATGAGGCCAGCGACAAGGCGTCGCCCCGCGTCGCCATCGTCGACACCACGCTGGCCAACCAGCTCTTCCCGAAGGGCGACGCCCTCGGCCAGCACATCCGGTTCACCCAGGCGCCCACCGACGGCTCGCCCGCCGAGATGGAGATCGTCGGCATCTGCGCCCCACACCGGCACGACCCGATCAGCGCCCGTGACATGGGCCGGCTCTACGTCCCCTTCGCGCACGCCTTCAGCAGCAACGTGTTTGTCCACGTCCGCCTGGCCACGCGCGACGAGGCCCCGACCGTGGCCATCCTGCCGACGATCCGCGCGGCCCTGCGCCAGCTGGACCCGGATCTCCCGCTGATCCAGCTCACGCCCTACTCCAATCTGGTGAACAAGAGCATCGGCCTCTGGGTCGTGCGCCTCGGCGCCATCCTGTTCGGCACCTTCGGTGCGATCGCCCTCGTGCTGGCGGTGGTCGGCGTCTACGGCGTAAAGGCCTACGCGGTCGCGCGGCGCACCCGCGAGATCGGCATCCGCATGGCGCTCGGCGCGCATCCGCGCGACGTGTTCAGCCTCGTCATGAAACAAGGCGCGCTGCAGACGGCCCTCGCCGTCACCGTCGGCCTCGCGCTCTCCCTTGGCGTCGGCCGCCTGCTTGCCGGAATGCTGTACGAAGTCAGCCCGTCCGACCCGTACGCCCTTGTCGGCAGCGCCGCCCTCCTCGCCGGCGCTGCGCTTTTGGCCTGCTACCTGCCGGCCCGCCGCGCGACCAAGGTGAATCCGGTCACGGCGCTGCGCGCGGAGTGAACGCGAGAGTGACGAGGGACGAGTGACAAGGGACGAGACGGAGTGAGGTCGGAAAAACGAGAAAGAAGAACCTAGACGAAAGTTGAGGGCGACGACGCTGAGAGAGGAGTGACGAGTTTGGGAGGGCCCGGATGATCGGGCGCATGAGTGAACAAACCACCGCGAAGAACTTCAAAGACCTGATTGTTTGGCAAAAATCGATGCATGAAGCGGCTCAAGTCTATCAGCTGACATCCACGTTCCCGGCCGCGGAACGCTACGGGCTCGTCAGCCAGATGCGCCGCGCGGCGATCTCGATCTCGTCCAACATCGCCGAAGGCCAGGCCCGCCGCACGACCGGTGAGTTTCTCCAAGGAGTCTCCACCGCCGAGGGCTCCGTCGCCGAACCTGAGACCCAGCTTCTCCTCTCGATCCAACTCGGCCACCTCCGACTCGACCACAGTCAGCCTACTCTCTCCCTCCTCGACGAAGTGCGCCGCATGCTAAACGCCCTCCGCCGCTCCCTCACCGCCCGTCCCTAGTCTTTCGTCCCCCTCATCCCTCACTTCGTCACTCCCCTCTCGTCACCCGCCACTCCCAGTCAGTTTCTAGTCACTCGTCACTTCCGCCAATGCTTTCAAATTTTCTCCAAGACGTCCGCATCGGCCTGCGGGTCCTGATCAAGGAAAAGAGCTTCTGCGCCCTCGCCGCGGGCGTGCTGGCGCTCGGCATCTGCGCCGTCACCACCCAGTTCGCGGTCATCAACGGCGTGCTGCTGCGCGGCTTCTCGTTCCCGCACGCCGAGCAGCTGGTCGATGTGCTGCTCGTCGATCCGACGAATTTCCAGCCCAACAACTTCAACGCCCAGGTCACGACCGCTGACTTCGCGGAGCTCAAGCGCGAGGTGAAGTCCTACGACGGCTTCGCGGCCTTCCTCAACGGCTCGACCGTCAATCTCACCAACAACGGCGTGCCGCAGCGGCTGCAGGGCGCCTACGTGACGTGGGACTTTTTCCGCGTGCTCGGCGTGCAGCCCGCGATCGGCCGCGACTTCATCGCCGAGGACGACCAGCCCGGCATCACGAAGAACATCATCCTCAGCGACGCACTCTGGAAGCGCGACTTCGGGGGCGATCCCCGCGTGATCGGGCAGTCGGTCCGCGTCAACGGCCGCGCCGGCACGGTCATCGGCGTGATGCCCCCGAAATTCTCCTTCCCGGGCAACGAGCAACTCTGGCTCCCGGTCAACACGGAGTTCCCGGTCAAGCCGCGGAATGACCGCGGCATCAACACCGTGCAGGTCATCGGCCGGCTCAAGCCCGGCGTCACGATTGAACAGGCCAACGTCGAGATGACGACGATCGCCAAACGGTTTTCCCAGACCTACCCAGAGAACAAGATCTACAGCCTCGGCTGGGTGCGCCCGCTCCTCGATTCCTTCACTGGCGGCCAGATCGCCGGGCTCCTCTACACGATGCTGGCGTTCTGCGCCGGCGTGCTGCTCATCGCGTGCTTCAACGTGATGAACATGCAGTTCGCGCGGGCCACGCTGCGTGCCAAGGAACTGGCCATCCGCTCCTCGCTCGGCGCCACCCGCGCCCGGCTCGTCTGCCAGATGCTCACCGAGAGCCTCTTGCTCTGCACCATCGGCGCCGTCGTCGGCGTCGCCATGGCCGTCTGGGCGACCGACTGGGTTGACACCGCGGTCCGCGCCAACACCAACCCGCCGCCGTCTTGGATGACGTTCACCCTCGACCGCCCGGTCCTCATTTTCGTCGTGGTCGCGACCGCCCTGTCCGCGCTGATGTCCGGCCTTCTGCCGGCGCTCATGTCCTCCCGCGCCAGCGCGTGCGAGGTGCTGAAGGAGGGCGGCCGCGGCAACACCGGGCGCTTTGTCAGCCTCATCTCCAAGGGCCTGGTCGTGGTCCAGATCGTCGTCACCTTCGTCCTGCTCATCGGCTCGCTGCTCGAGCTGCAGACGATCATCCGCCAGCAGAACCTCGACTACGGCTACGACACCGGCGGCGTCCTCTCGGCCCGCATGGGTCTCATGGAGGGCGACTACCCCACCAACGAGTCCCGCGTCGTCTTCTACGAGAAGCTCCTCCGCGAGCTCCGCGCCAACTCCGCGATCGAGTCGGTCGCGCTTAGCAACCGCTTCCAGATGGTGTTCTCCGGCTCGGGTCCGGTCGAGATCGAGGGCAAGCAGTACAAGGACGACAAGGACCGCGCGGTCACCAACGTCGAGAACGTGACCGACGGCTATTTCGGCACGCTTGGCCAGCGCCTGCTGGAGGGCCGCGACTTCACGATGGCCGACAACGACGTGAAGCAGCCGATCGCGATCGTGAACGCGACCTTCGCGCGGAAGCACTTCGGGAACGAGAGCCCGCTCGGGCGCCGCATCCGCTCCGTGACCAACAACGGCACCCAGTTCAACCCGTGGCGAACCATCGTGGGCGTCGTGACCGACGTCCGCATGCTCGGGCCGTTCAACAACCAGAACGACAACGCCGGCTACTATGTGCCGTTCACGGCGGTGGCGTTCGGCAACAACGAGGCGGTGGTGAACGGCATGCAGTTCGCCACCGTGATCGTGAAGGTGCGCGGGGCGGTCCGGCCCGAGAGCTTCGTCACCAGCCTCCGCGCGGCAGTGAACCGCGTCGACCCGAATCTCCCGCTCTACTTCGTGGCCACGCCGAAGACGAACATCCTCGGCTTCATCGGGCAGAACCAGGTGATCGTGGTGATGTTCGCCGTCTTCGGCGCGATCGCCGTGATCCTCGCCTCGGCCGGCCTCTACGGCGTGATGTCGTTCGCGGTCAACCAGCGCACCCAGGAGTTCGGCATCCGCATGGCGCTCGGCGCGGACCACCGCACGATCCTCGGGATGGTCCTGAAGCAGGGCGCGTGGCAGCTGGTCTGGGGCCTGGTGCTCGGCCTCAGCATCGCGATCGTCTTCAGCCTCGTCGCCGAGCAGGCCATCAACAATTTCCTCTTCCAGGTCAGCCCGCGCGATCCCCTCACGTACACCGCCGTGAGCGTGCTACTCATCGTGGTCGCGTTTGTCGCGACCCTCATCCCCGCCCGCCGCGCCACCCGCGTGGATCCGATGATCGCGCTGCGAGCCGAGTAGGGCGCTCCGCGCCTCAAGTAACAGGTAGCAGGATCCAAGTAACCGGAATCTAGCCGCCACCCTTCAAAACAACCCGCGCACCCCACCCTGATACTTGACCCCTGGTCCCTGTTACCTCCCCTCCTCATGCATCCCCTCCGCTCGCTGCTCAAGACCCCCGGCTTCACCGCGGTCGCTGTCCTCACCATGGCGATCGGCATCGGGGCGAACACCGCGCTGTTCTCGGTGTTTGACCGCCTGATTCTCCGGCCCGTTTCGGTGCCACAACCCGACCGCCTGGTGGCCCTCTGGGTGAACAACGCGGCGCTGAACTTCAATGCGCCGGCGCTGTCGTGGCCGCGGTTCGAGGAGATCCGCCGGCACGCGACGTCGTTCTCATCGGTGGCCGACAGTGCGTTCGACAACTTCACGCTCACGGGTCGCGGCGACCCGGAGCAGCTCAACGGCCTGCGCGTGACCGCCGATTTCTTCACCACGCTGGGAGTGCGCCCGCTCCTCGGGCGCGGCTTCGTGCAGGACGACGACAAGCCCAACGGGCCGAATGTCTGCCTTCTGAGCCATGAGCTGTGGCAGACGCGCTTCGGCGGCGACCCGGAGGTGGTCGGCTCCACGATCCAGCTCAACGGTCTCTCGTGGCAGGTGATCGGCATCCTGCCGCCCCACCTCACCAATCCGTTCGGCCAGGTACAGGTGTTCGCGCCCCGCGTGTTCGAGATCACCGGCCTGACCACCGTGCAGGTCCAGAATGGCGCCGGCTACACGCAGCCGATCGCGCGGCTCAAGCCGGGCGTCACGCTTGAGCAGGCCACCAGCGAGCTCGCGGCGCTCAGCCAGGCCTACGCCAAGGAATTTCCGGCCCGGCTCGACGCCAACGGCGTCGCCATCCCGCGCGGCTACGTCGAGGCCCTCGTCGGCCAGCTCCGGCCGGCCTTCTACACCCTGCTCGGCGCGGTCGCGTTCGTCCTCCTCATCGCCTGCGCGAACATCGCCAGCCTCTTCCTCGGCCGGCTCGTGGCCCGGCACAAGGAGATCGCGGTCCGCCAGTCGCTCGGCGCCACGCGCGGGGCGATCGTGCGGCAGTTCCTCGCCGAGAGCCTCCTGTTCACCGCGGTGGCCGGCGGGCTCGGCCTGTTGCTCGCCCTGTGGGCGCTCTCGGCCATCGAGGCCAACGTCGCCACGCTGCTCCCACCGAACACGTCGCTGACGCTCGACTGGGGCGCCGTCGCCTTCACGGCGGGGCTTACGTTTGGCAGCGGTCTGCTGGTCGGTCTCGTGCCGGCGCTGCAGGCGTCCAAGACCGAGTTGGTCGAGGTCCTCAAGGACTGCAGTCGCTGCTCCACCGGCTCGCGCGGCGGCAACTTCCGCTCCTCGCTCATCGTCGGCGAGGTCGCCTTGTCGGTCATCCTGCTGGTCGGCTCCGGGCTGCTCCTGCTCAGCTTCCTCCGGCTCCAGCGCACGCCTCCGGGCTTCGACCCTCGGGGCGTCGCCTCGGCCTTCGTCGGCGTCCCGACCAGCCGCTACCCGACCAACGCCGAGCAGGCGCGCTTCTTCAATGCGGTGCTCGAACAGCTGCGGGTCAATCCCCAGGTCCGCGACGCCGCCGCCTCGCTCGGCCTCCCGATCGGCGGGTTCCTGTCGCGCTCGCCCTACAGCGTCAGCGGCCGGCCGGTCCTCCCCCTCGCCCAACGCCCGCTCGCCGGGTTCCAGGTGGTGAGCAACGATTTCTTCCGCGCGCTGCGTATCCCGCTGCGCGAAGGCCGCACATTCACCGCCAACGACCGCGACGGCGGCCCCGGCGTGTGCGTGGTCAACGAGAGCTTCGCCCAGCATGTCTTCCCGGGCGAGTCCGCCGTCGGCAAGGTCCTGCTGCGCGGGCGCGACGCCGAAATCAAGGTCGAGATCATCGGCGTGATCGCCGACGTGAAGAGCGCCGGGCTCAACGCGCCCGTGCCGGACGAGGTTTACTACCCGATGAACCAGCTCGGCCGGCCCGGCCTGGTCGTGTCGGTCCGCACCGACGTCGACCCGAACGCCATGCAGGCCGTAATCCGCAGCGCGGTCGCCGCCGTCGACAAGGACCAGCCGATCTCGTTCTTCCAGACGATGCAGTCGGCGGTCGACCAGAGCCTCGGCGCCCAGCGCATCGTGGCCACGCTCACCGCGATCTTCGCCGGCGTCGCCCTGCTGCTCGCGGCCGTCGGTCTCTACTCGGTGCTCGCCTACGCGGTCACCCAGCGCACCGCCGAGATCGGCATCCGCATGGCCCTCGGCTCGCCCCGCCGGGCCGTCATCGGGCTCGTCATGCGCTCCGGCCTGCGCCTCGTCGCCCTCGGCCTCGTGGTCGGCCTGCTCGGCGCGGTGGGCGTCGCCCAGCTGATTCAGTCGCTGCTCTTCAACGTCACCCCGCTTCACCCCGGGGTCTACGCCGGCGTCGCCGTCCTCTTCGGGCTCGTCTCGGCCGCCGCCTGCCTGATGCCGTCGCTGCGTGCCAGCCGCATCGATCCCCTCGTCGCCCTGCGGGCCGAATGAATCCTGTAACCTTTCCCGCGCCGGCCGGTTGGTGAATCCGTCGTCCCATGCTCGACCTGCGCCACGCCTGTCTCCGGCTCATCAAGCACCCCGGCTTCACGCTGGTCGCCGTCCTGACCCTGGCCCTCGGCATCGGGGCCAACACCGCGATCTTCTCGCTCGTCCAGTCGGTGCTGCTCACGCCGCTGCCGTACCCGGCGCCCGACCGGCTCGTTGTCCTCTGGGAGGACGAGATCAACTTCAAGGAGGCATCGATCGCCTGGCCGGACCTGCTCGACTGGCAGCGCGACAACACCGCCTTCACCGCCCTCGGCGGTTACCGCCGCGACAACTTCACGCTGACCGGTCGGTCGGAACCGGTCATGGTCCGCGGCGCGCGCGTCAGCGCCGCGCTGTTTGACGCGATCGGCCTCGCCCCGCTGCGCGGCCGCGTGTTCACCGCGGCCGAGGACCACCCGGGCGCCGCCCCGCTGGCCGTGCTCGGGTACGGCTTGTGGCAGCGCCAGTTCGGCGGGCGCGACGACGTGCTCGGCACCAGTGTCACGCTGAACGGCGAGCCGCACACCGTCGTCGGCGTGTTGCCGCCCGAGTACGCCACCCCGACCGGCGTCGAGTTCTACACCCAGATCGGGCGCAGCGGGTCGAACCCGGGCTGGCAGAACCGCGGCAACCACCCGGGCATCTACGCCATCGGCCGCATCAAGCCCGGCGTCACCCGCGAGGCCGCGTTCGCCGACCTGCGGCGGATCTCCGCGCGGATTTCCCAGGATCACCCCGACGAAAGCACCGGTGTCGTCGCCAGCGGGCAGCCGCTGCTCGAGGGCGCGGTCGGCAGCTACCGCACCGGCCTCCTGCTCCTGCAGGGCGCGGTGGGTCTCGTGCTGCTCATCGCGTGCGCCAACCTCGCGAATCTCCTCCTGGCGCGGGGCGCGGCCCGCGAGACCGAGTTCGCCGTGCGCTCCGCGCTCGGCGCCAGCCGCGGGCAGCTCATCCGCGCGCAGCTGGCCGAGAGCCTCGTGCTCGCCCTGGCCGGCGGCGGCCTCGGCGTGCTGCTCGCCGCCTGGGCCCAGCAGGGCATCGTCGCACTCAGTCCAGCCGGCGTCACCCGGTTCCAGCATGCCGCCATCGACGGCCGCGTCCTGGCCGCCAGCGCCGCGCTCGCCGTCGTGACCGCCCTCGCCTTCGGCCTCTGGCCCGCCTGGCGCGCCGCCTCGCCCGACCTCCGACAGGCGCTCTCGACCGGCGGCCGCGGCGGTTCCGCCGGCCCGCGGGCTGCGCGCGCCCGCGAGGGTCTCATCATCGCCGAGATCGCGCTCACCCTCCTATTGCTCGCCGGCGCCGGACTTCTCCTGCGCAGCTTTGCGCGCATGCAGACCGCCCAGCTCGGCTTCGACGGCCACGGCGTCCTCACCGCCCGCGTCGCCCTGCCGCCCAAGCTGTACGACACGCCCGAGAAGCGCAGCCAGTTCCAGGAACGCCTGCTCGAGCGGCTCCGCACCCTTCCCGGCGTGACCAGTGCGGACCTCGCGACGAACGCCCCGCTCGACTCGGGCTGGCAGACTTCGTTCCTCCCGGAGGGTCATGCGCCGTGGCCGAATGGGCAAAATCCCCTGGCCGAGATGAATGTCGTGAGCGACGGCTACTTCCGGACCCTCGGCATCCCGATCCTGCGCGGCCGCTCGTTCGGCCCGGAGGATCTGCCGAAGGGCCAGCGCGTCGCCCTCATCGACCAGGCGTTCGCGAACCAGTACTGGCCCGGCCAGGATCCTATCGGCCGCCGCCTCACGCTCGGCGGCGACGAGCCCACGGTCGTGATCGGCCTCGTGCCCACGCTTAAGGTCTACGGCTACGCTAACGAACCAACGCTCGTGCAGGCCTATCTCTCGACGCGCCAGGGCCCGCAGGGCGATTTCCAGCTGCTGGTGCGCAGCGACCGCGACGCGGCGGGACTCGCCAGTGCCGTCCGCCACGCCGTGACCGAGGTGGATCCCAACCAGCCGATCTGGAACGTTCGCACGTTTGCCGAGCAGATCGACGGCACGTTCGCGACGCCGCGGCTCTACACTTATCTGCTCACGATCTTCGCCGGCCTGGCGGTCCTGCTCGCCGCGGTTGGGCTTTACGGCGTGCTCTCCTATCAGGTCGCGCAACGCACGAGGGAGTTCGGCATCCGGCTCGCGCTCGGAGCCACGCCCGCCCAGATCCTCGCGCTCGTCTTGCGTGGAGGTCTGCGGCTTTTCGTCGGCGGAGCCGCGCTCGGACTGATCGGTGCCCTGGCGCTCGGCCAGGTCCTTGGCTCGTTGCTCTACCAGACCGCGCCGTTCGACCCGTACATTCTCGGGATCGTCACCGTCGGACTGGCTCTCATCACGCTCGCCGCCACGCTGCTGCCCGCGCAGCGCGCGATGCGCGTCGACCCGGTTGTTTCGTTGCGCACGGAATGAGGGTCCCGGCGGAGCCGGGACTGTTGAAGGTCGACGGTTGAAAGTTGAAAGGCCTGCAGGGGCGTCTCCTTCAGATTTGAGGCGAGACATGCTCGCGCTCGCGGAGTCCTGTGCCTTTCAACAGCCGCCTTTCAACTTTCAACCACCAAGCCGCCTCAATGCACCCGCACGTACGGCTCGATCGGACGGAAACCCGGCCGCGCGCAAGCCGCGTCGCGCTCGGCTGCCGAGGCGAAAAGATAAACCGCATAGCCGCCGAAGCCGCCGCCGCAGTACTTGCACGCGAGGGGTTTCAACCCGGACGGCAGCGCGTCGCGAAATGCGCCGGTCGCCTCGGGATCGCCGGGTAGCGGGTCCATGCCTTCCGGGCGCTGAACACGGGCGTAGGATTGGCGGACCGCGTCGGCGAGCAGGCCAAGGTCGCTCCGCCAAACTGCATCGCGCGCCGTCGCCGCGGCGCGGGCGATCGCGTCGTAGCTCCGCGGCACTTCGGCCAGGTTCGGCGTGTCGTGCGGCTGGCCTGTCCAGAACAGCGCCATGTGGCCCGCAAGAAATTCGCCGCCGGTCTTCACTTCGAGCACCGGGCGCGGGCCGCTGCGCCAAACACAAAGACCGGTTTCCGCGATGATCGCGGGATCCTGCCAGCCCACGCCGAGCCCGAGCTCGGAGCCGACGCCGTCCTTGCCGTTGAGCAGGGCCCACGCGCCGCTGCCGCCGAGGCCAGCGTTGCGCTCGTAGGGCCAGTCGCGCAGCGAGACTGTCGGGGAGATCGCGCAGTTCACGACGTAGGCTCCGTCGCGCGCGAAACGCGGCACGTCGAGCCAGCCGCCCGCAAAGTCCACCCGGAGCGGCGCCGCCTCGGGCGCGCGGATCAGGCGCACGAGCTGAGTGGTCGAGACCGGCGAGAATTGCGGTGGTGTCTTTGGCAGCACCACGTACCGGGCGCCGACCTGCGCGCAGAGGTCGCGCTTGAGGTCCCCGTACTTGTCGTCGTCCGTCACCGCGAGGATGTCGGGCTTCAGCCGCAGAAAGTCGTCCTTGAAATCGAGCCCCTCCTCGGAGCCGCCACCCATGACCACGTCGTCCACCGTGTCCAGCGCCGCGAGCAGCGCGCGCTTGTGGTCGTCCGGCAGCGAGCTGCGGCGGTGCTTGTGGCGCCAGAGCACGTCGGCCGAGGCGAACGACACCGTCAGGTGGTCACCCAACGCCCGGGCCTCGCGGAAGAACTGGATGTGGCCGGCATGGATGATGTCGTAGCAGCCGGAGACAAAAACGCGGGTCATGCGAAG
>CAYYGV010000034.1:0-32028 GCA_964471615.1 uncultured Opitutaceae bacterium
GTCGGCGCACTACCGCCTCGACGGCGAGCTGCAGCTCGAGCTGCTCCGCCCGTGGTCCGCGCCCGCCCGCACCGCCGCGGCCTGGACCCTGGCCGTCCTCGATTATCCGGCCGCCCCGTCCGGCTCGATGCTCGTTCGCTTCGAGCTCCGCGCCGACGGCGAAGCTGTCGCCGACCAGACGCTGGTCGTCCGCGCCGCACTGTGGCGCGACGTGTGGGTCGCCCGCCAGCCGCTCGCGCTCGGCGCCCAGTTTGATCCCGCGCAGCTCGATACGCGCCGGGTCGACGCCTTCCGCGAGCGCGACGCCCTCCCGGCCTCGGTCGGCGACCGGGCCTACATCTTTGCCCGCGGCGTTGCCGCCGGCCGCCTCCTCACCTGGCACGATCTCGGTCGCCGCCCGCTCGTCCGCCGCGGCCAGCTCGTCGAGGTGTCCGCCGTCGAGGGCCTGCTGACCATCACCATGAAGGGCCTCGCGATGGAGAACGGCGCGCAGGGCGACACCGTCACCATCCGCAATCCCGAGTCGCGCAAGGATTTTTCCGCGCTCGTCGTCGATGAAAACCATGTCCAAGTCCGCTTCTAGCCTCGCCGTCCTCCTCGCCGCGCTCGCCCTCCCGGCCTGGGCCGGCTCGCTCTGGCCCGCGTCGGGCACGGGCGCCACCGGGATGTTCGCCGACCGCAAGGCCGCCAACACCGGGGACATCCTCACCGTCGTCGTGGCCGAGTCGGCCGTGGCCCAGAACTCGCAGAGCAAGAAGTCCGAGCGCGACTCGTCCGTCGACGACGCGCTCACCCGCTTCATCTACACCGGCCTCGCCACCCACGGCGGCGAGCTGCCTGGCACCTCCGGCGCCGGGAAGTCGACCTACTCGGGCGGCGGCGAGATCAGCAATTCGCAGAGCCTGACGGCGCGCGCCGCGGTGCTCGTCACCGACGTGCTGCCGAACGGCAACCTCGTCATCGAGGGCGTGCGCGTGGTGACCTTCTCCGGCGAGACCCAGTACGTCGTGCTGCACGGGCTGGTCCGCCCCGACGATGTCGCCCGCGACAACACGGTGCTCTCGTCCAACATCGCCGACGCCCGCGTCGAGTTCTACAGCGAGGGCTCGCTGACCGACGCGCAGAAGCGCGGCTGGTTCGCCAAGCTCTACGAGAAGCTGCGGCCGATCTGAGCGCGCCCGCCCCCCGGAAAGGACTCCACCATGACCTTCTTCTGCTTCGAATCCATGTCCCGCTGGTCGCCGGCGCCCGCGTTCTGGGACGGCCTGCGGGTCGCGCTGGTGCTCGGCTTCGCCGCCGGCTTCCAGACCCCGGCGCACGCGTCGCGCGTCAAGGACCTCTCGCTCATCGAGGGCAGCCGCGACAACCAGCTCGTCGGCTACGGCATCGTGGTCGGCCTGGCCGGTGACGGCGACAGCAACGCCGCCACTACGCTTCGCACCGTGTCGAACGTGCTGCAGCGCTACGGCCTCGCGATCAACTATTCCGACATCAAGGCCAAGAACGTGGCCGCGGTGATGATCACCGCCGACATCGGTCCGTTCCTCAAGCCCGGCTCGCGCATCGACGTGAACGTCGCCTCGATGGGTGACGCCAAGACGCTCCAGGGCGGCGTGCTGCTCCAGTCGCCGCTGCTCGGCGCGGACGGCCGCGTGTACGCCGTGGCGCAGGGCCCGATCGCGATCGGCGGTTTCCTCGGCGGGCAGGGTGGGGCGGGCGGCGCGACCGTCCAGAAGAACCACCCGACCGTCGGCAGCATCAGCAGCGGCGCCATCGTTGAGCGGGAAATCCCGGCCGCAGTGGTTCGCGACAACGCCGTGCGCCTCCTTCTGCACGATCCCGACTTCAATTCCGCGGCCCGCATGGCCGACGCCATCAACACCAAGTGGCCCGCTTCCGCCGCCGCGGTGGACGCCGCCACCGTCCGCGTCAGCCTCCCGTCCGAGTTCCAGGGCCAGGACGTCGCGTTCATCGCCCGCCTCGGCGAGATCGAGTCGACCCCCGACACCGTCGCGCGCATCGTCATCAACGAGCGCACCGGCACGATCGTCGCCACCTCCACCGTCCGCCTTTCCCGCGTCGCGATCGCCCTCGGCTCGCTCACGATCACAGTCAGCTCCTCGGTTGGTGTCAGCCAGCCCGGCCCCCTCAGCCAGGGCGGCCAGACCATGGCGGTGCCGAGCACCAAGACGGACGTCAACGAGGTGAAGGGCGGCTTCTCCGTGATCAACGAGCCGCCGTCGATCGAGCGCCTCGCCGCCGCGCTGAACGCCCTCGGCGTCTCGACCCGCGAGATGATGGCCATCTTCCAGTCCCTCAAGCGCTCGGGCGCCCTCCAGGCCGAGCTGATCATCAACTGAGCCATGAACGTCTCCGCCATTGCCGCCACCCTGCCGAATCCGGCCCTCCGCGCGACGGACGCCGCGACCGGACGCACCGCCTCCACAGCGGCCGACGCCGCCGAGCGGAAGAAGGTCGCCGGGCAGTTCGAGGCGATCCTCGTCCGCCAGTTCCTGAGCCAGAGCGTCGGCTCCATGCTCGGGGGCAGCAGCGTCTCGGGCAGCGTCTACGGCGACATGCTGACGGACGCCCTCGCGCAAAATCTTACCGCCGGCCCCGGCCTTGGCCTGGGTCGCGTCATCGAGCAGCAGCTGGCGCCCCGCGCGCCGGCCCATCCCACCACCCAGCCATGAACACCTCTTGGGAAATGATCGCGGACAGTCTCCGGCAGGAACTCGCCGATTACGGCGGCCTGTTGCACCTTTTTGAACAGCAGCAGCGCAGTCTCTTTGACCGCGACCCGGCGGCCGTGATGGGCCTCGGCGCCGCGATCGAGGTGCAGGCCCGCAGCATCGCCGTCTGCCGCTCGCGCCGCGAGCAGGTGGTGGCGGACTTCGCGGCCGAGCACGGCCACTCCCGCCAAAGCACGCTGCGCTCGCTGCTGCCGCTGATCGAGCCGAACGCCCGCCCGCTCCTCGAGGCCCTGATCGACGAGGTCAACGCCCTCCTGCACCGCGTCCGGCGCGTCAGCCGGCACAATCACCAGCTCCTGGCCCGCGCCGTCGAGGTGCACCAGGAGGTGCTCCAGCAGCTCCGGCCGCAGAGCTTCACCAAGACCTACTCGCCGTCCGGCGCGGTGGCGATCGCCGCCGCCACCGCCACGCCGACCCTCTGCGCCGCGGGCTGACCGCCGCCTTCCGCCATGTCCGGACTCTACGCCAGCCTCAACAACTCCGTCCTCTCCCTCAGCGCCCAGAGCCGCGCGCTCGAGCTGGCGGGCAAGAACCTCGCCAACGTGAACAACACGAGCTACGCGCGGCAGCGCGTGGTGTTCGGCGACCTGGGGACGGTGCAGACCCCGATCGGGCCCGAGAGCATGGGCCTCCAGGCGGTCGGCGTGGAGCAGCTGCGCGACGCCCTGCTGGACCAGCAGGTGATGCGGGAGAGCTCGCTCTCGGCCTACCACCAGGCCCAGCAGAACGCCTACCAGCGCGCCCAGGCCGGCCTCGGCCAGAATATCGGCGGCACCAACGCCACCTCCACCTCGAGCAGCACCTCCGACACCGGCATCGGCGCCGCCCTCGACGACCTCTTCAACTCCTTCCAGAGCCTCGCCGCCAGCCCGACCGATTCCGGCCAGCGCCAGGCCCTCCTCCAGAACGCCGCCATCCTCACCGACCGCCTGCGGCTCACCGACCAGCGCCTCGGCCAGGTCCAGTCGGACATCAACTCCCAGATCGCCTCCGACGTCTCCACCGTCAACGGCCTCCTCCAGAACGTCGCCGAGCTCAACGCCCAGATCGGCCGCATGGAGATCAACCATCCCGGCGCCGCGGTCGACCTCCGCGACCAGCGCCAGGCCCTCCTCGAGCAGCTCTCGGCCAAACTCCCCGTCACCGTCTCCAATCTCCCCGGCGGCCAGGTGCAGGTCAGCGCCACCGACGGCGGCGGCAGCCCGGTGGTCCTCGTCAACCTCGCCACCGTCGTCAACACGGTCGCCTTCAACGGCACCCAGATCACCGCCGGTGCGTCCACGCTGGCCCCCACGTCCGGCTCGATCCAGGGCAACCTGGCGGCGCGTGACGGCGCGATCCAGACGCTCCGCGACGGCCTCGATCTCCTGGCCGGCCAGCTCGTGACCGCGGTCAACGCGGTGTACAACCCGACGGGCACCACCGGCGATTTCTTCGTCGCGAGCGGCACCACCGCCGGCACGATCGCGGTCGATCCCTCGGTCACGGCCACGAATCTCAAGGCCAGCGACGGCGGCGCCGCCGGCGACAACTCGATCGCGCTCGCGGTCGCTCAGCTCGCCACTCGCCAGTTCTCCACCGGCGCCGGCGACCAGATCGACGGCACCCTCATCTCCTTCTACTCGAGCCACGTCAGCGGCCTCGGCCAGGCCCTGGCCGGCGCCAACTCCCAGGTCACCAACCAGAGCGGCATCGAGCAGCTGGTGCGGTCGCAGCGCGACGGCGTCAGCGGCGTGTCCCTCGACGAGGAGATGGCCGACCTCCTGAAGTACCAGCGGGCCTTCCAGGCGTCGTCCCGCGTCTTCACCACCATCGACGACCTGCTGGACGTCGTCGTCAACCAGCTCGGCCGGTAATCTCCTTTTCCCATGCGCGTCGCCAGCAGCACGACTCAGGACAACATCGTCCGCCAGATCCAGCAGCTCAGCAGCCAGCAGGCCCGCCTGCAGCAGCAGGTGTCCAGCGGGCAGCGCATCTCCGCGCCCGAGGACGATCCGGCGGCCGCCGCGCGCGTTCTCGCGCTGCAGAGCGAGCGCCGCGCCCTCGTGCAGTACGGCCAGAACGCCAGCCGCGCGCTCGCGATCAGCCAGGCCACCTACTCGGGCCTCCAGTCGATCAAGAAGATCTCCGACCGCGCCGGCGAGCTCGCCACCCTCGGCTCCGGCACGCTCGGAGCCGACGCGATGAGCGCGTACGGCGAGGAGACCAACCAGCTGATCGAGCAGGCCGTCCAGGCCGCGAACGGCACCCTCAACGGCGACTATCTCTTCGGCGGCACCGCGGTGGACACCCCGCCGTTCACCGTCACCCGCGACGTCAACGGCCAGATCACCGGCGTCGCCTACGCCGGCAACGCCAGCCAGTCCGCGATCCCGCTCTCCGAGACCACCAGCATCACGCCCAATTCCGACGGCGCGACCAACGCCGGCCTCGCCACTTTCATCAACCGCCTGGTTTCGCTCCGCGACGCGCTGAAGAGCGGCGCCACGGCCGCCGTGACCGCGACCCAGCCGAACCTCATCGCCAGCGAGGACCAGCTGGTGTCGGCGATCGCCAACGTCGGCGGCGTCCAGACCCGCATCGAGGCGAGCCAGACGCAGCAGGCCGACCGCACCACCAGCCTCGACCAGCTCGTGTCCAGCGAGACCGACACCGACCTTCCGACCGCGATCGTGAAGCTGAACCAGGTTCAGACCGCCTACCAGGCCGCCCTCCAGTCGGCCGTGAACATCATGCACCTCTCCCTCCTCGACTACATCAAGTGATCCTCCTGCCCATGAAAGTCCTGCCCGAGATCTATCCGACCGACTTTGAACCGCCGCCGGCCAACGAGCTGATTCTGCCCCAGGGCCTGATCGGCTTCGGCGAGTACCAGCGCGCCGAGCTCCTGTACCAGTCCGACCACCTGCCGTTCCTTTGGATGCGGCTGTTCGGGCCCGAGACCCTCCACTTCGTGGTGATCGAGCCGGGCGGCATCGTCCCCGGCTACGAGCCCGAGATCTTCGACGAGGACGCGCTGCAGCTCGACCTGCGCGATCCGGCCGAGGCGATGATCCTCAACATCGTCACCCTCCAGCGCCAGCAGCCGGTCGAGGCGACCGTGAACCTCATCGGGCCGCTCGTCGTCAACCGCCGCACCCGGGTTGGCCGCCAGCTCGTCATCTCGAATTACTCGCGCTACAGCGCCCACCACCCGCTGGTGGAGCACGCGCAGGCACCCGTCGCCGCGGCCCGCCGCTGAACGTTCCGCCCACCTTTTCCCGTCTCCAACTCCTTTTCCCATGCTCGTCCTCTCCCGCCGCATCAACGAGTCCATCGTCATCGGCGACTCGATCGAGATCCGCATCACCCGCATTGACGGTGACGTGGTCAAGATCGGGATCGAGGCGCCCCGCGAGGTGCCGATCTTCCGCAAGGAAGTGCTGAGCGACATCGCCGCCAGCAACCAGGCGGCCGCCGTCCGCCACGCTCCCGGGTCGCACCCGCTGGGCCTCCTGCCCAAGCCGCCCCGGGCCCCGCAGCCCGCCCGCACCTGACTCACCCGTCTCCCTCCCCCATGAACGCCATCAACACCAACCTGCAGGCCCTCACCGCGGCCCGGAACCTCGACCGCACCCAGGACCTGCTCGGCCGCTCGCTGACGCGGCTCTCGTCCGGCTCGAAGATCGTCAACCCGTCCGACGATGCCGCCGGCGTCGCCGTGTCCGGCAAGCTCGACGCCCAGAGCCTGCGCGTCGCCGCCGCGCGCACCAACGTCCAGAACGCCATCTCGTACGTCCAGACCGGCGACTCGGCCATGGCGAGCATGAGCTCGATGGTCACGCGCCTCGGCGAGCTCGTGAGCCTCGCGCAGGACCCGACCAAGAACGCGTCGGACGTCGCCCTTTATCAGCAGGAGTTCACCGCGCTGCAGGACCAGCTGCGCAACGTGATCGGCGGCAGCACCGCCGAGATCGGCGGCACCGCCGACGTCACGTCGCCCCTCGGCACCTTCAACGGCCAGGAGCTGTTCGGCGCCCAGCCGGGCGGCGGCCACGCCATCGCCATCGGCGGCACCGCCGGCCAGGTGATGACGATTCCCGAGGTCAACCTGCGCACCGGCGGCATGCAGGCGCTGATCAACCAGGACGCTTCGGGCCAGTACACCCTCAGCGTGACCGATGCCTCGGCCCTGTCCCAGATTGGGGCCGGCCTCCAGCACCTCGCGTCCTCGCGCGCCACGCTCGGCGCGGCGGAGTCGCGGCTCGGCCTGGCGGCGACCACCCTCGAGGTCGAGGGCCAGAATCTCTCCTCGACGCTGTCCGGCATCCGCGACGTCGACGTCGCGCAGGAGAGCACCGCGCTCGCCCGGTACAACATTCTCGTGCAGTCCGGCACCGCGATGCTCGCGCAGGCCAACCAGGCTCCGCAGTCGGTCCTGAAGCTCCTGCAGGGTTAAGCCCGTCTCTCACCGGTCCTAGCGCCGCCGCCGCCTCTGCAACGTCGGGCGTTCGAAGTCCGACGTTCGGCGTTCGTCCGGCCTGGGCTACCGCCTGCGTCCAACTACGCTCGTTCTCGCCGCGGCGTCTTCGCCAAGGCCGCGTGAAGTGCCTGGGCGAGCTGTTCCGTGGTGAACGGCTTGGCGAGCAGTTCGACCTGGCCCAGCTCGTCGAGGGCGTGGGATGAGATCTTGGAGAAGTAGCCCGACATGATGACGACGGGCAGACTTGGGATCTGCTTGCGCAGCGCGGCGGCCAGCTCGGTGCCCTGCAGGCCGGGCATCGTCTGGTCGGTCACCAGCACCCGGTACTCGGCCGACTCGGCCTGCCAGGCCGCGAGGCACTCCTCGGCGGAGCCGTAGGCAACGGCGCGATAGCCGAGCTTCTCGATCGTGGCCTTGGTGTAGCGGCCGACGATGCCCTCGTCGTCCACGACGCAGACCAGCTCGCCCGCGCCGGTCGGGGTCGGCTGGGATTCCTCCGCGTGGTCGTCGGACTGGTCCGGGCTCATCGGCAGGTAGACGTGGAAGGTTGTCCCGACATTGACCTTGCTCTCGAGGTCGATCGCGCCGCGGTGCGCGCGGATGATGCCGTGGACCACCGCGAGGCCGAGGCCGGTGCCCTCGCGGGTGTTCTTGGTGGTGAAGAACGGCTCGAAGATGCGGCGCTGCGTGGCCTCGTCCATGCCGTGGCCGGTGTCCGCCATCGAGAGCCGCACGTAGCGGCCCGGGTTGACGCCGCCGAACCGCGCGCCCTGCGTCGGGCTGATCTCGGTCGGGTGCAGGCTGAGCCGCAGCGTCCCGCCGTGCGCGCGCATCGCGTGCGCCGCGTTGGAGCCGAGGTTGAGGATGACCTGGTAGATCTGCGTCGCGTCCGCCAGCACCGGCGCGCACTCGGGATCGAGGTCGGTCTCGATGCTGATGTTCGCCGGGAGGGTGGCCCGGAGGAACCGGCGCGCCTCCTCGACGACGAGGCCGAGGTCGACGGCGCCATGCTCCGTCTCGGAGGTCTGGCGGCTGAAGGTGAGGATCTGCTCGACGAGCTCGCGCGCGCGGAGGCTCGCGTTGCGCGCCTCCGCGAGGCAGGCGCGGGCGGGATGGTCCTCGGGCACCGAGTCGGCGGCGAGCTCGTGATAGCCGATGATGCCGGTCAGGAGGTTGTTGAAGTCGTGCGCGATGCCGCCGGAGAGCGTGCCCAGCGTCTCCATCTTCTGGGCCTGGAACAGCTGGACCTCGAGCTGGCGGCGGTTCGACTCCATCTCGTGCTGGATCGTCACGTCCTGCAGCGCGCCATGCACCCGGCTGGAGCCGCCCGGCTGCGGCTCGGCCCGGCCGATGACCCGCACCCAGATGTGGCGGCCCTTGGCGGTGATCAGCGCCAGCTGGTGGTCGAAGGTCGCGCCGAGCGCCGACAGGTCCCCGGCCTGCAGCGCCTCGAGCACGCCAAGCGGGAAGAACCGCCGGACGTCGTCGAGGGTCGGGCGATAGTCCTCGCCCACGTCATGGATGCGGCAGACCTCGGCGGACCACGTGATGCGCCCGGTGTCGAGTTCCATGTCCCAGCCGCCGATGTGCGCGATGCGGCTGACCTGGTCGGCCAGCTCGTCCGTGCGCCGGAGGCGCTGCTCGAGGTCGCGGCGGGCGGTGATGTCGGTGTGCGTGCCGACCATGCGGAGGGGGTCGCCCGCGGGGGAGCGCTTCACCACCTTGCCGCGGTCGAGGATCCAGCGCCAGCCGCCGTCCTTGGCGCGCATGCGGTACTCGGCCTGGTACAGGGGCGTGCGGCCGGCGAGGTGCGCCTCCGCCGTGGCGTCGCTGGCGGCCTGGTCGTCCGGGTGCACCAGCAGGCGCCAGCCCGCGACCGACGCCTCGATCTCGCCGGGCTGGTAGCCGAGCATGCGCGTCCACCGCTCGTCGTGGAAGACCGTGTGGCGCTCGATGTCCCAGTCCCACACCGCGTCGTTCGTGCCCTCGATGGCGAGCTGCCAGCGCTGCTCGGCCATGTGCAGCGCCTCGTGCAGCGCCTGCTCGCCGGTGATGTCGCGGTTGAGGCCCACGACGCGGACCGGGCGGCCGTCGGCGTCGCGCTGGAGGTGGCCGTGCCCCTCGACGTAGCGGACGGCGCCGTCGGGGCGCACGATGCGGAAGATGCGGAAGGAGGTGGGCGCCCCGCGCTGCAACACGAGGTCGAACGCGGCCTCGGTGGCGGCGCGGTCGTCGGGGTGCAGGAACCGGCTCCACTCGCCGGGCTCGCCGGTGAACTGGTGCCGCTGCAGGCCGTAGATCTCGAGCACGCGGTCGTCCCAGTGGGTCACGCCGGTCTGGATGTCGTACTCCCACACGCCGAAGTTGGACGAGCGCAGCGCGAGCTGGAGGCGCTCGTTGAGCTGGCGCGTCCGCAGCGAGCTCTCGACCTGCGCGGTGATGTCGCGCTCGGTGCCGATCAGGCGCTGCACGCGGCCGCCCGGGTCGCGCTGCACGAGGGCGCGCGACTCGACGTAGCGCACCGCGCCGTCGGGGCGCACGATCCGGCAGTCGAGCGCGTACGAGCCGTGGCCCTGCCGCAGCTGCTCGAACGCGGCCTGCGCGATCGTCCGGTCGTCCGGGTGGATCCGCTCCATCCATGCCTCGATCGTGCCGTTGAACTCCTTCAGGCCGTAGATCTCGAGCGTCCGCCGATCCCACACGCTGCGCTGCGTGACCGCGTCCCACTCCCAGATGCCGAGCGCCGCGGCCTGCGTCGCCAGCTCGAGGCTCTGGTTGAGCGCCTGCAGCCGGGCGTTGGCGCTCTCAAGTTCCTGGGTGCGGCGGGCCACGATCTCCTGCAGCTGCGCCGCCTGCTCCTGCAGGCGGGCCGTGAGGAGCTCGCGGGTCGACTCCGCGTTCTGCCGGCGGTCGTCGAGCACCGCCGCGATCTGGATCGCGAACATGATCGCGGCCAGCCCGATCAGAAGGTAGACGAGCGTCAGCAGCGCCGCGCCGTCCGCGAGGCTGAGCGGCATGCCGCCGCGCCGCACCACGAAGGCGGTGGTCACGATCACCGGGCTCAGCAGCACGCCGAGCAGCAGCCAGCGCGCGAGCACGCCCGCGGCCGTGCGCGAGAACAGCACCGTGGGCAGCGGGTCGTGGGGCCGCGTCCAGATCAGGCCGAGGCCGACCAGGAACAGGGTCGCGCAGGCGGCCAGGAAGGGCGCCGGACCGAACGGCCCCGGCAGCGTCGCGGAATTCTGGAGGATGAACGCGACGCCGGCGGCGCCGGCAGTCGCGAGGGCGATCACCGACAGGAACGGGTAGGGGTCGTGCCGGACGGGCACGGAGCCGTGGCGTCGGCGGAGAAGCGCGAGCGCGGCGGCGAGCGCGCCGAGCGCGAGGTAGCCGCCGTTGGTCCAGCGCGGAAAGACGGCGATGAGCGCGGCGGTGGCGGCCACCACCGCGAGCGCGGCGAGGAGCCTTGGCGTCGAACCGGTTTCGCCGCGCGTCTGGCGCCAGAGGGCGCCGGCGCACCCCGCGAGGGCGAGGCCGACGACGGCCAGCTGGGTCGCCGGATCAACCGGCCAGCGCCCCGGCGTGCCTGCGACCAGGCCGTTCACCACCAGCGCCAGGCCGAGCAGGGTGGCGAGGCGGCCGACGAGGCGGGTGGCGCGTTGGAACGTGGCTTCGAGCGGCATGCAGGGAATTGAGATTGAGCGGTTTCCGCGGCTGATTGCAACGGTGGCGATGGAAGATGGGAGGTCACATCTGCTATCGGCGCGGCGCGCGACAATTTCAGCCGCGATGGGCTTCCGGGCTTAGGGCAAACCCTGATCGTGCCGATTATCCGGGCACCATCTTTCCATGAACACTCGCATTGGCATCCTCACCGGCGGGGGCGATTGCCCCGGCCTTAATGCCGTCATCCGCGCCGTCGTCGTGGCCGCTTCCAAGCATGGCTGGACCACGTTCGGCTTCCTGGGCGGCTTCGAGGGCCTGCTCACGCCGGTCCGGACGCGGGTGCTCGACCCGGACGACATGGACGGGCTGCTGTTCCTCGGCGGCACGATCCTCGGGACGAGCAACTCGGGCCGGTTCGCCGCCAAGGTGGGCCACGGCGAGAAGCGCGAGATCGACCCCGGCATCATCGCCGAGGCGAAGGGCAATTTCGACCGCCTCGGCCTCCGGGCCCTGGTCGTGGTCGGCGGCGACGGCTCCCTGTCGATCGCGCAGCAGCTCCATGCCGGCGGCGTGCCGGTGATCGGGGTGCCGAAGACGATCGACAACGACATCGCCGGCACGACGGTCACGTTCGGCTTCGACACCGCCGTCGCCTTCGCGACCGACGCGCTCGACCGCCTGCGCTGCACGGCCGCGAGCCACGAGCGCGTGCTTGTCTGCGAGATGATGGGCCGGTACGCGGGCTGGATCGCTGCGCACAGCGGCATCGCCGGCGGCGCCGACGTCATTCTCATCCCCGAGATCCCGTTCAACCTCGACCGCGTGTGCGAGAAGATCCAGCAGCGCGAGCGCGACGGCAAGCGGCACTCCCTCGTCGTCGTGGCCGAGGGCGCCCACCCGCACGGCGGCGACTTCGTGACCCGCGAGACGCCGTCGGCCGGCAGCGGCCCGGGCGGCGGCGCGTTCCGCGAGGCCCGCCTCGGCGGCGTGGCCACGCTCGTGGCGGACGAGATCCAGCGGCGCTGCGGCAAGGAGACGCGCGTCTGCGTGCTCGGCCACCTCCAGCGCGGCGGCGTCCCGACCACCTTCGACCGCCTGCTCTGCACGCGCTTCGGCGCCAGCGCGGTGCGCATGATCGCCGAGGGCAAGTCCGGCGTGATGGTCGCGCACCTCCCGCCCGACACCGTGAGCATCCCGCTGCCCGACGCGATCGGCCGGCTCAGCACCGTGCCGCCCGACGGCGACATCGTGCGCACGGCCCGGGCCCTGGGCATCAGCTTCGGCGACTAGGCCGGGACGCCCGGCTTGGCGCTTGGGTTGGGTTCACCGCTAAGCACGCTAAGGGCGCGAAGCCCGGACTGGGTGATTGCGCCTGGCGGTGATGTGCGCTGTTCCCACGCGTCGCGACTCCGCTGGTGGGCCGGATGGCCGATCCACATTGGGGAGTGAAACCGTGGCAGCCTCCTGACGTCGGCTGCTACGGGGGCAAAATCGGCCGCGCTCAGCGCGGGCCGATGAGGTGCCGGACGGCGTCCATGAATTCGCCGAGCTCGAAGGGCTTGGCGAGGGTGAGCTGCGAGCCGAGAAAGCGGGCGGGTTTCAGCATGTCGCCTGGGCCGCCGAGCTGGCCGCCGCCGGAGATGGCGAGGACCGGGGCGCCCGGGCTCTGGGCCTGGTAGCACATGATGAGCTCGAGGCCGTCGGTCTGCGGCATGTAGATGTCCGTCACGACCAGCTGGAACACGTGGTCGGCGAGCAGCGCGAGCGCGGCCGAGCCGTTCTCCGCGACGCAGACGGTGTAGCCCGCGCGGGTCAGGCATTCATTCAGGACGACGCGGATGGCCTCGTCGTCATCGACGAGGAGAACATCGACGGCCGCGCTGGGCGTGGCTGCAAGGGTGGTGGGCACGATGAGGAGGAATCAGGCGGCGACGGGGCGCGGACCGGAGGCGGACCACCGATGAAGACCGGCCCCGGCGGCGGTGCTCATTGGAAGAACGGATCGGCGGCGCCGTTGACGGGGTGGCCGTTGCGGTTGGGCGGCGTGAGCGGGACGGAGGGCGACTTGATGGTCCGCGTGGCGGCCGGGGCGACCGCGGCCTTGGGGGCGCGGGCCTTGGCGGGCGCGGCGGGCGAGGGGTGGGAGGCGGCGCCGACGAGGGACTGCAGCTCGCGGACGGACTCGCGCATGACCTCGGCCTGGGCGTTGAGCTCCTCGGAGGCGCTGGCGGATTCCTCGGCGCCGGCGGCGTTGGACTGGGTGACCTTGTCCATCTGGGCGACGGCGGTGGAGACCTGGCCGATGCCCTGGCTCTGCTCGCTGGACGCGGTGGCGATCTCGGCCACGAGCTCGTCGACCTGGCGGGCCTTCGCGACGATCTCGCCGAAACTCTGGGCGACCTTCTCGCTGATCTGGACGCCGTGCTCGCTGCGGACCACGGACTCCTCGATCTTGCCGGCGGTTTCCTTCGCGGACTGCGCGGAGCGCTGGGCGAGCGAGCGGACCTCGTCGGCGACGACGGCGAAGCCGGCGCCGGCCTCGCCGGCGCGGGCGGCCTCGACCGCGGCGTTGAGCGCGAGGATGTTCGTCTGGAAGGCGATCTCGTCGATCGTCTTCACGATCTTGGCGATGCTGGCGGACGACTCCTTGATGGCGCCCATGGCCTGCTGCATCTCGGTGATGCTGGCGGCGCCGGCCTCGGCGGCCTGGCGGGTCTGGTTGGAAAGCTGCTTGGCCTGGTTGGCCGACTCGGCGTTGCGCTTGGTCATGCTCGAGATCTCCTCGAGCGACGCGCTCGTCTCCTCAAGCGACGCGGCCTGCTCGCTGGCGCCCTCGGCGAGGCTCTGGCTGGCAGAGGACACCTGGCCGGCGGCGGCGGCGGTCTGGTCGGCGCCCGCGCCCAGCTGCTCAGCCACGGTGGCGAGCACGCGGTTGGTGCGGCGGACGATGAACCACGAGAGCAGGGCGCCCGCGAGGAGCGCGACCGTCGTGATGACCACGATCACCAGCCGGGCCTGGCGCGCGCTCGCGTCGATGCCCGTGCCGAGCGCGGCGCCGTTGTCGGAGTTGTACTTCAGCACGGTCTCGGCCGCGGCGGCGTAGGTGCGGTAGAGCGGGAAGAGCTTGTGCTCGAGAAACTCGGCGGCCTCGGCGTTCTTGCCGGCGTCGGCCAGCTGGAGGCACTGCGCCTTGCCCTCGCGGTACGACTGTTGGGCCTGGCGGGCGCGCTCGAAGTTGGCGCGGTCGTCCGGCTCGTTGATCGTGCCCTCGTAGCCGGCGAACGCCTCGTCGTTCTCCTTGGACAGCGCGGCCATCTCATTCCGGAGCTCGGCGCGCGCCTCCTTGTCGGTGGTCGCCACGTAGAGCTGCAGGCGGATGAAGCCCTTCGCGAGCAGCGAGTAGAACCGGCTGCTGGAGATCAGGCCCGGCATCACGTCGTCGCGCAGCGCCACGCCCTGGCGGCCGAGACCGCCGAGGCTGTACCACGCGATGGCGCCCACCAGCGTGAGAAGGGCGCAGAGGAGGCCGGTCGCGGCCGTGATGCGTTTACCGATGGTCCAATGTTTCATGTCGGATGGAAGGATGATGGATTTCCAGTCTCTGCATCGGATAGGCGCGGGTGGGATTGAGTAGGATGACCCCGGGCCCGGTAGGGAATTACCCTAGACCGTTAAGGTCGCGGCACCTGTGTCACGTACTAGGCTGAGAAACCGGTCATGAATCTCCTCGCGCCCACCCACCAGACCACCCTGCTCCGCGGCCGCCGGCCGCGGCGGGACGGCGTCCGGGCGGAGCGAAGCGCGCCGCGGGCATGAACTCCGCCTTCCACGAACGTGACCTGGCCTTCGCGCGCGCGCTGGGCGACGCGCTGCCGCCGGCGGCGCCCCGGATCCTCGCGGTGGTGGCCGACGACGGCGACCGGCACGCGCTGCGCACCTTCGTGCGCGACCAGGGCCTTGCCTACGATCTCATCGAGGTTGGCGCGATCGAAGCCGCGCGACGGCGGCTGGCGGTCGAGCGCTTCGACGTGCTCGTGCTCGATGACCGGCTGCCGGACGGCGCCGGTCTCGACCTGCTGGACGCGGCGGGCCGCGCCCCGGCGATCTTCGTGACGGCGCCGGACGACCCCGGCGCGGCGGTGCAGGCGCTCCGGCGCGGCGCGGTCGACTACCTGGCGCGGGATGCCGGGCGCACGTACCTCACGCTGCTGCCGCATGCGATCGACCGCGCGGTGGCCGAGGCCCGGACCCGGGCGCAGCTGCAGCGCAGCCAGCAGGTCTGCCACCAGGTTTTCGACCAGGCGCCGATCGGGAAGATCCTCGTCGCGCTCGACGGCCGCATCCTCCGGGCGAATCTCGCGGCCGGGCGGCTGCTGGGCCGCGAGGAGGCGGAGTTGCTGGCCGGCGGCATCGACCAGGTGCTCGACGCGACGGACCTGCCGGACTTCCGCCTGCGGCTGCAATCGCTGACGGAGGGCGCGGGCTGCGTCTTCCGTGTCGAGCGCTCCTGCCGGCACCGGGCCGGGCGAACGCTGCGGTTGCTGTTCGACGGCTCGCTGGTCCGCGACGAGCAGCAGCGCCCGCTGGTCGCGGTGGTCCAGATCCAGGACGTGACCGGGTACCGCGAGATGGAGGCGGCGCTCCGCAAGAGTGAGGCGCGCCTCCGCCGCTGGCTCGACGCGCTGCCCGTGGCCGCGCTCGTGTGCGACGCCGGCGGGCTGGTGACCTATTACAACCAGCAGACGGTTGCGCTCTGGGGTCGGCGGCCGCGCCTGCTGGACCCGGCCGACCAGGTCACGACGTCGATGCGCTGCTTCGAGCTCGACGGCGCCGCGGTGCCGCCGGAGCGGCACTGGCTGAACGTCGCGCGGACGGAGCGCCGGACGGTGCATGCCGACGAGCTCATCATCGATGTGGAGGGCGGGGCGCGGCGCACCGTGCTGGCGTCGGCGAGCCCGACGCTCGACGCGGCCGGCGCCGTGTCCGGCGTGATCAGTGTCATCATCGACATCACCGCGATGAAGCGGCTCGAGGAGCGGCAGCGCCTGCTGGAGGTGCAGCTCGGCCACGCGCGCAAGCTCGAGGCGATCGGCACGCTGGCGGGCGGCATCGCCCACGAGTTCAACAACCTGCTCACCGGCATCTTGGGCAACCTGCAGCTCGCCGAGCTGGATCTCCCGCGCGGCAGCGGGCCGGGCGCCTACCTGGCGGACGCCGTGCTCGCGAGCCGGCGCGCGCGCGACCTGGTCCAGCGCATGCTCGTGTTCAGCCGCGAGGCCGAGGGCGCGCGCAAGCCGGTGCGCCTCCGCGGCGTGGCCGCCGACGCGATCCAGCTCCTGACGGCCAGTCTGGTGCCGGGCGTGACCCTCGTGCTGGAGTCCGGCGCGGCGGATCCGGTGGTCGAGTGCAACGCCGAGGACATCCAGCAGGCGGTCATGCAGGTCGGGCTTAACGCCATGCAGGCGATGCGCGAGCGCGGCGGGCTGGTCGAGCTGGCCGTGACCCGCGCCGTGCCCACCGCCGAGCTCCGGGCGCGGCACCCGCAGGTCGCGGCGCACCACGAGGTGTGCCTGACCGTGCGCGACAGCGGGGTGGGCATGAGCCCGGTGGTGCTCGACCGGATCTGCGAACCCTTCTTCACGACGCGCGACCCGGGCCAGGGCGCGGGCCTCGGGCTGGCCGGGGTTTACGGCATCATGCGGCGCCACGGCGGCGCGCTGGTGGTCGAGAGTGCGCCGGGGCAGGGCACGACCGTGCGCCTGTTCTTCGCGCCGGCGGAGGCCGGCGGCCCGGCGGAGGCGGGGCGGCCGCGGGTGCTCGTGGTGGATGACGACGAGACGATGCTCGAGCTGGCGCGCGAGGTTCTCCTCGTGCGGGGCTACGCGGTGGTCACCTTCACGCGGGCGGCGGACGCGCTTGCGGCATTCCGCGCGGACCCCGGCGCCTTCCGCGTGGCCCTCGTCGACTACGTCATGCCCGGCCTGAACGGCCTCGACCTGGCGAAGGCGCTGCTCGCCGTCCGGCCGGACCTGCCGGTGATCCTGACCAGCGGCAGCGTCCGGCCGCGCGCGCTGGATGAAATGGACAATGCACCGACACTCCGCTTCGTAATGAAGCCGTTCGACGTGGCGTCCCTCGTGGATCTCCTCAGCCGGACGCAACCCCCCCGTGGATAGGTCCATGACCACATCGTGCGCGAGGCTGGAGGCACTGCCGGGTCGCCGCCGTGCCTGGCGACAGTGGTGCGCGGCCGGCGTGGCGGGCCTGACGGTGACCCTGGCCGCCGCCGCCCCGGCGGGCGTCATGCGGTACGTCCACAACGCCCCCGAATCGGCGAACGACCGCCGCTACGTCTACCACTGGAAGATTCTCGAGACGGCGTTGGAGCGCACCCGGGCGGAATACGGCGACTATGTCCTCACCGCGGCCGCGCCGATGAGTGAGAGCCGCCAGACCTACGAGCTTCGCCAGGCGACGGGACTCCTGACCGTGATGTACCGGGGCACGACGCCGGAGATGGAGCGAGATCTCCTGCCGGTCCGGATCCCGGTCGACAAGGATCTCGGCGGCTACAGCGTCTTCCTCCTGCGGCGTTCGCAGCTTGGCCGCTACGCGGGCAGCCGGACCGCGGCGGACCTCCGCGGCGTCCGGTTCGGCCTCGGGCTGGGCTGGATCGACGTGGAGATCATGCGCGCGGCGGGGCTCACCGTCGTGACCGGGTCGACCTACGAGGGGCTCTTCGAGATGCTCAACAACGACCGCTTCGACATCTTCCTGCGGGCGGCGGTCGAGGTGCTCGACGAGCTGGAGACGCGCCGCGGGCGGTTTCCCGACCTTGTGATCGAGCCGGAGGTCGCGTTGTATTATCCCATGCCGATGTACTTCTGGTTCCCCCGGACCGACGAGGGCCGCCGCCTGGCGGCGCGCGCCGAGGCGGGCATGCGCGCGATGATCGCGGACGGCACGTACGACCGGATCTTTGCGGAGTACCAGGACTGGAAGATCCGCCGCCTCGATCTGAAGCACCGCCGCATCATCCGGCTCCCGAACCCGAACCTCGGGCCCGAGACGCCCTTCGCGGACCGCCGGCTCTGGTTTGACCCGGAGACCTACTCGCCCTCCGGGCGCTGAGCCGAGCCATGAAGCGCCCGCTGTCCATCGCCTTCACGGTCATCGCGTCGCTGGTCGCCGTGACGACGCTGCTGATGGTGCTGGCCGCGGTCCTGGGCTACCGCGCGATCGAGCGGGAGCTGCGGGGCAACCTCCGGCGGACGCACGTGACCGTGGCCGACCAGCTGGCGGTGGCGCTGGCCCTGCCGGTCTGGAACTTCGACTACGACCAGATCGAGCGCATCAAGCAGAGCGTGATCATCACGCGCGACGTCGAGTCGATCAACGTGACGATCGACCACCGCGACGCGCAGCCGGCTGCCCAGCGGCTGCTGGCGGTCCGGCCCGTGTCCCCGCCGCCGCCGGCGCCGGCGCTCTCCCTGCTGGAGCGGCTGCTCGAGGGGACCGGCCTCAAGGCCCGCAGCCGGCCCGATTTCTACCGTCTGTCGCGTCCGATCCAGGTCGGCGACCAGCGCCTCGGCACCGTGCAGCTCGAGGTCTCGACCCGCCTGCTCGAGGAGCGGCTGTGGTCGTACCGCATCGCGATGATCACCCTGACGGTCGCGGTTGACGCACTGATCGTCACGGCGCTGTACGGCCTGCTCTGGCGCCTGGTGATCCGGCCGCTGCGCCTGCTGGAGGGCGTGGTGGCCCTTGAGGCCGGCCCGAACACCGCGGCGGAGGCGCTGCAGGCGCAGCAGTTCCGCGGCGAGCTGGAGCGGCTGCGCCGTGCGCTGGTCGAGATGACCGACCTCCTGCGGCGGCGGCACGCCGAGCTGGAGCACGCGAATGCGACGCTCGAGGCCGAGAAGACCAAGCTGCGCACCCTGCTCGACATTGTCCCGGTGGGCATCGCGATCACCGACCTGCAGCGTAACGTGCGCGAGGGCAACCGGGCGCTCGAGCGCATGCTCGGGCTCCCGCCCGCGGAGGCCCGGTCCACGCGGCTGGTCGACCTGAAGTACCAGGACGCGAACGGCACTGAGCTTACGGCGGAGAATCTCCCGGCGGCCCGCGCGATCCGCGAGCAGCGGGAGCTGGTCAACCTCGAGCTGAGCGCGGCGCGCCCGGACGGCAGCAAGGTCTGGCTCCTGCTCAACGCCACGCCGCTCTCCGCGCACAGCGCCGCCGTGACGGCCGTCGACATCACCGAGCGCCGGCACACCGCCGAGCGGCTGCAGCTCCAGCTGGACGAATTGAAGCGCTGGCAGACCGTCACCCTCGACCGCGAGGACCGGCTCCGCCAGCTGAAGACGGAGATCAACGACCTCTGCCGCCGTCTGAACTTCCCGCCGCGCTACCAGGTGCAGGAGCCGATGTTCGGCCGGGTGGCGGAAGAGCCGGCGGACGGTTCCAACGGAGGCGCCGCATGAGCGCCGACGGGGCCCGCTCCCTCGCCCGGTGGTGGGGCGCCTATCTCGGCGCCGGGCTCGCGCTGTACACGGCGGCCATCCCGCTGGCGTTCCGCCTGCTCGATCCCTCGGGGACGATCTCGAGCATCTGGCCCGCGATCGGCGTCGCGCTGGCGCTGCTGCTGCTGACCGAGCGGCGGCGGTGGCCGTGGGTCCTTGTGGGGGTGGTGCTCGTGACGTTTGCGGCCAACCTGATGGTTGGGAAGCCGCTGGCCGTGAGCCTGGTCTTCGCCCTGCTCGGGCCCGCGGAGCCGCTGGCGATCGCCCTGGTCCTGACCGCGCGCGGCCGCGACCGCGGCCCCTGCGACACGGTGGCCGGCGTGCTGGCCTTTATCCTGGCGGCGGCCGTGGGCAGCGGCCTGGCGGCCGGCCTGGCGGCGGGCCTGCTGTGGCCGCTGACCGTGGCGGGTCCCGCGCTCGTGTTCCGGACCTGGTGGACGAGCCACGCGCTGGGCCTGTTGCTGGTCACGCCCCTGCTCGTGGCCTGGGGCGCGCCGCCGTGGCGGCCCAAGGACTGGCGTCCGGGCCGCTGGCTCGAGGCGGTGCTGCTGGGCGCCGTCACGCTGATAATCGTCAACACCGTCCTGGACGCGCTGGTGCGCGGAGCGACTTTCCCGCGGCCCTATTTCGCCTTCGTCGCGGTGATCTGGGGCGCGGTGCGGTTCGGGCTGCGCGGCGTCACCGCTGTGCTGGTCGCCATCGGCGTCGGCGCGGTATGGGCGCTCTACGACGCGGCCGCGTCGGTCGCGCTGCTGACGGGCATGGACGCGCTGACCGGGGTTCAGCTGTTTCTCGGCGTCGTGGCGGTGGCCGGGCTCGTGCTGGGCGCGAGCGTGACGGAGCGTGCGGACGCGCTCCGCAGCCTGCGCGAGAGCGAGGCGCGGTTCCGCGAGCTGCACGAGAGCGCGCTGCAGGCGATGGGCATCGTGCGCGGCGGGCGGCTGGAGATCGTGAACCCGGCCTTTGCGCGGATGTTCGGCGTGCGTCCGCAGGCGGTGGCGGGCCGGTGGCTGCGCGAGTTCGTGGCGGAGGGCGACCGGCTGGAGCTGGACCGGCAGCTGACGGCGCGCGGGCGCCTGGCGCCGGAGGGCGGCGGCGAGCTGCGCGGCCTGCGGCTCAACGGCGAGGAATTCCCCCTGGAGCTGCGCCTCGGCGCGCTGTCGCGCGAGAACGACGCCGGCCTGCTCGCGAGCTTCAGCGATCTCACGGAGCAGCGGCGCGCCGAGCGCGAGTACCGCCGCGCGAACCGCGCGCTCCGCACCATCAGCAGCTGCAGCCAGGCCCTGGTGCGGGCCGGCAGCGAGGACGAGCTCCTTCAGGCGATCTGCCGGACCCTCATCGCCGACCAGAGCTACGTCATGGCCTGGGTTGGTCTTGCGCAGGACGACCCCGACCGGCAGGTGCGGCCGGTCGCGGTGGCGGGACGGGACCAAGGCTACGTGGCCCGCGCCGCCGTCTCGTGGGGTGACAACGAACGCGGCCGCGGACCGGCGGGCCGCGCGATCCGCACGGCGCAGCCGGTGGCCTGCCAAGACATGCTGACGGATCCGGACTACGCGCCGTGGCGGGACGACGCGAAGCGCCACGGTTTCCGGGCCTCGATCGCGCTGCCCCTCCGGGACGGGACGCGGGCCTTCGGCGTGCTGTCCTTCTACGCCACGGAAGTCGGCGCGTTCGAGCCGGCGGAGGTGGCGCTGCTGCAGGAAATGGCGGACAGCCTGGCCTACGGCATCCTGGCGTGCCGGTCGCGGCAGCGCCAGCAGCAGGCCGAGACCGAGGTGCGGCGGCTGCTGCTCGACGAGGAGCGCATGCGGCTGGCGCTGCTCGGCATCCTGGAGGACCAAAAGCGCGCGGAGGAGGCGCTGACCGCGAGCGAGGAGCGCTACCGCAACGCCATGATGAACTCCGCCATCGGCATGGCCCTCGTCGGGCTCGACGGCCGCTGGCTCGAGGTGAACCCGACGCTCTGCCGCGTCACCGGCTACACTCGGGAGGAACTGCTCGCGACGACCTTCCAGGCGATCACGCATCCCGACGACCTGGCGGAGGACCTGACGATGGTGCGCAGCCTGCTCGAGGGCCGCCTCCCTGCGTACGAGCGCGAGAAGCGCTACGTGCACAAGGAGGGCTACCCGGTGTGGATCAACCTCAACGTCTCGCTGCAGCGAGACGCGGAGGGCAAGCCGCTGCACTTCATTTCCCAGGTCCAGGACATCACGGCGCGCCGCCAGGCGGAGGATTCCCTCGCAGAGGCGGCGGAGCGGCTGTCGGTGGCGCTCGAGGCGTCCAAGTTCGGCATCTGGCGCCACAATCTCCAGACCCACGAGACGGAGTGGGACGCCCGCATGTTCGCGATCTTCGGGCTCCCGATGGGGCTGAAGGCGCCGCCCGTCGACGAGATCCTCATGCTGGTGGTGGAGGAGGACCGGCCGCTCGTGCAGCGGTCGTGGCAGGCGCTGCCGACCTGCGACCTCGCGTACCACCAGCGCTTCCGGATCCGGCGGCCGGACGGGGTCCTGCGCTCGCTCGAGCTCCAGGGCCTGGTGCACCTCGACCGGCTGGGACGGCCCGAGTGGTCGGTGGGCGTGGCCGGGGACGTCACGGACATCGTCGAGGCCTCGACCGAGGCGGAGCGGCTGCGCGCGCAGCTCCAGCAGGCCCAGAAGATGGAGGCGCTCGGCAACCTCGCGGCCGGGGTGGCGCACGACTTCAACAACCTGCTCACGGGCATCAACGGCTTCGTCGAGCTCGCCTCGACCAGCCTCGCGCCCGGCCACGAGGCGGCCGAGCTGCTGGCGCAGGCCCGGCGCGGCGCGCTCAGCGCGCGCGACCTGGTGCGGCGCATCCTGAATTTCTCGCGCAGCCGGCCGGACCAGCCGCGCGCGCTCGTCAACCTCGCGGACACTGTGCGCGACACCGCGCCGCTCCTGTCGGCGGCGATGCCCGGCAACGTCTCCATCTCGATCGCGATCGACTGCGCCGAGGCGATGGTGCTGGCCGATCCCGGCCAGATGCAGCAGGTGCTGATGAACCTCTGCACGAACGCCGCGCACGCGATCGGGTCGAACCCGGGCCAGATCCACGTGAGCCTGGAGGCGTGGGAGCTCGAGGCGGACCTGCTCCGGCGGCTCACGCCCGCGTGCGCCGCGGGGCGGTACATCCGGCTCGCGATCCGCGACAGCGGCTGCGGCATGAGCGAGGAGACGCGGCGGCGCATCTTCGAGCCGTTCTTCACCACGAAGAAGGAGGGCACGGGCCTCGGGCTCGCGATCGTGCGCGACATCGTGGCGGCGCACGAGGGCGGGCTGGAGGTCGAGAGCCAGCCGGGCAAGGGCGCGACCTTTGCGGTCTACCTGCCGTCGGCGACGGCGGCGCCGCAGCAGCTGACGCTGCCGGTCGCGCCGGCGCCCGCGGGGGCCGGCACGCGGGTGCTGGTGGTCGACGACGAGCCGGCGGCGGCGACCGTGGTGCGGGTGTGCCTGCAGCGCAGCGGGTACGCGCCCGAGGTGTTCCATTCGCCGGCGGACGCGTGGCGGCGGTTCGCCGCCGGCGCGGACGAGTTCGATCTCGTGGTCGTCGACCAGAACATGCCGGGCATGACCGGCGTCGAGTTCCTGCACCGGGCCCGCACGCTCGTGCCGGAACTGCCGGTGGTGATGATGAGCGGGCGGTTCGACGGCGACGAGGGCCTGGACCGGCTCGGCGGGGTGGTGACCCTGAAGAAGCCGTTCGAGCTGGTCGACCTGCTCGGCGCGGTGGCCGCCGTGCTGAAGGAGCCCCGCGGCGCGGACCGGCGCTAGAGCTGGACGAGCCCTTCCTTGATGGCGATGCGGGTGAGCTCGATCACGTTGTTCACGCGGAGCTTCGCGTAGAGATTGGCGCGGTGGACCTCGACCGTCTTCGGGCTGAGGTTGAGCTTGAAGGCGACCTCCTTGGTGCCGTTGCCCTCGGCGATCAGCTGGAGCACCTCGCGCTCGCGCATCGTGAGCAGGTCGCCGAGCGTCGAGATCGAACCCTGGGAATTGAGATCGCCGAGCTGCGGGCTCAGCCACGTGTGGCCCTCGCGGGCCTGGCGGATCGCGGTGACGACCTGCTCGAACGCGTGGTCCTTGTGGACATAGGCGTTGACGCCGGCGTCGAGGGCCTGGGCGACCGTGCGGCGCTCGCGGTGCATCGACAGCATCACGATGAGCCCGCCGTAGCCCGCCTGCCGAAGCTGCCGCACGGCCTCCACGCCGTTGAGCTCGGGCATGGCCATGTCGGTGATCAGCACGTCCGGGCGGAGGCCGGGCACGAGCTCCACCATTGTCCGGCCGTCGGCCGCGTCGCCGATCACGGTGAACTGGCCCTCGCGCTCCAGCAGGACCCGCAGGCCGTCGCGGATGATCTTGTGATCGTCGGCGATGAAGACGCTCAGACTCGCGGGTGACGTGGGCATGGCGGAAGGGGCGGGCCGAGGCTGCGGCAACATTAAGCGACGGAAGTGCGCGCCGAGGCAATCCCGGGTTGCACCGGGTGCGGGGCGGAGGAGAGGCGGATGATCGCGGCAGCGGACGGTCCCATAATCGACCGGGACTTTCCGCGCGAACCGCGCGGCCCGCTAGCCGAATCCGCCCGCGTAGGGAATTTCCTTAAGGCCTTGGCCGGGAGCGTCCGGCCGCGGGGGAGAATCGGCCCAATCGGTCGTTCGCCGGGCCGCCGCGCCGCGTTCCGCCCTTGTGTTTTTTTGCCGGGTTGGGGAGCGTGACAGTCCGCCCGGCGAAGCCGCCGGGATCTGGCTTCCCCATCCAGCCCTGACCCTGACCTGCGTTGACCGTCATGATGCGTCCCTGTTGTTCCAGCCCAGCCCGTTCCCCGCGGAAGAACCGCGGCGAGGCGCGGGTGCCGCTCGCGGCCCGGACGGCCCACGTCGTGCGATGAGGCCGGGATTCGGAGTCGCGTGGCGGGCCGTGCTGGTCCTCGGTCTCGCGGTCCTGCTCGCGGGCGCGGCGAACCCGGCGCCGGCGCGGCCGATCCGCATCGGCGTGGAGAGCAGCACGCCGCCGCTGTCGACACTGGACGGCAAGGGCCGGCCGACGGGATTCTCGGCGGACCTGATCCAGGCCATGGCGGCGGAGGAGGGCCTGGAACTGGTGGTGGTCCCGGGCTACTGGGGCGACATCTCGCGGCAGTTCCGCGAGGGCAAGCTGGACGCGCTCGCCAACGTGCTGATCAACGAGGAGCGCGGGAAGACGATGGAGTTTTCGGTCAGCCACGCGACGCTGCACGGCCTGATCTACACGCGGCCGAACGGGCCGGCGATCACGCAGACGAGCGAGTTTGCCGGCAAGACGGCGGCGGTCGTGCGCGGCGCCGTGTCGCACACCACGATCCGGAATCATCCCGAGTGGGGCGTGCGGCTGCTGGAGATGGGCACGCGGCCCGACACGCTGCAGGCGGTGAAGGACGGCCGCGCCGATTTCGCGCTGCACATCCTGGCCTCCTCGATGCCGATCTCCGACGACTACGGCCTGCGGAGCGACTACGTCCGGGACCTCACCTATGCCTTCCACTTCGCCGTGCACAAGGGCGACGCGGAGACCCTGGCGCGTCTCAACCAGGCGCTGGCGACGGTGATCCACAACCGCACCTTTGACCGCATCTACTCGCGCTGGATCGGCCCGATCGAGCCGCACCCGATCCAGCTGGCCGACCTGCGGCCCTACCGCGTGCCGGCCATCCTGGGCCTGGCGGCGGTCGTCCTGCTGTTCGCGTGGCTCCGGCAAACCAACCGCCAGCTCGAGCAGCAGGCGGCGGAGCTGCGCAAGGGCGAGGAGCGCCTCCGCCGCACCGGCGAACTGGCGAAGGTCGGCGGCTGGGAGCTGGACGCCCACACGCGCAAGCTGACCTGGACGCCGCAGACTTTCCGGATCCACGACTGGAACCAGCCGACGGAGCCGACCTTCGAGGAATTTGTCGCCCTTTATCCCCGCGAGGCCCGCCCGCAGATCACCGCCGCGGTCGAGGCGGCGCTCGCGCGCGGCGAGCCGTTCGACCTGGAGGTCCCGCTGGTCAACGGGCCGGAGCGCGCGCTGTGGGTGCGCATCCAGGGCTTTGCCCACCGGCAGGACGGGCGGATCGAGTCGCTGGACGGCTCGGTGCAGGACATCACGATCCACAAGCAGGCGGAGGCGTCGCTGGAGACGATGACGGAGCGGCTGGTGCTGGCGCTCGAGGCCTCGAAACTCGGCGTCTGGCGGCATCACTTGGAGTCGGGCGCCAACGAGTGGGATCCGCGCATGTTTGCCATCTTCGGCCTGCCGGTGCGGCCGGAGGCGCCGCGGCTCGACGCGATGCTGGAGCGCGTGGCGACCGAGGATCGCGCGGCGGTGCGGGCGGCCTGGGCCGCCCTGAGCGGCGGCGAGGCTTCGCATCAGGTCCGCTTCCGCGTCGCGCACCCCGACGGGCAGGTGCGGCAGGTGGAACTGCACGGCGTGATCCACCGGGACCGCCAGGGCCGGCCGGCGTGGATCATCGGCGTGGCCGGCGACATCACCGAGATCGTCGAGGCGACCTCCGAGTCGGAGCGCCTGCGGGTGCAGCTGCAGCAGTCGCAGCGGATGGAGGCGCTGGGCTCGCTCGCGGCGGGCGTGGCGCACGATTTCAACAACCTGCTCACGGGCATCAACGGCTTCGTCGAGCTCGCGTCGACCAGCCTGCCCGCGGGCCACGAGGCGCTGACCCTGCTGCAGCAGGCGCGGAGCGGCGCGATGAGCGCGCGCGACCTGGTGCGCCGGATCCTCGACTTCTCGCGGGGCGAGGGCACCCACGGGAAGATTCTCACCGACGTCCTGCAGGTGATCCGGGACACCGTGCCCATCGTCGTGGCGGGCCTGCCGGCCAACGTCACCCTCTCCCTTGACCTGCGCTGCGACGCGGCGCCGGTCGTGGCTGACGCGAGCCAGCTCCAGCAGGTCCTTCTCAACCTCTGCACCAACGCCGCGCACGCCATCGGCGACCGCACGGGCCGGATCCGCATCTCGGCGGACGTCGTGGAGGCCGTCCCGGGTGCACTGCCGGCCGGCAAGAGCCTGCGGCTGCTGGTGAGCGACACGGGCTCCGGCATGGACGAGGCCACGCGGCGGCGGGTCTTCGAGCCGTTCTTCACGACCAAGCGGAAGGGCGAGGGCACCGGCCTCGGCCTCTCAATCGTCCAGGAGATCATTGCCAACCACGAGGGCGTGGTGGACCTCGAGAGCGAGGTCGGCGTTGGGACCACCTTCCGGATTCACCTGCCGCTCGCGCCCGGGATGACCGACCTCCCCGCGCCGGTGGAAACCGCGCCGACGGTGGCGGGCCAGGGCCAGCGCGTGCTGGTGGTCGACGACGAGGCCTCGATCGCCACCGTCGCCCGGCTTGCGCTCAAGAAATGGGGCTACGAGCCCGAGGTCTTCACGTCGCCGCGCCGCGCGTGGGAGCGGTTTGAGCGCGACCCGAGGGCGTTCGACCTGCTGATCGTGGACTGCGACATGCCCGACATCAGCGGGCCGGAACTGGTCACCCGCATCCTCGAGCGTACGCCCGAGCTGCCCGTCATCATGATGAGCGGCCGGTTCGGCCGCCAGATGGACTTCGAGCGGCTGAAGATCGAGCGGCTCAAGAAGCCGTTCGAGATGGCCGAGCTCCGGCAGATCGTGAGCGTCGCGCTGGGCCGCACGACCGCCTCGTGAGGCAGCCGGGGGCCGCCGGGACTATTCGCGAATCAGGCTGCGCTCGACGAGCGTGCGGTACAGGCGCTGGTTGAAGGCCACCAGGTAGGCGCGCTGCGCCGCGCGGTTGGCCTCCGCGCTCATCGCGTCCCGCTGGACCGGCAGCACCTCGTTGGGACTCAGCGTCTCGACGGTGACCGGGAGCCAGTTGTCCATCCGCAGCAGGTCGCCGCGGCCGAGGCCCGGCACGGTGAGGCGCCCGCCCTCAAGGTCGGACGGGTCGACCTTGAACGCATAGTTGCGCTGGGCCACGCGGACATTCACTTCGGCGCGGATGTCGGCGGGCGACAACGGCGAGCCGGCGGTGGGATAAAGTCCGGTGCCAGCCCGGACGTATCGGATGCCGTCGGCGCCCTGCAGGGTGGCCGGGCTCGGCGGCGAGCCGCAACCGGCGCCCATCAACACGACTGTGGTCACCAGGCCAAGGAGCCTGGCCAATCGGACAGGTGAGGTCTCCATATGTGTGTTAGACGCGCTAACGCGCCGATCTTGCCGAAAAAACCCGCCGGTTTCCAGTCATGACGGCGCAGGTCGGCGGCCCGGCCGGTGGTCTCCGCTTGCGTGATCGGGAGCGAACGCCGAGTCTGCGGGTCGGCCGGCGCTGAGCGCGGCCGCGATCCCCAGCCCCGCATGAAGCGCCTGTTCTCGAGCCTCTACCTCCAGGTATTGGTCGCGATCGTGCTCGGCGTGCTGCTCGGCGTGTTCGCCCCCGACTGCGCCGTGCCCCTTAAGCCGCTCGGCGACGGCTTCATCAAGCTGATCAAGATGCTGATCGGCCCGATCATTTTCACGACGGTGGTCGCGGGCCTGGCGGGCATGGGCAACCTGCGGCAGGTGGGGCGGGTCGGCGTGAAGGCGCTGCTGTATTTCGAGGCGGTGACCACGCTCGCGCTGATGCTGGGCCTGGCGGTCGCCAACGGGTTCCGTCCGGGGGAGGGCGTGCATGCGACGCCGGCCTCGCTGGACACCAAGGCGATCGCGGCGTACGTCGGCGCGGCGAAGGAGATGACGCCGGTCGACTCGATCCTGCACATCATCCCGAGCACCTTCGTGGGGGCGTTTGTCGAGGGCGAGATCCTGCAGGTGCTGCTGGTGGCGCTGCTGACCGGCTTCGCGCTGGCGCGGCTCGGCGAACTCGGCCGGCCGATCGCGCGGCTGCTGCACGAGGTGGCGCAGGTGTTCTTCAGCATCGTCTCGCTCGTCGCGCGCCTGGCGCCGGTGGCGGCGTTCGGCGCGATGGCCTTCACGATCGGCAAGTACGGGCTGGGCTCGCTGGCCGCGCTCGCGCAGCTGATGGCGTGTGTCTACCTGACCTGCCTGCTGTTTGTCCTCGTGGTCCTCGGCACCATCTGCCGGCTGAACGGCTTCAGCCTCTGGAAGATCCTGCGCTACATCCGCGACGAACTGCTGATCGTGATCGGCACGTCGTCGTCCGAGGCGGGCTTGCCCGGCCTGATGGAAAAACTCGAGCGCGCCGGCTGCTCGCGTCCGGTGGTGGGCCTCGTGGTGCCGGCGGGCTATTCGTTCAATCTCGACGGGACGTGCATCTACCTGACGATGGCCGCGCTGTTCATCGCGCAGGCGACCGACACCGCGCTCTCGCTCGGCCAGCAGCTGGGCCTGCTGGCGGTGCTGCTGATCACCTCGAAGGGTGCCGCGGGCGTGACGGGCAGCGGCTTCATCGTGCTGGCGGCGACGCTGGCGGCGACCGGCAAGGTGCCGGTGGCGGGGATGACCCTGATCCTGGGCGTGGACCGCTTCATGTCCGAGGCGCGGGCGATCACCAACTTCATCGGCAACACCGTGGCCACGCTGATCGTGGCGAAATGGGACGGGGCATTCGACCGCACGCAGGGTACCGCGGTGCTGCGGGACGGGTAGGGCGGCGACGGCAAGCGCCAGCGAAAACCGCTGGGATGGCTGGGCGTGCCGCTCATCCAGATGGGAGTGACTTGGCGGAAGGGGTCGGAAACGGTGGCCTCATGAACCCCAAGCAGAAAAAGAAACCGGTGGTGGACGGCACGGCTGACGGGTCGGCGTCGCCGGACTGCGGTCGCGAGGACGGCTCGTTCTGGACCTGGTTCACGGCACTCTTCTCGTCGTCCAACCACGACTCGGGCCATTCCCACGCGGACCCTGGCACGCCGGCCGACGGAACCCACGGGCATTCGGACTCCGGCGCGGACAGCGGCGGCAATCACCACTCCTGCTCCTCGTCCCATTCGTGCAGTTCCAGCCACTCGTGCTCATCGAGCCACGCGTGCGGCAGCAGCCACTAGCGGCAACTCGCGAATGCGGTTGGGTCTTTCGCCGCAGGACGAACTCAGTCGTGGCATGGTCAGCCTGCTGTACGAAGTGCGACCGAACGCCCCCGCCATCTTCACCGCGGTCGCGTTGCTGCTCGTGTTCGTGGCACTGGTCGCAAGCTGGCTCCCGGCCCGCCGCGCGGCCAAGGTCGACCCGATCGTTGCGCTGCGGTGCGAGTAGGGGCGGATCGCCGGCGGCGAATTGGCTAACGGGCTGCCACCTTCGCCTGGGTTTCGGCAATCTCGCGGTCGAGTTCCGCAAGGTGGATCAACTGGCGTTCGCGGAGGGAGCGGAGATAGGCAATCGAAGGTTCGTCGTCCGGTCTGGTCCGCAGCGTGGCGTTCACGGCCAGGAAGCTCTCCAGCTGGGCCTTGTCATCCGCCAGGCGGGCGAGCCGCGCTTCGTAGCCGAGTTGGATCACGCGCCGGTACGGCAAGCCGTCGATCCGCTGGCACATCGCCTGAGCGACCGCCTCGCTGCCCGTGGCCTCGTACCCGGCGGTGATGCGGTACCTGAGTTCGAGCAGGGCCTCGTCAAATTCGCTCCATTCGACCGGCGAATGCTCGAGCGCATGGCGGCTTCGCCACATGGACAGGTCGAGCGCAGAGCGCGCCGAGACGACCTGGTCCCCGGGCGCCGTGTGGCGCGGGTTCGGAACGAAGGCCGCGACGAGGGCGCCAAGGACGAGGACCAAATAGACGGTGACCGGCATGTTGCGCCCGCCGAAGGCGAGTCTTAGCCGATCCCACAAGGTTGAGGCCGGGCGTGTCTCGACACTGGAACCCATGGGAGGAGCGTCGGGCATATTTCCCGCGAGGTGAAGGCTCAATCAGGCGGGCAGTCGGACGGAATCGCGCAACCCCCTTAAACACAAACGCCTTCCGAGCAGTGGGAGGCGTTCGAAATTGGGTGCAGGGGTTGGATTTGAACCAACGATCCCGCAAGTGCGGGATTATGAGCCGGCTACAAGCCGGTGAGGCGATGGAGGCCGACGCCGCCTTTCTGCCGTTTTAGGAGATTCTCCAGTTTTCTGGCCTCGCCGAGAGTCATGGGATCGCTGGACCAAATCAGGCTCCATGGTCCGCGGTGTCGGGTTCAGGTGCTGGTTCCCGCGTTATGCTGCGCTAGGCGACGGGCCAGATCGTCCGTGAGACCGATATACCTCTTGTTCTGGGGATTAAGTAGAATGTAAACGCGGTACATTCACAAAAGGAAACGCCTCCCGAGCAGAGGGAGGCGTTTGAAATTGGGTGCAGGGGTTGGATTTGAACCAACGACCTTCAGGTTATGAGCCTGACGAGCTACCAGGCTGCTCCACCCTGCAACAAAGGGAGGCGGAACGTGCGGGTCGGGAAATTGGGTGTCAACGCCTTTTTGGGATTAATCGAAGTTCTCGCTTGCAAGCGGCCCCGGCGATCCCTGTTTTCGACCGCTCTGTCAGTTAGCAACCATCAACCATAAACGTCAGTCACGATCGCAAGGCGGCCCATTGGCCGACCTGTGTTTCGGAAAAACATAGATCATCATGAACATCACTCCCAAGGACCTGCTCGATGCCGGCGTGCATTTCGGGCACCAGACCAAGCGTTGGAACCCGCGTTCGAAGGGCTTCGTCTTCGACCACCGCCAGGGCATCTCCATCATCGACCTCGGCAAGACTTTCGAGGCCCTCGAAAAGGCCTGCAAGTTCGTCGAGGACACCGTCGCCAACGGCGGCAACATCCTCTTCGTCGGCACCAAGCGCCAGGCCAAGGAAATCGTCCGTGAGGCCGCCAGCGCCACCAACATGCCGGTCTGCGTCGACCGCTGGCTCGGCGGCACGCTGACCAACCACGAGACCGTCAAGCGCTCGATCGCCAAGTTCAAGCGCTACCAGGCCATGGAGACCAGCGGCGAGTTGGCCAAGCTCTCCTCCAAGGAGGAAGCCGCCATCAAGCGCGAGATGGTCCGCATGCAGCGCAACTTCAGCGGCATCGTCGACATGGTCGGCCTGCCGTCCGCCATGTTCGTCGTCGACGTCAACCACGAGAAGATCGCGGTCGCCGAGGCCTCCCGCTGCGGCATCCCGTGCGTCGGCATCGTGGACACGAATTCCGACCCGACCTCGCTCTCGCACCCGATCCCGGGCAATGACGACGCGGTGAAGTCGATCCGCATCATCGTCGAGTCGATCGTCGCCGCCGTGCAGTCCGGCCTGGCCCAGCGTGACACGCGCCGCGCCCAGCGCGGTGCCGCCGACCTGAAGGCCGCCAGCGGCGAGACCGCCCCGGCTGCCGCGGGCGAGATTGACCTCTCCAAGGTCGAGCTCCCGGCCGACGTCGTCGCCGCCGTTGAGGGTGAGTCCGAGGTGGCCGCCGTGGCCAAGAAGAAACCGGTCCGCGCCAAGAAGGCCCCGGTCAAGGCCGAGTAATCGTCACACCGAAATCATTCCGCAATGAGCATCACCATCACCGCTCAGATGGTCAACGACCTCCGCCTTTCCACGGGCGCCGGGTTGCTTGACTGCAAGAAAGCTCTCACCGAGGCCAACGGCAACGTCGAGGAGGCCACCACGATCCTGCGCAAGAAGG
>CAYYGV010000035.1:0-31608 GCA_964471615.1 uncultured Opitutaceae bacterium
AGATCGCCACGCTCAAGCGCTTCAAGGACGACGCCAACGAGGTCCGCGCCGGCCTCGAGTGCGGCATCAAGCTCGACGACTTCAACGGCTACCAGGCCGGCGACCTCATCGAGTGCTTTGAGATCCAGAAGGTCCGGGCGTCACTCTGACCGCGCCCGGGCTCCGCACCGGGATGAGGGCCGCCGTGAATCCGAAGTCCGCTTCGCCCTTCCGGCTGATCCGCCCTCATCTTCTGGCTTCAATCCCCGGCCCGTCCGCCCAAGCTTGAGGCCCGGCTCCCGCCACTCTTCCTTTCCTTCCTCCCGATCCCGCGATGTCCAACCGCACGCTACGCGTCAATGAGCTGATCCAGCGCGAACTGAGCGCGATCCTGCGGCAGCGCTTCCAGAGCGAGGCGGTGGCCATCACCTTCACCGAGGTCCGGGTCGCCCCCGACCTGCGCGACGCCCGGGTGTTCGTCTCGATTGTCGGATCTCCGGACGAGGTTGAGTCCAAGCTGCGGTGGCTCCGCGCCCAGTCCGGCGTGCTCCGGCACGAGCTTAGCGGTCGGATCGTCCTCAAGTTCTTGCCGCGCTTCACCTACGTGCTCGACAAGTCCGCCGTCCGCGGTTCCCGCATCCTCAGCCTGCTCGACCAGGTCGAGCACGCCACCCCCGCGCGTCCGGAGGAAAAGGAGACCTCGTGAGCAAATTCTTCCCGCACTTGGCCGCGAACTTCGGGCTCCTGCTGGAGCGCCTGCGCGGCCGCCGGGTGGCCGTCGTCGGCCATGCCCGGCCCGACGGCGACTGCATCGGCTCGCAGGTCGCGCTGGCCCGCCTGCTGGCGGCCGCCGGCTACGACGTGTGCTGCGTCAATGCCGACCCGGTCCCGCGCCGCCTGGAATTTCTCGTCGCCGGCATGAAGTTCCGCGGCGCCGAGGACCTGCTGCGCGATCCCACGGACTACGCCGCGGTCTTCGTCGACTCCGCCGACCAGGCCCGGCCCGGCGAGCGGCTCCGGAGCCGGTTTCCCGCGCCGGTCGGCAACATCGACCATCACCTTTCGAATGTCGGCTATGCGGAGATCAATGTCGTCGACAACGGCGCCGCCGCCACCGCCGAGATCATTGGGGGCCTCGCCATGGATTTCGGCCTCGTGATCGACGCCCAGGCGGCAAACGGGCTTTACGCGGGCGTCCTGACCGACACCGGCCAGTTCCGGTTCGCGTCGACCTCGCGGCGCACGATGCTCATCGCGGCCGAGCTGCTGGCCCGCGGCGCCTGCCCCCCGGAGGTCGGCTTCGAGCTCTACGAGCGCGAGTCGATGGGCAAGCTGGCCCTGCTGCAGCACTACCTGGCCTCGCTAAAGCTCGAGTGCGGCGGCCGGGTCTGCATCGGCCGGCTGGCGAACGGGATTTTTGCCGAGACCGGCACGACCGCGGAGGACACCGAGGGCCTCGTGGACTACGCGCGCTCGATCGACGGCGTGGACATCGGCGTGCTCATCGAGGAGCGCGGCGACGGCAGCGTGAAGGCGAGCCTGCGCGCCAAGGAGGCCGCGTACCGGATGGATCTCATCGCCGCCCAGTTCAACGGCGGCGGCCACGCCTGCGCGGCGGGCCTGAACCTCAAGCGTGACACGGCCGGCTTCTACGAGCGGCTCGTCGCGGCGCTGGCGAAACAGATCGCCGCGGTCGACCAGGGAAAGTCCGGCGTATGATCCGCCCGCCCAAGGAACTCGAGGGCGTGCTGCTCGTGGACAAGCCGCCGGCGCACACCTCGCACGACGTCGTCGCGCGCCTCCGCCGCAAGCTGAACATGCGGCGCATCGGCCACGCGGGCACGCTCGACCCGATGGCCACCGGCCTGCTGATCATGCTCATCGGCAAGGCGACCCGGATCTCGCAGTACCTGATCAGCCTCGACAAGGAGTACGAGGGCACGATCGAGCTGGGCAAGACGACCGACTCGCAGGATGCCGACGGCGAGGTCGTCGAGACCCGGCCGGTCCCGCCGCTGACCGAGGCGGAAGTCCGCCAGGCCATGCAGGGTTTCCTCGGCGACCAGTACCAGACCCCGCCGATGTACTCCGCGATCAAGATCGACGGCGTGCCGCTGTACAAAAGCGCCCGGAAGGGTGAGGAAGTGGAGCGTGAGCCGCGGTTCATCCGCGTGATGAGCTTCGACCTGACGCGTTTCGCCCTGCCGCAGCTCGATTTCCGCCTGCGCAGCACCAAGGGCACCTACGTCCGCACCATCGCGCACGACCTCGGCCAGCGGCTGGGCTGCGGCGCCCATCTCAGCGCGTTGCGGCGCACGGCCACCGACCGTTTCAACGTCTCCCAGGCTCTGACTCTCGACGCAATCGAGGCGCTCAGCCTGCCCGAGATTGAGCAGCGCCTGATTCCGGTGCACGCCGCGGCGCCCAGCGTGGCCCTGTGAACCCGATCCAACAGTTTGCCGGGCTCGAGCAGGCGGTCCTGCCGCCCGGCCCCCTGCATCTGGCGATCGGCATGTTCGACGGCGTGCATCTCGGTCACCGCGCGGTGATCGAGGCGGCGGTGCAGTCCGCCCGGCGCAGCGGCGGCACCGCGGCGGTCCTGACCTTCCATCCCCATCCCAGCGTGCTCTTCCGGCCGGCCCAGCCGACCCGGCTGATCATGGACCTCGCCAACAAGGCCCGCGTCCTGCACCGCCTCGGTGTCGAGGTGATGATCACGCAGCCGTTCACCCCCGAGTTCGCGCGGGTCGCCGCGCTGGATTTCCTTCCATGGCTCCGGCAGCGCGCCCCGCGCCTGGCCGCGGTCTATGTCGGCGAGAATTTCCGTTTCGGCCAGGGCCGGGTGGGGGACATCTCGCTGCTGGTCGCGGAAGGCCGGAAGCAGGGCCTGACCGTCTTCAGCGCCCCGCGGGTCAATTTTGACGGCGAGCCGATCAGCAGCACGCGCATCCGGGCGCTGCTCGAGGCCGGCGAGGTCGCGGCCGCCAATGCCCTGCTCGGCTACAGCTATTTCGCGGAGGGGCCGGTCGTGGCCGGCAAGCGCATGGGCCGCACGATCGGGTTCCCGACGCTGAACGTGGCCTGGGCGCCGGACCTTCGCCCCCGGTTCGGCGTGTACGTGGTGCGGGTGGCCGGGGCCAAGGCCGTCACGCCACTGCCCGGCGTGGCGAATTACGGCCTGCGTCCGACGCTGGAGCAGGCGGTGCAGCCGCTGCTGGAAGCCCATCTCCTGGGCGATTGCCCGTTCGAGACGGGCGATGCCGTGACGGTGAAGTGGCTGCGCTTTTTGCGGCCGGAGCGGAAGTTCGGCGGGGTGGATGAACTGCGGGCGCAGATCGCCCGGGACCGGGCGGAAGCTGCCGCGGATTTTTCCTTGCGCTGAGGCGTTCAGACCGCGTTACTCGCCGACCTCAGATTTTTGGACCTTTAGCTCAGTTGGTTAGAGCGTTTCCTTGACATGGAAAAGGTCACTGGTTCGAGTCCAGTAAGGTCCACCATTTCGTAAGCCCCGATTTTTCGGGGCATTTTTTTTGACAAAAGCGCCATAAATGTTACCCAGTAATATCCGTACACTACGAGTACCAACATGATCAACCAATCTTCACAACCAAAACCCAACCAAAATCGCCAAACGCAGCCAGCCAGGCGTCCAAAACGGCACTACTGGGCTCCGAGGCCAATTCGGCTCTTTAGAGGGGACCGACCAAGCCCCTACCTAATCCAGTGGGGTCACCGCGAGCACCGGAAGACCGAGTCGTACCGCACCCTTGAAGAACGAGAGGCCCGATACCAAGAACTCGTTGAGCAACTGGCTCAGGAGCGCGAAGAGTGTGTGCTCTCAAGAGGCGAGATTCAGGACTTCCTCGCCTTCAGGCGTGCGATCGGCGAAGCGACCTGGGTAGATGTCGTTGCCGGCTGGCGGGAAAATAACGAGCGCACCGGCAAGACGGCTTCGACGCTAACCGTTGCACAGGCAGTTAAGTCGTACTTGGAAACCTTCGAAGCCCGGCAAAAACGTGGCGAAGTAACTGCGAACTCGCTCAGACAGCGAAGGCACAAGCTCCAGATGTTTACCGAAAAGTTCGGTGACCGCTTGATGAACTCGATCACGGCACCAGAAATTGAAGGATGGATCGATTCCTTCGGTTGGACATCAGCTGGCACGTTCAACTCCTACCGGAAGCACATCTGCGCACTCTTCAACAAGTACAGAAAGGATGTACCGATCAATCCGACCGACAGCTTTTCCAAACGCAACGACTCGATCGACGAGGTGGGCATCCTGACTCCAGGTGAGACTGCCAGACTCTTCGCTTGCGCCAAGCAGCACTACCCCGAGGCACTCGGTCGCTTGGCCTTGGAGGCGTTCGCTGGATTGCGCTTCTCGTCTTCATGCCGACTTTCGAAGTCCGATATCAACTTCGTCGAGAAGGGGATTCTTCTTCCGAAAAACAAGATCAAGACCAAGCGCCGCTTCTATCTCGATGGCCTTCCTCCCAATCTCTGGGAATGGCTGGCGGCAACGAACGACGCCTGCTGGGCGATGAACGAAGCTGAGTGGATGCACCTCAAGTCGAAGCTATTCCGCGAGGCCAAGGTACGGCATCCGCGCAATTGCCTCCGGCACTCGTTCTGTACCTACCATGTGGCGGCGTTTAAGAATCCCGGACTCACCGCGACACTCCTGTGCCATCGGAATCAGGATAAGCTGTGGGACCACTACTATGGGATATCGAATCAACCAACCGGCATGGCTTACTTCAACATCATCCCCTCAAACGTCGACAAACTCGTGGCTGAGGAATGAATTCGGGTAATGCCGTTGTGAGGAGCCTCATATGGGCTGCCAGTTACGGGCTGATCACTCAGGCAGTCCCAACTCCCGTTTCAGCCGTTTGAGATCCCGCGCCGGGTCCTCGCTCCAGCACCAGTATTCGTGCGAGGACATCCCCGGTCCGCCCTCCGCGTAATGATCGTAGCAGAGCGCCACTTCATCGCATGCGCGCACGAATTCATGAATACGTTCCGAAGTATCGACAACATCATCGCCTTCCTCGCCGTCGGCCCCATTCACATACCCGCGAAAAAGACCTGAGGCCGGACCCCAGGCCTCGCCAAAGGTGGCGTCGATGTTAACAAGAAGGTGCTGTTCGCACTGCTGGCCTAGTTTTCCGCAGTAAGGACAGGCGACGGGGTCGAACTCCTCCTCTTTGTCATCATCCTCGAGCGAGGCGAGCGCCTTGGCCCAATTCGGGTCCACGGCCTGCAGGCGCTGCACGACGACTTCAAGGCCGGGCAGGTTCACGCCCCCCTCTGAGGCGGCCGTTTCCAGCGCCTCCCAAAGTTCGGCCGCCTCGGTGATGGAGCCCGAGTTGAAAAATTCCTCGTCGCTGTCCACGCTCCACCTGCGTCCGACTACCCGGACGCCCTTGCCTCGGAAATGCAGGGTCACAGCGGTCGTCAGGCTATCGGAGGTCATGGTTTGGGAACTCTCCTTGATTACGGTGAGAGGATCCCTCTTGGGAGAACGGGAGGCGGGCATGGGTATAGAAGAATTAGCTTCGGGGGGAGGGCAGGGAAGTCGGCTGTGGTCCGGCAGCAACGCCGAGGTCCCCGGCACTCATCGCGAGCACGAGGGCGGCGAGTAGGAATCGAGAGAGCAGGCGGAGGCACACAAGCGTGTGGGGTGGGGAGCGGTGATCCTGCTAGATACGGGCTCCGGCGCCAAACCGAAACGTCGGATGCTGTCTTGCCAGTCAACTCCCCACCATTTTCCCCGTAACGGTGAGATTTGGCCTAGGGCGGCGGCGCGGCTTTCTCCTAGTCTTCAGGAAAGGAGGCGCAGACGGCGGCACCCAAGAGGAGTACCGCGCAGACGGGGAAGAGAGGCCGGGAATATCGGAGTGCGTTCATAGTCGTGCATGCTGCCAGAGGGGGTGCGACAACGGCTGACCGACACCCTCAGGCATGATGCGTCCTTGTGACCAGCCAAGAGGCAAATCCAACTCGGGCATTGCCGCCCGCCGGCCATGGGGCCATCAGTGAATTTGCCATGAGCCGCCCCGGCCCGATCCCGCGCACCCGCCCCCCGCTGGCGCGCATGCTGAAGATCCACGAGGCACTACAAGCTGGTCTCTGGCCCAATTGCATCCGGTTGGCCGGCAAGCTCGAGGTCTCGGTCAAGACCGTGCAGCGCGACATCGAGTTCATGCGCGACCGGCTCAACCTGCCGATCGAATACGACGGTCCGCGCCATGGCTACTTCTACGCCGAGCCGGTGAGCGCCTTCCCTTCGATCCAGGTGACTGAGGGCGAGGTCTTAGCCCTGGTCGTCGCCCAGAGGGCGCTGGAGCAATACCGGGGCACACCCTTCGAGGGCACCCTGCGGACGGCCTTCGAGAAGATCATCACCGGTCTGGACACGGAGGTTACCTTCCAGCCAGCCCCCGGAGTCTCGTTTCGCACGGCCGGGGTGGGTGAGGCGGATCTGGAGCAGTATTCGCGGTTGCATCATGCCGTTCGCTCGCAGCACGAGGTCGCCTTCGATTATCACAAGGTGGGGGCGCGCCGCACCGAGCCGCGCCGGGTGCGGCCCCACCACCTGGCCTGCGTCCAAGGCGCTTGGTATGTCGTCGCCTGGGACCTGCGGCGCGAAGCGATGCGGACCTTCGCCCTGGCCCGGATCAAGAAGGTGCGTCTCCTCGAGCGACGCTTCGAGCGCGTGCAGGGTTTCTCGATCGAGAACTACTTTGGGAACAGTTTCGGGGTCTTCACCGGCGACGGGGTGATCCCGGTCAAAATTCGCTTCGACGAATTCGCGGCTCGCTACATTCGGGAACGTATCTGGCACCACTCGCAATCGCTCCGGGAATCGCCGCGCGGTCAGCTCGAGTTGCGCTTCCAGGTGGCTGACCTCCACGAGGTCGGCCACTGGGTCCTGGGCTGGGGCGAGCATGCGGAGGTCGTGGCCCCGGCGGAGCTGCGCCGGTCTCTCCGCCAATCGGTTGAAGCCCTGGGCCGGATCTACCGGGTGGAGCGATGAGCGAAGCACTGCCGCCTGAGTTTGCCGAAGCGTTTTTCATCGGGCGGGCGCCCCCCGGTGGCTGGCCACCTGCCTTCGCGATCCTCACGGCGCACAATCCTGATGGCGCCTTGACCGCTCCCGCGGAGAACGATGCCGCCGATGCTGCGCTAGCGCGCGAGCTACTTGGGCGGCGTCTCGCACATTTCCCGGTCGTCGGAGGATCGCGAGATGGCCGGCACCAAGAAGCGGGCTTTGGCATCGCCGGGATCAGTCGCGACGCTGCCGCTGATCTCAGCCGGCGCTGGCGGCAACTGGCCTATTTCTGGGTCGAAGAGGGCCAGGTGCTATTGGTCGACAGCGCCACGGCGAAAGAGCGACCGATCGGCAGCTGGAATGAGCGCTGGCTGGGGCCTCGCGACTAGGGGCCTTATGCCATAACTGGAGCCGGGCGACTCTTGCCTTTTGGCGGGGCACTGCTCAACCTTCTGCCCATGCAATCGCATCAAGAATGGTTCTGCAAACCGGCTTACCGCCGGGGCGTGAACCTGCCAACCGAGCTTGGGAAAAGCTACGGTGGCCGCCTGGCGGAGAGTATCCGCCAGGGATGTGGGGATTCTTCCCAAAACACTTTTCCCTTGATGCGGATGCAGCCTGAAGGCTCCCCGCATCATGAAGACTGAACTCGCTCTGCGATTCCGGGGTGGCGACCGCCACCACCTGTTCAACAATAACGGCACGTGGTTCGTGCGCTACTGCGTCCGCGACGCCGCGTGGCTGAAGGCCGAGCGCCGGCTCGTCGCCTCCCTCGGCACCAAGGACCTCGTGGTCGCGCGTGAGCGCCGCGATGCGTTCTTCGCTCACCTTGACCTGCAGGCCTCCCTCGGGCAGCCGCTCGAATTCTTGGCCACCGAAGGGAGGGCCGCCTGATGAGCGGGGCCGACTTCCTCTTCACCTCGGAATCGGTTTCCGAGGGGCACCCGGACAAGGTGGCTGACGCCATCTCCGACAGCCTCCTCGACGCCTATCTGGCGCGCGACCCCAGGGCGCGCGTCGCAATCGAGACTCTCTGCAAGGACTCTCTCGTGGTTGTGGCCGGCGAGGTCGCCACGACGGCACCCCTCTCCACGCCGGAAATTGAGGCGGTCATCCGCCGGACTATCCGCGCGGTCGGATACACCGAGGCGAACGAGAAATTCAATGCCGACGAGGTCAAGATCATCAACGCCCTCGGCCAGCAGTCGCGCGCCATCGCCCAAGGGGTGGGCTACGGCAAAGATCAGGGCGCCGGTGACCAGGGCCTCATGTTCGGCTTCGCGACGGACGAGACGCCGGAGTTGCTCCCGCTGCCCATCTCCCTTGCCCACGGCCTCACCCGTGAACTGGCGCGGGCGCGCAAGGTCGGCGAAGTCGGCTGGCTGCGGCCGGACGCGAAGGCGCAGGTGACGGTGAGCTACCTAGGCGGCCGCCCAACGGAGGTCACCGACGTAGTCGTCTCGACCCAGCACATCCATGGGCTCGATCAGGCGCTACTCAAGTCATGGATCTCCGGCGTCCTCCTGCCCCGCGCCCTCGGGCCTTGGCACCATGACAAGCTGCGCACCTACATCAATCCGACCGGAGTGTTCGATACTGGCGGGCCGGAAGGCGACTGCGGTGTCACGGGGCGCAAGATTATCGTCGACACCTATGGCGGGTTTGCCCGCCACGGCGGCGGCGCCTTTTCGGGCAAGGATCCCTCGAAAGTCGACCGCTCGGCGGCGTATTTCGCGCGGCACGTGGCCCGTCAGATCGTGCGCCGGAAACTGGCGCGCTGCGCCGAGATCCAGGTATCTTACGCGATTGGTGTCGCTCAGCCCGTCTCCATCACGGTTGACACCCGCGGGACCGGCGATGACCGCCTGGCCGCCCAATATGCGGCGCAGTTCGACTACCGCCCAGGGGCAATCATCGAGCAGTTGGACCTCCTGCGGCCGATCTACTCGCAGACGACGAACTACGGCCACTTCGGCAAGTCCGGCCTGCCGTGGGAGTCCTGAGCGCTCGCACCCTTCAACCTGCCCCGCTCATGAGCACCCGCACCCGCTTCCTTCGCCAGCTCGGCGTTTACGGCTACGACCAGGTCGAGCCGATCATCCTGGCGGCCCTGATCTCCGAGGACCCCCTCCTTCTTCTCGGCCGCCATGGGACTGGAAAGACCTTCCTCCTGAACTCGCTGTCTGAGGCGCTGGCGCTCGAACACCGACACTACAACGCGAGCTTGGTCAGTTTCGACGACCTGGTCGGCTTTCCGTATCCCACGCCGGACGGGCAATCGATCCGGTTCATTGAGACGCCGGCCACAGTGTGGAAGGCGGAGTCGGTCTTGGTGGACGAACTCTCGCGCTGCAAACCGGAGCACCAGAACCGGTTTTTCTCACTGGTCCACGAGCGGCGGATTCAGGGGCTCAAGCTCGAGCGGCTGCGCTTCCGCTGGGCCGCCATGAATCCCGCCGGAGAGGAGAATGGCTACACTGGCGCCGAACCCCTGGACGCGGCACTCGCCGACCGCTTCGCCTTCCTCATCAGCGTGGCCGACTGGTCTGATTTGAACACCGAAGAGAAGGCTGCGGTGGCGGACCCGCGCGGCGACGGGGTGGTCTCGAAGGACGGCGGGCAATTGCGGAGCTTCCTCGAGGAGCGGGCTGCGCGATTCGCCGGCCTGCTCAAGGCTCCGCCCGCCCATGTCCTCGCGTATGCGGCCACAGTCTCAACCACTTTGGGACGGGCCGGCCTGCGGTTGTCCCCCCGGCGCACTCGTCAACTAGCGCGCAACCTCCTTGCCGCCACCTGCGTGTCGAACCTGCCACAAGAGCGGCTCTTCCGGCTCGTCCTGCGTTCCAGCATTCCGCAGGTGGCGAGCGGCGAGCCGGCCCCGCGGGAGACGATCGACGCGTCGCATCGCGTGGCCTGGGATTCCGTGGCGCTCACCGGACGGGAAAAGTGGCTGCACGAATTCTCGCTCGAAACGGACCTAGCGAAAAAGGTGCGCCTCCTCCTAACCAGTTGTCCCGATCCGGACACCGGCAGCGTCGCGGTCTCCCAACTCATCGCCGGCGAAAGCGCGGAGCGCACAGCGGCCTTTGCCCTGGCAGTCCAGCCGCACCTATTGGCGGAGGCCCAACCCAAGGTCGGTCCCGACGGGCTGAGCGACTTGAGCCGAATCGTGGCTGACGTGGCGGTCGTAACGGCCGAAATCGAATGGCGCGACGGCCAACGCAACCCGATGAGTCCGCCCAAGGGAGGCAAGTGGGAGGCGGCCATTCCGGGTTACGAGGCCGCGCTCAAGTTGATGGCAGACTGGACTAAGAAGCGCCGGCTGCGCGGGGGGCACTTTCTCGATTACCTAGTGAGCCGAAACAAGAAGCTCCCCGATAACTGGGCCGACCAATTGCGCGATTACGAGCGCGCCGTCCTGTCTGTCGAACAGGTCAACCGCAACCTATCCTGAGAACAGCACCATGGGCCCCCCGCCCAACAATTGTATCCACCGGGTGCATTGCTCCCTCCTCGCCCCCAAAGAGGACGTGCGCATCTTCACCATCGGTCTTGTGCTGGCCTTCGATCTCGCTGGGGCCTCCTCCCGGGTGGAGCGAGCCCGCGCGCTCCTGGCAGGCGAGGGTTTTTCCGATCTCGCAGCCGCACGGGGGCGCTTTCCCGTGCCGGAAGGACGCTGGCTCTGCCGGCCCTGCCTCGACGGAATTGTCCATGACAACACCCCCGAAAAGGAGATGGGCATCGTAGGCGGCTTTGTCTTCACCAAGGACGATGGGCATCGGCCGAGCGGATTGCATCCCCTGCAGACCGCCTTGATTCTAGGGCTGTGTGGCCCGGCCTACTACGCGCCAGATCGGCCATCCGTCTGGAGTGAAGCTCGGCTCGGCCGGCGGCTGGTCCTGTATCGCGCCGACGGTTACTACGAGTAGTCACCATGAAGATCGACGAAGAGGGCTTCCACGCGCTGCTTCTGGAACTGGCCGAGGAGAATCCACTCGCCTGTCGAGGACTGCTCGGAATGGCCGGGGTTGAGTTCACCTCTGAAGTCCCGACGGCGGCGGTCACCCTGGGGGCCCGCCCTGTCCTGCAGGTGAATCTGAGCTTCATTGGGACGCACTGCTCCCGGGAGAGCCATGTAAAGGCGCTGCTCATCCACGAATTGCTGCACGTGCTGCTGCGCCACACACTCGAGATCCGGCACATGACGCGGGCGGTCAACATCGCGCTCGACGCCGTGATCAACGCGATCATCCACCGCAAACTAGGCGAGGACTACAGCGAGTTCATGAGCCACTTCTATGTGAATGGGAAAGGCCCGATGGCGCTCCTGCGCCGGCAGGATAAGCGTGATCTTGCGCATCATCAGGCGGCACTCGGGAAAGTGGGCGAAAAGGGATTCTCACCTGATCCGGAGCACCTGGAAACATTGCGCTGGCTGGGCCGGGAGGGGGTTGAATTGTGGAGCGCTCTGTATGCCGGGCGGGCATTGCACGAGGACGTCTTGGAGTTTCTCAAGTCCAGGACAATCGATGCCTGGCGAGAAAGGCCAGGCGAACTGGAGCCGGTGTTTCTTGGCAACCATGGGAGCGACGGGAATCTCGACCCGGATGACCTGCCGCCGGACTTGGCAGCGCGTCTGCGAGCGGCGGCCCGCGAGATTGCAGCCCAGGGGCTCCTGCCGGGACAGGGTATCACCAAGCCAGGCGACCTTTCGGTTCCGCCGGCGGCCTCCCCGGAGATCCGTGCGTGGGAGCGTCTCACCGTGGAAATTCTGCGCAAGCTGGTCACACCCGATCGCCGGGGAGGCGTGCGGGAGGCTGTGCCCGCACTGACACGCTTGCCCGTGCTCCATGCGGGGGATCGCCGGGGAGTCCTGCGCAGCTTGTGGAATCCGCTTATAACAGAAAATCCCTGGACGACCTACCGTATGCAACCGAGGGGGACCGTGGCCGTTTATCTGGATGTGAGTGGATCTATGTCCCAAGATTTGCAGGCGGTGACGGCGCTCCTGCATCGCTTCGAGCGCCACCTGCGCCGACCTTTTTACGCCTTCGCGAACACGGTCGAGCCGGCCGAGTTCCAAAAGGGACGCCTGGTGACCAAGTCCACTGGGGGCACCTCGCTGGCCTGCGTCCTGGAGCACTTGCGGAGAACCCGACCGGAGAAAGCCCTTGTGATCACCGATGGATTTGTTGAACAGCTTCCGCCCTGGGCCTACGCCTTGGCGGGAGTCAAGGTGGAGGTCCTGCTGACTGCCAAAGGGACACTGGATGTGCTCCGTCCGTCCGGTTGGCCGATCAGCCGCCTTCCAGCCCATGGATAGGGTCGGTCAACCGCTGACCGACCCCTTAACCGGCAAGTTTTCTATCGACCAAAAATTCAGTCTCTTCATGAATAGAAAAGGCACTTCCTTGTTCGGGCCATCAGGGCGATGCCACAACCTAATACCCTGACCATGCGCCTCGAAGACCTCCAGCCAGACGCCGTGATCCGTGGCATCCTGCCCGATGCCAGCGTTTCTGTGGTGCGAGTCGAATGGCATGGATCCGATGCGTTGACGCTGGTCTATCGCAGTCCGACCGGCAAGGTGGCGGACGAAATCATCTACCGCCACGACGAGGCCCGGCTTAATCTTGTCGAAACGGGGCGGCCTTGGAGCTTCGACGGCGACGGTGCCCTCTTCCGGCTGGTCTCGGAAGCACACCGCATTCAACTCGCGCACCTGTTCGACCCGGTTCTGGCCGTGCATACCTCGCTGGTGATGCCCCTGCCGCATCAGATCACTGCAGTTTATGAGTCCATGCTTCCTCGCCAGCCCTTGCGTTTCCTGCTGGCGGACGACCCTGGTGCGGGCAAGACCATCATGGCTGGGCTCCTCATTAAAGAGCTGATAGCACGGGGGGACCTGCGTCGGTGCCTCATTGTCTGCCCCGGTAGCCTGGTCGAGCAATGGCAGGATGAGCTGAGTCGCAAATTCCATCTCCCCTTCGAGATCTTGACCAACGACAAGCTCGAGGCCGCTCGCACCGGAAACTGGTTCCTCGAAAACGACCTCGCCATCGCCCGGCTCGACAAGCTTTCGCGCAACGAGGAGGTTCAGCAAAAGCTCTCCGCCCCCGACTGCCGCTACGACCTCATCGTCTGTGACGAGGCCCACAAGATGTCCGCGACCTTCTTCGGCGGGGAAGTGAAGTTCACCCAACGCTACCGTCTCGGCCAGCTGCTCGGGGGCCTCACCCGGCATTTCCTGCTGATGACCGCCACACCCCACAACGGCAAGGAGGAGGACTTCCAGCTGTTCCTCGCCCTGCTGGATGGGGACCGCTTCGAGGGACGGTTCCGTGATGGCGTTCATCAGGTCGATGTCTCCGACCTCATGCGCCGCATGGTCAAGGAACGGCTGCTGAAGTTCGACGGCCGCCCGCTATTCCCCGAACGCATCGCCTACACCGTCCCCTACGCGTTGTCCAAGGCGGAAGCCCGGCTTTACCGGGAGGTCACCGGATATGTCCGCGAGGAGTTCAACCGGGCCGAGGCCCTGCAGAACGATGGGCGCGCCGGCACGGTGGGCTTTGCACTGACCATCCTCCAGCGCCGCTTGGCCTCGTCGCCGGAAGCCATCTATCAGTCGCTGCGTCGCCGGCGTGAGCGCCTCGAGCAAAGGCTGCTTGAGCTCGAACTCCTTCAGCGCGGTGCAGCCACCCCGGTGCCGTCCGGCGCAGGAAGCTCCCAGTTGTCCGCGGAGGAGATCGAGGATCTTGAGGAGGCGCCCGAGAATGAGGTCGAGGAGGCCGAGGAGCAGGTCCTCGACCAAGCGACGGCCGCGAGCACAATCGCGGAGCTCAAGGCAGAGATCAGCACGCTGAACCGTCTGGAGACCTTGGCTTCGGAAGTTCGGCGCGGCGGGCAGGACGCCAAGTGGCGGGAATTGGCGCGCCTGCTGCAAGATGAAGTCTTCGGCCCCAAGACCGTTAATCGCGTGGACGAGCCCTCCGCGACCTACGGATCGGGCCCGATTCCCAAGCCCAAGGTGTCCCCAAGGCAAAAGCTCGTCATCTTCACCGAGCACCGCGACACCCTTAACTACCTGGAACGCCAGATCGGGACACTGCTCGGTCGGCCCCAGGCGCTTGTCCGGATCCACGGTGGCATGGGACGGGAGGAACGGCGCAACGCGCAGGAGAGCTTCCTGCATGATCCCGAAGTTCAGGTGCTGCTCGCCACGGATGCCGCCGGCGAAGGCATCAACCTGCAGCGGGCGCACCTGATGGTGAATTACGACCTGCCGTGGAACCCGAACCGCTTGGAGCAGCGGTTCGGCCGCATCCACCGCATCGGGCAGACGGAGGTCTGCCATCTTTGGAATCTCGTTGCCCGGGAGACCCGCGAGGGTGACGTGTATCACCGGCTTCTCGACAAGCTTGAGGAGGCCCGCCAAGCCCTCGGCGGCCAGGTCTTTGACGTGCTGGGGCGGTTGCAGTTCGAGGGAAAGCCACTTCGCGACCTGCTGATCGAGGCTATCCGCTACGGCGACCGGGCCGATGTGCAGGCACGGCTGAACCAGGCGATTGAACACGGCGTGGATCGGCCGCACCTGCAGGGGCTATTGGAAGAACGGGCCCTGGCCCATGATGCGATGGACGCGAACCGAGTGGCGCGGATTCGCGAGGATATGGAGAGAGCTGAGGCCCGTCGGCTTCAGCCCCACTTCATCGAGTCCTTCTTCATCGAGGCATTCAAGAACCTCGGCGGAACCGCCCGCCAGCGCGAGCCGCGACGCTACGAGATTACCCATGTGCCGGCGCCGGTCCGCAACCGAGATCGCCAGATTGGCCAGGGCGAGCCCGTGCTGGCGCGCTATGAGCGGGTCGTTTTCGAGAAGGACCTGATATCACCCCAGGGGCAGCCACTCGCTGCTTTTGTGTGCCCCGGCCACCCGCTGCTCGATTCCGTCCTCGACCTCACGCTTGAGCGCCATCGCGACCTGCTCAAACGCGGCACAGTGCTTGTGGATGAGCGCGACCACGGCACGACGCCACGGACCCTCATGTTCCTCGAGCACTCGATTCAGGATGCTAGCCTCCTGCCTTCCGGGGACCGGCGCACCATATCCAAGCGTATGCTCTACGTGGAAATGGACGGTGCCGGCCAGACTAGGCACCTGCAGTATGCACCCTATCTCGATTATCGTCCTCTGGCGGCCAACGAGCCTGACATTGCCGCCATCCTTGCCAGACCCGAGTGCGGCTGGGTCTCTCGCGGATTGGAGCAACAGGCTCAGAACTACGCCATCGCCACCGTTGTGCCCGGGCACGTTCAGGAAGTTCGCGATCGGCGGCTGGCTTGGATTGAAAAGACCAGGGCAGCCGTGCAGGACCGCCTCACCAAGGAGATCAACTATTGGGATCATCGGGCAGCCCAACTCAGAGCGCAGGAGGAATCCGGCCGCGCCGGAGCCCGCTTGAACTCGGGAGAGGCGAGAAAGCGTGCCGACGATTTGCAGGCGCGCTTGCAGAAGCGGCTTGGTGAGCTTAACCGGGAGGCGCAGGTCTCCGCCCTTCCCCCGGTCGTGCTTGGTGGGCTACTGGTCGTGCCCGTGGGATTGCTTGCGCTCATGCGCGGCGGGAAAGCCCCGACGGCGACGGCTCCAGCAGATACTCAGGCCAGTGCCGCCCGCGCCAGGCAGATAATCATGGAGGTAGAGCGCTCGCTGGGATTCGACCCCACCGACCGGGAAACCGAAAAGCTCGGCTACGACATCGAGAGTCGCATCACCCGCACGGGCAAACTTCGCTTCATCGAGGTGAAGGGCCGGGTCTCAGGCGCCGCAACCGTCACAGTCACGAAGAACGAGATCCTCTATTCGCTCAATAAACCCGATGACTTCATTCTGGCCATAGTGGAGTTTCTCCCCGGCGAGAGCCACAAGGTCCACTATGTGCGCAGGCCGTTCCAGCGGGAACCGGATTTCGGCGTCACGAGCGTGAATTACGATTTTGTAGAATTGCTCGAACGTGCCGCTGTGCCTTCCTAGTTTATCCACATTTTCCCCATGACCAAGTCCCGCAAGAAACTAATCGAAGTCGCGGTGCCACTTGAGGCCATCAATAATGCCTCGGCGCGTGAAAAATCGATCCGACATGGGCATCCCAGCACCCTGCATCTGTGGTGGGCCCGCCGCCCCCTCGCTGCGGCTAGGGCGGTCATTTTCGCCCAGATGGTGGATGATCCGTCAGCAAATCCCGACCTTTTCCCAACTGAGCAAAAGCAGGAGAAGGAGCGCAAACGCCTTTTCAAAATTATAGAGGACTTGGTGAAGTGGGAAAACACCACCAACGAAGAGATGCTCCAAGCTGCTAGGGAGGAGATTTGGCAGAGCTGGCGCCGGGCCTGCGCAGACAACGCCGACCACCCCGAGGCCAAAGAGCTGTTCGACCGAAATGTGCTGCCTGCCTTTCATGATCCCTTTGCCGGAGGGGGGGCGCTTCCGCTCGAGGCTCAACGCCTGGGGTTGGTGAGCTACGCCAGCGACCTCAATCCCGTCGCCGTGCTCATCAACAAGGCAATGATCGAGATCCCGCCGAAATTCGCCGGCCGGCCGCCAGTGAACCCTGAGGCGCGCCGAAACAAGGAACTGATCGGGCGTGAATGGAAGGGCGCGCAGGGGCTCGCAGAGGACGTGCGCTACTACGGCCGGTGGATGCGAGACGAGGCGAAAAAACGCATCGGACATCTCTACCCGAAGATCGAGATTACCGCCGCGATGGCGAAGGAGCGGCCCGACCTGAAACCGCTCGTCGGACAGAAGCTCACGGTCATTGCCTGGCTCTGGGCGCGGACGGTGAAGAGCCCGAACCCGGCGTATCGCCAGGTGGATGTGCCGCTCGCCTCCAGCTTCATGCTCTCGACCAAGCCGGGGAAGGAAGCATGGGTCGAGCCATTGATTGAGGACGGCGGCTACCGTTTCACCGTGCGCGTGGGCAAGCCGAAGGACGCCGAGGCGGCGAAGGCTGGCACCAAGCTCGCGCGCGGCGCGAACTTCCGCTGCGTGATGTCCGGCACTCCGATTGCGGGTGACTACATCAAGGCCGAGGGCAAGGCCGGGCGGATGGGCGCGCGACTCATGGCCATCGTGGCCGAGGGCGAACGCGGACGCGTCTTCCTTGGTCCTACGCCAGAGCAGGAATCGGCGCCCCAAAAGGCCAAGCCAGAATGGAAGCCAGAAGGAGACATCCCCGCCCGCCTAACCGGAGGAACCTGTGTGCCCTACGGTTTCACAATTTGGGGCGATCTGTTCACGCAGCGCCAATTAGTGATGCTGACGACCTTTTCGGACCTTGTCGCCGAAGTCGCGAATAGGATTCGTGACGACTGCGCCTCGGCAGGTTGGGCTGTGGGCGACAAACCATTGACTGACGGCGGCTCGGGTTCAGCTGCATATGGAGAGGGCGTCGCGACCTATTTGGCATTCCTCGTCGATCAAGTGGCAAACCACTCGTCATCGAACTGCGGCTGGAATGCGCCTAACACCCAAATGCGTAGCGTATTTGCCCGCCAAGCTCTGCCGATGGTTTGGGATTATGCCGAAAGCAATCCTCTCTCTGAATCGTCTGGCAGCTACGCAAATCTGTTCGAGCGGCAGGTCAAAGCCTTCGAGGTTCTCGGAACTTCAAATAGCGGCAAAGCGCTTCAGGCCGACGCAAACCGACAGACCATCTCGGAGGGTAAGGTCATCTCTACCGACCCGCCTTATTACGACAACATTGCTTACGCCGATCTCTCGGATTTTTTCTACGTCTGGCTTCGGCGCGCGCTTCGTTCCGTTTTTCCAGATCTGTTTGGAACACTCGTTGTCCCAAAGGCAGATGAGCTTGTTGCGGCAGCTTACCGCCACGGAAGCAAAGAAAGGGCGGAGGTGTTTTTCCTTAACGGAATGACTCACGCGATGACTCGGCTCGCCGAGCAAGCCCACCCAATTTTCCCAGTCACGATCTACTACGCCTTCAAGCAATCGGAGAACGAGAGCGACATCGGTGCTGCGAGCACTGGTTGGGAGACGTTCTTGGCAGCCGTTGTCAGTGCTGGTTTTTCCGTCAGCGGAACATGGCCGATGCGGACTGAAAAAGAAGGCCGCGTTGTTGGAATCGACACCAACGCCCTAGCCTCCAGCATCGTCCTCGTCTGCCGGCCGCGGGCAGCGGATGCGCCGACGGCGACGCGGCGAGAGTTCGTGGCCGCGCTCCAGCGGGAGCTGCCGGAAGCGTTGCGTCATTTGCAGGCGGGCAACATCGCTCCGGTGGACCTTGCACAGGCCTCCATCGGCCCCGGCATGGCAGTCTTTACCCGCTACGCCAGGGTGCTAGATGCGCAGGGCAACGCCCTCACCGTGCGCGAGGCGTTGGCGCTCATCAACGAAACGCTTGACGCCGCGCTGGCCGAGCAGGAGGGCGATATTGACGCTGACAGTCGCTGGGCGTTGGCGTGGTTTGAGCAGCAGGGCTTTGCCGAGGGCGAGTTTGGCGTGGCAACTGTGCTCGCACAGGCAAAGAACACTGGAATGAACGGTCTGGCTGAAGCTGGAATATTAGTTTCAGGCCGGGGTAAAGTGCGGCTTCTCAGGCCTGAAGAACTCGCGAACGATTGGGATCCTCTAGGTGGGAAAAGAATCACCAATTGGGAAACCGTTCACCATCTGATACGAGTGCTCTCCACTGGCGGTGAAAGGCCTGCCGCGGAATTGGTGACGAAGCTAGGCGCGAAGGCCGAGCCTGCTCGTGAACTTGCATACCGACTTTATCTAATATGCGATCGAAAGAAACGCGCGGCAGAGGCGCTTAGCTACAACGGCCTTGTGCAAAGCTGGCCAGAAATTCTGCGTCTTTCACAAGAAGACAATAAGCCCGTGACACCGAAGTCAGGACAGGTCGATTTCTTGAAAGAGTCAGAGGAGTAAAAAATGGCCATCACCAACCATCAACGCGTCGGCAAGGCGCTGGACCTTCTCCGCGATGGGCTCGCTGGCTACATCAGCCGAGAGTTCGCGAGCAAATTCGGGGACAAGGCGCTAGTCGAAGCGCAGCGCTTTCTCAATTCGGACCGTCTGCGGGGTAACAAGCCGATCGCACAATGGGATGCGGCGGCGCTGTTGCGGCTGATGTGGGAGTCTTGGAATGATGTGTTCCGAAATACCCTCGGGGTTGCAGAACGTGCTCTCGTATCTGAATTACGCCTCGCGCGCGACCGCTGGGCTCATCAGGAGAATTTTTCTGGTGACGATGCAGACCGCGCGATGGATTCTGCGGAGCGGTTGCTCGCGGCGGTGAGCGCCTCTGAAGCCGAGCAAGTTCGGACGATCAAGCTCGAGTTGCGCAGAGTCATTCTTGACGAGCAGGTGCGTGGAGAGAAACGAAAAGCCGGCGGCTCTCTGATCGAACCGTCTGCCGCAGGACATTTGGCCCCATGGCGCGAGGTAATCGTGCCTCATGATGATGTTTTGACGGGCCGCTTCCAACAGGCCGAATTTGCTGCCGATCTCTGGCAAGTTCACCTAGGTCAAGGTAGCGACGAATACCTGCGTCCACAGGAATTTTATCGCCGCACTTTTCTGACGGAAAGTCTCAAGCAGCTTCTTTCGAGTGCAGTGGAACGGCTTTCGGGACGAGGAGGGGACCCGGTCGTTCAGCTCCAAACCAACTTTGGCGGTGGCAAGACGCACTCAATGCTGGCGCTTTACCACCTTTTCTCCGGCGTGAAGCCGGGTGAATTGCCTGGCCTCGATGAGCTGTTGGTCAAGGCAAAGACACCCACTGTGCCGAAGGCGAATCGCGTTGTGCTGGTCGGCAACAAGATCTCCCCAGGCAATCCGCTCAAAAAGGAGGACGGCACCGTCGTCCGGACCCTCTGGGGCGAGCTGGCGTGGCAACTGGGTTATGCGGCCGGCGGGGTGAAGGAGGCCAAGAAGGCCTTTGGCCGCATCCAGGCCGACGACGAGCACGCGACCAACCCGGGTGACCGGCTGCGCGAGCTGTTTGTCCACTATGGCCCCTGCCTCATCCTGATCGACGAGTGGGTCGCTTATGCCCGTCAGCTGCACGACCAGAGTGACCTGCCCGCCGGTGGTTTCGAGACTCAGTTTTCATTCGCGCAGGCCCTCACTGAGTCGGCCAAGCTCGCCAAGAACTGCCTCTTGGTCATCTCGCTGCCTGCTTCCGACACGGCCGGATCTCCCCATACGCAGGCCGACGACGTGGAGGTGGGTGGCGTGCGCGGCCGGGAGGCCCTAAATCGCCTCCGAAACGTCGTGGGTCGCCTAGAGTCATCCTGGAGACCCGCGACGGCCGAGGAAGGTTTCGAGATCGTGCGGCGCCGGCTCTTCCAGCCCATCGCGGGCGAACTCTACAAGAAGCGCGACGTGACCGCGCGGGCCTTTGCCGACCTCTACAATGAAAACGGATCGGAATTCCCGCCAGAGTGCCGGGATCATTCCTACGAGCGGCGCATTCAGGCGGCCTTCCCGATCCATCCGGAGATCTTCGACCAGCTCTACGGGTCTTGGAGCACGTTGGTGAAGTTCCAGCGCACGCGTGGCGTCCTGCGGCTGATGGCTGCGGTCATTCACAGCCTGTGGGAGAAAGGGGATCGCAGCCCTCTCATTCTGCCGTGCTCGCTCCCCATCGACGACCACCGGGTGCAGTGGGAACTCACGCGCTACCTTTCGGACAATTGGACCCCGATCATCGAGCGGGACGTGGACGGATCGGGCTCGCTGCCGGTGCGCATCGATGCCGAGCAGTCCGGCACGCTCGGCCGATTGCAGGCAACCCGGCGTGTGGCCCGGGCCATCTACCTCGGTTCCGCCCCGAGCGCCGGCGTAGCCCATCGGGGCGTCGAGGACCGCCAGGTCAAGCTCGGCTGCGTGATGCCGGGCGAGGCCCCGGCGGCCTTCGGAGACGGCCTACGGCGACTGGCGGCCTCCGCAACCTACCTCTATCAGGACGGCAACCGCTACTGGTATGATACGCAGGCGACGGTGACCAAACTCGCCGAGGACCGCGCCGAGCAGTTGAAGCGGGAGCCGGACAAGGTGTTCGTGGAGCTGGAGCGACGCCTGCGCGCCGACTTGGCGAAGCCGGGCGGCTTTGCCCGCATCCATGCCGCCCCGAAGTCGAGTGCGGATGTGCCCGACGATTGGGATACCCGCCTGGTCGTGCTCTCGCCGGACCATGCCCATGCCAAGCAGCAGGAGCCTGCCGCCCTCAATGCCGCCCAGGAAATTCTCGAGCACAGGGGCAATACTCCGCGGCTCTACCGCAACACCCTTGTGTTCCTCGCGGCCGACAAGGCCCAGTTGCAGAACCTGGATGAAGCCCTGCGCCGATTCATCGCCTGGGAGTCAATCCTGCTCGAGCGCAACGAGCTCAACCTGACGCCATTCCAAGTCAAACAGGCGGAGACCCAGCTGAAGACGGCTGATTCCGCGGCCGCTGCCCGGCTCCCTGAGACTTACTGCTGGCTGCTGGTCCCAGAGCAGTCGACCCCGACCGCAGCCACCGTCGAGTGGAAGGCCATCCGGCTGAGCGGCACCGACGCCCTAGCCATGCGTGCTACCAAGAAGCTTCTGGGCGACGAGCTGCTGATTGCCTCACTCGGGGCCACCATCCTGCGCAAGCATCTCGATGGGGTGCCGCTGTGGCGGGGCGACCACGTGCCGGTGAAGCAGGTGCTCGAGGACTTCGCGCGCTACACCTATCTGCCCCGGGTGACCGGGCCGGAGGTCCTGCTCAAGGCCATGCAGGATGGCGTGGAGTCACTGACTTGGCGGACGGACACCTTTGCCTACGCCGAATCGTTCGACCAAGGCACCCAGCGGTATCGCAATCCCCGGGTGCGGCAGTCCATCAGTCTCACTTCCGAAGATCCCGGGCTCTTGGTGAAGCCGGGCGTGGCCGATGCCCAGCTCTCGGCGGAATCTCAGCCGCCGGCGCCGGCAGGGGTCCCTGGCACACCGGCAGGGACCGGGGCGCCGGTTCCTCCGCCTGATTCCAAGGGTGGCCCCGCCAAGCCAGCGGGCGTCGTCCTCAAGCGCTACCATGGCACGGTTCAGCTCGATGCCAGCCGGGTGGGCCGGGACGCCAGTCGCATCGCCGAGGAGGTAATTTCACATCTCGTCGGGCAGGTGGGCGCCGAGGTCACGGTGACGATGGAAATTGAGGCCACGCTGCCGAAGGGGGCCGGAGACCAGTTGGTGCGCATCGTGACGGAAAACGGCAAGACGCTGAAATTCCTTCCGAACCATGGTTTTGAGGCAGAGTGAAGACCCAATCGGACAAGCTCGCGGAGACCGGCGCGGCGCTCGGGCCGCGGAAGTGGACGCAGGTGTTCAGTGCAACCGGGCAGCCGCAGGTCTATTAACATAAGTGGCAAGCAGTCGAAGCGGGCCAAGTCCCAGCAGCGTACCTCCCAGCAGGCCGGCGAGCAGCGGTGCGGTTCCAGTAGCGGAGAGAATATTGAGCACGTAGATTGCAGGCTCGGCGCGCAGATCTTGAGCGAGAGGTGGCGCCTTGTGAACTGCACCATGCAGGTAGGGGATGACAAATGAAGGCTGCCAGAGCGAATTCAGGGCTGCTTTAGTCCAAGGTAAGGCCCAAATCGCCACTGTGGCAGTGAGTAGAATCCAAGGTAGCCACGCGCGAAACAGAACTCCAATCGGAAGCCTAGAACGTGCAGTGGACTCAGAAGAATTGCCACCAGTGTCTTCAGGGAAGTGCCATGGCTGTGCTGGCTGCCAGAAACGAAGCAGCAAAAGAAGAGCCCCCAGCGCTGCCAAGGCGCTGGCAGGTGCTGTAAGCCAAGGGCCGTGGAGATTGCTTATAAGGAATTGAACGGCAGAAAAGGTCAGTCCGGTAACGAAGCATGCTGGCCAAACACCGATCATGCCGCGCCATCCGGCCAACGCCGCGACCAACCAAAACGGGACGATCAAGCTGAGGACTGGTAGCTGTCGTCCCACCATGCTGGCGAGTTCATTCAGCGGTAGGCCGGTAATCTGCCACATGAGGCAAACCGTACGTCTGGGGCCGATCGCCCAAGAACCGGAATAACCCCATCGCCACAATCAAACAGGTTATTCCCGGGGCAATAAAGCCGGCGCGCCACCCGAAATAGTTCACAACTCCTGTGACCAACACAAAGGTCATCCCCTCGCCTAGGTTATGGGCACCCGCCCAAATCCCGTATCGCGTACCGCGCTCGTTGTTGCTGAACCACTGACAAATCGAAACAACGCTCGGAGCCGAGCCAATCGATTGGAGCCAACCGTTTACTCCCCACAGAATCGCAAAGGCGGCAAATAGGTGAACGTATCCAAATGCGATATTCACCACGGCAGAAAGACTAAGCACTATGCTCTTAAAGACGCAGGACTCGTAATGGCGATCTATCCTATTACCGGCTTTGTCGGCGCTGCAGCATCTGGTTGGCTCTCGGATCGTTTCTTTGGTTCACAGAGAAATCTGCCGACCTTCCTGTATGGTCTTTTGCAAACTGGGGGTATGTTTCTGCTCTTTCTTTCTCCGCCTGGGAATAAGTCGATAGATATATTGGCGATGGGTATCATAGGTTTTGGCGTCGGCGGCTTGATAGTGTTTCTAGCCGGCCTGATCGCAGTCGACATTATCCCCAAAGCCGCTGCCGGCACGGTCAAGGGTTTCATCGGGTTGTTTGCTTACTTGGGCGCCGGCACCCAGGACTGGATCAGCGGTCTGTTGCTAGAGAGGCACCGGATCGTAATTCAGGGTCAGCCGAGATACGACTTCTCATCAGTGATCTATTTCTGGATCGGAGCATCGATCCTGTCTGTGCTGTTGGCGGCAATTGCTTGGAACGTGAAGAAAACGGAATAGATCCGCACTATGAAACTGCGAACACGAATCTGGTGCGTAGCTTTGTTAGTTGGTTCGTCGGTAAAGCCTACCGATTTGCAGTCAGCTTCTCCATCCAGCGCTCAACTGTCGAGGGGGTGGCAATATGCCGATCTCCGACAGATTCCGGCGACGGAAGCGAGGCAAGGAGTCGCCGTAGACGGTGAGTTCATCTACGCAATCTCGAATCACGCGGTAGGAAAGTACCGCAAGGACAACGGCGCAAAAGTGTCGGGTTGGGAGTGCCCACTTGGGCAGCCAATTACCCACCTCAACGCTGGGGTCATTCTTGGAGACAAGCTATACTGCGCGCACTCGAACTATCCTGGGGTGCCGCAGCTGAGTTCAGTCGAGATCTGGGAAACTTCAACGATGCGGCATATCGGTAACCACAGTTTTGGACGAACCGATGGTTCTTTGACTTGGCTGGTTCGGCGAAACGGTCGATGGATTGCATGCTTCGTGCACTACCTCGGCAAAGGAGGGGAGCCTGGGCGAGGTCCGGATTGGTCTCGCCTAGTCGAGTATGACGACGATTGGAGAGAGACCGGTGGCTGGGCCTTTCCTCCCGAACTGATGAAAGTGCTGGGTGTGCACGGTTATAGCGTTTCCGGAGGGGCGATCGGCCCAAAGAACCTTGTCTACGTGACGGGCCACGACGCCCCTGCGCTATACGTGTTGGAAATCCCAGAGGCGGGCCCGATCCTGACATGGTTGGCCACGATCCCAATTTCGGCAGATGGACAAGGGCTCTGCTGGGATCCAAGGGACCCAGAGTTGTTATACACGCTAAGCAGAACAGGGAGTAGCATCTTGATCGGGCGGGTGAGTCAGGCTGAAAGGCATCCTGTCGGACAATGAATGTGAGCTCTGACAGGCTTGGGCCTATTATCACAGTTGATCAGTTTGTCGGGTTCGCGAGGGAGGGCGAAATGACACGGTAGCGAGCTTCCCGCTGGCGCGGGAGGGTAATTCCCGGCAGAAATCCGGAGGTTTTTGAACTGATTCTTCAAATGGATGCTCCCGCCGACCTGAAGCAGTGGCGCAAGGAACTGCGCCGGCAACTCATCGACCGGCGGATGGCTTGTGGTCCCGCCGAGCGATCGGCATGGAGCAAGGCGATCAATGGGCACCTGGTAGCCGGTTTCGGTCGTTTGGCGGGACTCGTGGTGGGATTCTGCTGGCCGTACAAGGGTGAAGCAGACCCGCGGCCGTTCATTCATGAATTGCGTCGTCAGGGATCGCGAGTGGCCCTGCCGGCCGTGGTGGCGAAAGCTCACCCGCTCGAGTTCCGCGAATGGTGGCCGCATGCCCCGATGGCCTCTGGCGCGCTGGGCATCCCGGTCCCGGCGGGCACGCCGATCCTGGTCCCTGACGCAGTGCTGGTTCCCCCGGTGGGGGTCGACGACGGTGGTTGGAGGCTCGGCTACGGTGGCGGATACTTCGATCGCACCCTAGCCAGCCTTTCGCCTCATCCGATCAAGATCTGCGTCACCTATCAGGTGGCGCGGATCGCGACGATCCATCCGCAGCCCCACGACATTCCCATGGACTTTGTCGTTTCCGAGATCGGAATCAACGTGGTCGAAAAGGGCACGCTGCGCGCCATTGATTTAGCGGAGTGTGGACATCGCGTCGGCGCCATGATTGCCGAGCGGGGGCTGCCGCGGCGGCAAGGGGCGGTGACTTCCTAGGTCGGTCCGGAGTTTTTCCCGACGCCACCGCTAGGCAGTAGGCGATGACGTTGCGGGTTGGACAAAAGAGCGACGAGATGGTTTGACAAACCGATGTGAAGGGTCGTTGTTGCGCAGCAACGTTTCAATGATGATGGCTCGCATGAACAACAGTGCCACGCTCCCTGCCTCCCGGCCTTTGGTCCGGCTTGAGGACTCCGGCGCTGTCATGACGCAGCCTGCGGCTGGTTGATCTGACGCGCCGATACTGCCGCAGACTGCGGCCTAGCGTGACATTGCCCTTGGCATTCCAGGGGCGTTTCAACCCTCCTGCGCGCCCGGATGACCCGGCGGCGCAGGTTCAACCCGAACCTATCATGGAACACCTTCTTCTCGGCTGCACCAGCCTTGCCCTCCCGCGAATTGGACTGCGGACGACCAACTTCGGTTGGCGGACCGACGAATCCACGGCTCACGCCATCCTGGACGCTTTTCAGGCGCAGGCAGGCAGCTTTCTCCAAGGGTCGACCTTTCATCTCGCGGGGCCCCAGGCCATCGACTTTCCAAACTTGGCCGATCGAATCGTCGGCCGTTGGTGGCGCTCCCGCGGCGTGCCCCGCCATGAGCTCATCTTCTCTACCCGCTGCCATGTCGGCTCCGTCGCGGCTCATGAGCTGGCTGATCGCCTGGCCGTCGCCTGCGATGGCGCGCTCAAGCGTTGGGGAACCGATTACTTCGACCTGTTCGTGCTCGATGTGTCGGACGAAGGCCTGACGGTTGCCGGTGCCCGCGAGGCGATGGACCACCTCGTGCGAACCGGCCGCGTGCGCTATCTGGCCATCACCGGAGCGGCGGCCTGGCGCTCAGCCGACCTCGTCCGTTTCGATCCGTTGCGCAATCATTGCCGGATCGAGGCGCTGCAGGCAGACTATTCGTTCCAACGCCGGACCCGCGCGGAAACCGAGTTCCTCGATCTCTGCCTTGCCCGTCGCATGGGATTCATCGCCCAAGTCCCGCCCGCATCCCTGTTGCCATCTCCGGACCTCACTCCGAGGCACGGGCTGGTCCGTTCGCACGCGGGGGGACGCCGGCCGTTGGACCGTCTCGTGCATGCGCTCGCATGCGAATACGAAGGTACGCCGGCGCAGATTGCCTTGGCCTGGGTGCTGCAGAATCCAGCTGTCACCGCCGCCTTGATCAACGCCAGCGGGGTCGCTCAGATCCGCCAGCTTGTCCGCGGTCTCGAGGTGCGATTGTCGGCCGGACACCTTGAGCAACTGGACCGGGCCTCGCGCGACCAGCGCCATGTCCTCCCGGGCCGGCGCCGGGGTGTGCCCCCTGATCCTGCCCTCAGTCTGAATTCGCACTTCAAGGCTACCGCCTATGCCCTCGTACCATGAATACCAAACCGCAAAACAACCCGAGTTCGCCTCTGGTCCTGCAGGGGCTCCACCTGTGGCTGACGGACGCGATGAAGTCGGCCATCACGCGCAAGGCCGAGAAGCTGTTTCGTCACGAACCGAAAATCATACGCGTTCGCATTGGAATCGAGTGCGAGCACCGGCGAAGCGGTCCGTTCTTCGAGGCACGCGGCCTGGTTGAGATTCGCGGCGACGATTTGGCGGCGACGGTCAGCGATGGTGATGCGTATCGGACCGTAGATCGTCTGGTCCAGAAGCTGGACCGGATGCTGCGTCGCCGTGCCACGGCGATCCGGCGCGGTCGCACGACGGATGACATCAGGGCGCATGCCGACAAAGACTGAACCAGCTCGGACGCCGCGCGCCCTCACTGTGGCTCCGCTTGCCGGTCGGTCCCTGGCTTCCAGTTGTCGGTGATACCTCCTGCATTGAGATCCTCGCTTGTGAATTCCGTCCCAAACCTGAAATGGGTTGAAACCGTGCGCCTCCGGGCGCGGCGGGCCGTTGGCATTCACGACCGCCCCGGCTGAACGGCAGCTCAGGTGGCGAAATCTCGTCGTTCCGCGGCGCCGCGGGTGTCCGCTTGCGTCCGCCGAATGGCGGATTGCGCCGGCATGATTTCCGCGCGGCCCACCATTAGGTCCACGCGCCAGTCGCATGCTGACGGGCATCCATCAACCGCCCGACCGGTTTCGGTTGCGCCGATGGACTCCTCACGCGCGGGCTTCGCCCCGTCAAAACCATCCTCAACTCAAACCCACACCTCCCATGAATCCAACTTTGCTCCAGATTTCCAGTGACGACCACCACAAGCTCAGCCTGCTGCTGGGACATACACCTGCCGCAGCGTTCGGGCTGACCCATGAAAGATTGCGCGACGAACTGAAGCGTGCGCTCGTGCTCGATCCGCGCGCCTTGCCGGCCGATGTGGTCGCCATGGGCAAGGAGGTCGAATTGCTCGACCTCGCCACCGGCGAGGTTGAAACGTATGTGCTCAGCTATCCGGAAATGGCCAATCCGGCGCAGGGTCGCCTGTCTGTCCTCGCTCCCATCGGAACCGCCATCATTGGCTATCGCCAAGGCGACGAGATCCACTGGCCCACGCCGGGTGGCGTGCGCCGAATCATTATCCGCGCCGTGCGCGCCGCGCGCTTGGCATCGGCCCCCGTGCTGGCTGGCGAGGTGACGGGCGTTCCCGCGTCGGCTTAGACCGCACCCCGCGCTCCACCCATCCGTTAGCTTGCATTCACACCATGGACTTTCGCGGTCGCATCCTCCTTGTGGGTTTTGGCGTCGTGGCTCGGGCGCTGCTTCCCCTCCTGCTCAAGCAGTTTCGCCTGTCGCCATCTCGGGTGACGGTCATTGACTTCGCCGACCGCGAAGCCGGTCTGCGTCCTTGGGTCACGAAGGGCCTGCGCTACGTGCGGGAGCGCATCACTCCGTTAACCCTGGCACCTCTCCTTTCCGCGCACGCTCGCCGGGGGGACCTGATCATCGACCTGGCTTGGAGCGTCGACTTTTTCGACATCGTGCGCTGGGCCCACGAAAACGAGGTCCTGTACGTCAATGCCTCGCTCGAGTCATGGGATCCCGGCGACGAGATCCACCGGAAGACCCCATTGGAAAAGTCGCTGTATGCAAGCTATGTTCGTCTGTTGCCGATGAAGGCTGCCTGGAAGGACGGAGTCACGGCGCTCGTCGACCAGGGAGCCAATCCCGGATTGGTCACTCCTCTCGTCAAGGCTGGCCTGCTGGATATTGCCGAGGCGGTCCTGAGGGAAAACCACCTGTCGGCCTCCGCCGCCCGGCGGCTTGAGCGCCTTGCGGGCGACGAGGACTTTGCCAACCTGGCGCGCCAGCTCAGCGTCAAGGTCATCCATTGCAGCGAATGGGACACCCAGCGGGCCAATCGGGCGAAGTCCCCGGACGAATTTGTGAGCACCTGGAGCGTCGAGGCGATGTGGGAAGAGTCGATTTCCCCGTGCGAACTCGGTTGGGGCACCCATGAGCGCTGGACACCAGCCTCCGCCATTCGGCCTGAGCATGGCCCCCGCAATCAGATCATTCTGCCCCAGATGGGCCTTAATACCTGGACGCGGTCATGGGTCCCGCATCAGGAGATCGTCGGCATGATCGTCACCCACGGCGAGTCCTTCGGCCTGTCCCACGCCCTGACCGTTCAGCGCAATGGCAAAGTCGTGTACCGGCCAACGGTCCACTATGCTTACCAGCCTTGCGCCGACTCGATTGTGTCCCTCCATGAATTGAGGGGGCGGAACTACGAACTGCACCCTCAGGGTCGGATCCTGACCGATGAGATTGCGACGGGAACCGACGTGTTTGGCGCCCTCATCATGGGCCATCGCTTCCGTTCCTGGTGGATTGGCAGCATCCTCTCGATCGAGGAGGCCCGCCGGCTCGTCCCCGGTGTCAACGCCACCGCCATTCAAGTGGCCTCGGGCGTTCTCGCCGGCGCAGTCTGGACCGTCCGCAACCCTCGGAAGGGAATATGCCTGCCCGAGGACCTGCCGCATCAGGAGATCCTCGACATTGCCCGACCGTATCTTGGGCAGCTGGTCTCGGTACGCTCCGACTGGACGCCTCTCAGCCGATATCAGGATTATTTTGCCGAGGGGAAGGCCGCGGCCGTTGATCATTCCGACCCATGGCAATTCCGGAATTTTGTCTTCCGGCCGTAGCCCCGAATTCGAGGTGCGATCACAGGCATCAGAGACCCAGACCGGCTGAGCTTGGAGAGCTCCCTGATCACTCCGCCTTTTTTGAGCGCCTCTTAGTCACATTCGGCGACGACACCACGTTGTTTGGTACTTCGGTGATAGTCATGTCACCTCCAGCCACAATGTCGTTTAGAATGCATCGGGTCACATATTCCGACCTTTGCATCATGAGGCGACCCCGGCGTTGCTCCATTTTTTCAAAGAGCTCGGGATCAAAACTGATAGAACGGTTGATGACGTTCCTAGGCATGAGAAGTTCCTTTGTAAGTGTAGTTGAGCGAAATTAGCGTAGTTAACCAGTAACAAAAAGTAACAATGATATGTTGTGGCATGTCAAATTCCATCTGGCAATCCAGCCAAGTAGGGAGTGGGCGCTCTACTGGGACGAATTTCGTCGCGGAAAAGGAGACGCTCCTAGCTAGGTAGGTTCTGATGCTGGCTGTCTTCCTAGAAGAATAGAGAATGTAATGAGAAGACTGATACCGAGTGGTGACTCGAAAGCCCACGCCAATTGAAATCTTGATTGGATTTGTGCAGGCCCCCGCCTCCCCCCAAAGATAAGATATTGGTATTTGGCCCGAAGTGGCCCTCCCCCTCCATCGTATCTCTATCTTGGAGCTGCACTTAGAGTAAGATGAAATGATGTTTAAGTTACTGTATGAAGGGGTGTTACACGCCAACTAACGCAGAACAAAAGTTGCCTCTACGAGGTAGTTCGACGTTCCAGTAAGGTCCACCAGTCTTCGCCGCCGCGACAGCGGCCAGAAGACTGCCCTCCGTAGCACGCGTGCAGCGGGCGAAGGAGGGCCGAGCACCCGGTAAGCGGCTACGACTCGGCGAGCCATGCCATGTGACCAGACGGTTGTGAGTCCGAATGACATTGGCGGGACCCGAAGGTGTATGACTTCAGCGATTCGCACCCCGAAACCCCAGAAGCCTCGCTCCAGCAGGTCAGATACCGCAATTCCCCGAACTTTCGGCATTGAGACAATGGCACCTTTCCGCCAGCCTTGGGTCTTACCTCCCACCGTGAAAACGACCAACTACCTTGCCTTTGCCGTGGCCATTCCAGCCCTCCTGACCGGCTGCGCCACGAATACCGAGTCCCGTGTGTCCAATCCCAGCGCGCCCGGCCCGGCGGTGGGCAATGCCGTCGGCACGGCGGTGGGCGCCGTCGGCAGCAACGTGGTGGGCGTGGCGGTGGGCGCCGCGGAAGGCGCGGCCACCGCAACCAAGGCGACGTTCACCAACGAGCGGCGCGTGATTCGCGTGTGGAAGACCGAGACGACCTCCGACGGGCGCACGATCCAGGTCCCGGTCGAGATCGAGGTCGACGAGAACGGCCGTCCGATCGAGAAGAAGTAACTTTCCGGCCCGAGTGGCCGCATCTCAGGCGGGGCGATCATCGCCCCGCCTTTTTGTTGTATAGGAGAACGACAGTGGCTGCCAGCGGTCAGCAACCACCTAACTGCGTCGCTGCTTTCTTTTTGCGCCTTCTGCGCCTCCTTGCGGCAAAGGGAATCGTCCCGAGTCGGTCGAGTGCGCCGTGGGCCAAAAAAAAAGGCGCACCTAGCGGTGCGCCTTTGAAGTGGGGACGGAACGAGGCTGATTACCAGCCGATCGAGCCGGCGCGGCGGGTCTGCTTGGCGATCGACTTTTCCTCTTCCCAGACGGTGAGGCCGGTCTTGGTCTGCACCAGCGACATCTGGAACGAGTAGGTGTTCTGCGTGACGTTCTTACCCTTGTCCGACTGCTGGATCAGCTTGGCGTACAGGGTGTAGTCGGGCACGAGGACCTTCTCCTTCTTGCCGCTCTGCATCT
>CAYYGV010000036.1:0-31493 GCA_964471615.1 uncultured Opitutaceae bacterium
CGCCTCCGCGGCCAGGACCACGTCATCGATTCCCTCTTCCCGGCCATCCGCCGCGGCGAACTGGGCCTCACCCATCCCGGCCGGCCCAAGGGGGTGTTCCTCTTCGTCGGCCCGACCGGCGTGGGCAAGACGGAGCTCGCGACCCTCCTGTCGGAATTCCTGTTCGGGCCGGACCGGCTCGTGACCCTCGACATGAGCGAGTATTCGGGCGCCTCGGCACTCGAACGGTTCATCGGCGCCAACCCCACCGATCCCGGCCTACTCGGCCGCGCCCTGCAGCACCGCCACCACGGCATCCTCCTCCTCGACGAGTTCGAGAAGGCCCATCCCGCCATCCTCGACCTTCTCCTCCAGCTGGCCTGGATCGGCCGCGTCACCCTCGCCACCGGCGAGGCCCTCGACGTCACCCCATTCTATCTCATCCTCACCTCCAACCTCGGCGGCGCCGAGGCGCGCAGGATGAAGCACTCAAGTCAGGCCGCGATCGAGACCGCCGTGCTCCGCCAGGTTGACCAAGGGCTTCGCCCGGAGCTGGTGGGTCGCCTCGACGAGCGCTTTGTCTTTCGCCCGCTGGACTTCGTTGCGCAGCGGGAGATCTGCCAGCACCTCGTCGACCTTGAGCTGGCCCGGCTCGCGGCCCATGGCTTCACGCTCCGCGTGACACGGGAGGCGGTGGAATTCCTGACGCGGGAGGGGCACCACGCGACGCTCGGCCTGCGGCCCCTCCGCCGCGCGGTCGAGCACCACCTGCAGGATGCCATCGCCCGAGCCTTCGACCAGCGTGACTGTGCAACTGGCATTCTCCAACCCGACGTTCTGCACCACCGTCTGACACTGACCGGTAAGGGTTGATTCAGTAGGGCTGCGGGAGTACGGCGCTGTGTGATCGAATCGCCTGCGATGAGGGAAACCGACCCGGTGTTTGACCGAGCCATGGGACTGCTGGCCGCCGAATATTTCGCGAGCACTCCAGCGTTGGCGGATCGACTCTTGAACTCCAAGCCTTCGCAGCAGCGGATCGCGACCCTTGGATTGATCTTGTCGAAACAAGATGGGAGCGGAGGCGAGAGAGCAAAGGCGCCAGGCATGCTCCTCAAGGAACCGGGCATTGACTGGGACAGGCAGACATACGAACAACTAGCGACCGGCCGATAACGCTCGGGCATCCGGCACTACCTGCATCACGGCGCCATTCGGCGCGGCATCCTTATGGTGTTCCTAGCGGAGCCGCGGGAAAAACTTTCCCTGTCCGGCATAGGGACTCGCCTCGATCTCCCGGACTTGGCTAGTACTTGTGTACGTGCCCGACATGTTCGCGCCAGGCGTGCCGAACGTAACCTCTCGGGTCACTTCATACCGGTTTCGATTACCCGGTGAGTTGATGGGCTTGACCGTGATCGTCTGGGCATTGGCCCCAAGGTCGCTGTTGTCTCCCGCAAACGCCTGGGCGAGCGCATCCCGCAGCGGCTGCGCTGCCGCACCCCGGAAATACTGGTCCACATCCTTCATCATCTCAGTCTGCAGCAGCCTAGCCTCTGCTGGATAGGGCGGGATCTTCGAGACTACCGACCCATCCGCGCCAGCTGTAATCTCCGCGATTGTCGTCTCAAATTCCGCTCGGGCCCGGCAGTAATCAGAATAGATCGCCTGCAGCGATTTGATGTCCTCCAGGGACAGGCCAAGCGCTGGATTCATCGTCGCGAGGACATGGAGGCGCGAGTCGTACGGCACCCCACGGCGCGGCGGTGCCTCATCTTTGCGCTGTTTCACCTCCGCGACAATCGCGGAAATGGGTGCGAGCGGCACGACCGTCTCCGGCTCGGTACGGCCCTCCGGACTCCTCCGCGTCGATGATTTCAGTTCAGATGGACCAGCCGCGGAAATCTTGCCCTTGGGTGCAGTGAGCAAGTAGGTGCCGACCCAGGTCGCGGCACCAAAAAGTAGCACCGCGAAGACGAACCTGAATATCCGCTTTAACCTCAAGTGCTGAAACATCCGGATAAGCTGATTGAACGAGCCCTCTCCAGCGAAAGGAAGATCCCGACATAGTCCAGCCTGTCTCAAGAGCGGAAAGATTCTCATCACACCCCTCCGACGGCCACCACTGGAACCTGCTCCACCTGACTATGGCCACCTGACCCGCAGCTTTTGCGGGAGGTAGAGCCCCAATCTGGCGAATCCCATCTTCCCCGAATACTCGATAAGCTTCGGAGTGCTGTGGATATCGAGTTTCCGCATGATGTCCCGGCGGCGCGACTGGATGGTGTAGGGCTGCAAACCAACGTATGCCGCAATTTCACTGTCGCTGCAGCAGTTGGCGATATACACCAGAAGTTCCTGCTCCTGGTTTGAGAGAATCAGGTTGAAGGCCCGGGGGTCGGATCGATGCTTGGCGAGCACCTGCGCCATGATCGAACTGTAGTAGGTCTTTCCGGCGAGGACGGTGGTGATGGCTTCGCGCAGCATTGAAACCGTGAGTTCCTTCTTGTGCGCTAGCCCATGCAAGCCCAGCTGCCTCACCCGCAGCATGGTCAGTGGATCCTCCAGTGCCGTCAGGGCGACGGCATAGCACCCGGATAACTTTTCTAGAACCGAAGTCAGTACTTCCAGCCCGTCCCGGTCGGGCAAGGCGAGATCCGAAATCACGAGATTGGGCCTGGCCTCAAGGACAGCCCGCAGGCCCGGATCACCCCGTTTTTCCTGCACGACAACTTCAGCCCCAATCTCTTTCTGGCATACGCGGGCAATCAGGTCGCCCACCAAGACATCGTCTTCTATGATGGCGATTTTCAAGACTGAGCTAGGAGTGAAGCGAAGAGCTAGATATACCGTTTTCGGGCATCAACGAGAGGGATGCCCTAAATTTAGGGTCGCACCTCAATTTCGATAGCTACCCCACCAATCCAAGAGCCGGCGAACAAAGCAATTACCGGAATTCCGGTACCTAGGCGTGAATGGGGGTCCTCTGGAATAGCATGGCGGCGCGCCACCGCTACGGAGTACCAACCGCGTTGAGTGGCTCTCGTCGCGTCCGAAAAACGAGTGGTGCACCGGTCTTGCCAACCAGTCCGCCCAACGAAGACCCTAAATCTAGGGTTCTCCAGTGCTTCACTAGGAGCGAATGCCGCCCTAGCCCAGTTCGGTTCGGCCCAATGTTCCGCCAGAACAGCCGAAGTCATACCGAAACCCCAATTCTGGTCTTCAATGCCACTATCCCGATCGCGGCTTGGGCACTTGCTGGACAGCGCCGGGACTGCCTCATCCGGAGATGACCTAGTGCCAGCACATTCGCCACGATTCGAGAACCCTCATCGGCTTGCCGGAGGCAACACTTCGCCACTCAGTCCCAGACCCTGCCAATCCAAGAAAATAAACTTCCCGACGCTGGCTCAGGAAAACCCCGAGTGATGAGAATACCGCCGTTATGCCGGATCTGGACCGTCGCAAACCGTTTTCGATGCAATTGTCGGGCCGCCGGTGGCGCAACTGCGTAGGACCAAGATATCTGGGCACTTGCAACAACGACCGTACACACCATGGAAAGATGGGCGTTCTTCTATGACGATCCGAACCTGCTGGCATTTGTAGCAGCGCTCACGCTAGCCGTCGGATTTTCGCTTCGCGAAGTCCGATGGAGCTGGCTTTGCGCAGCTGTCGGGGGCAGCGCCTCTTTCTTCGGTTATCTCACGATTCTCGGCACTGGGTCCCGCGGTGGGCTGATAACCGCCGTAGTCTTGTTCGCCCGCCATATCCATCGAAACCCTGCAAATATTCGCCATCAGGGCTTCCGCCGGCTAGAAATGACTTTGGTCTTTCTAGGTAGTCTATTCGTCTTGTACGATAGGTCGTTTGTTTCGCAGACCGTTGTCCAGAGTACCGCCACCAGAATTTCGTTATGGTCGCTCGGCGCCGCGCTTGCCTATATCTATCCCCTTGGCATCGGTCGCGAGGCCGCAGCCGACCTGATAGCGCTTTTTGTCACTCCCCTCGGATCGGGCCAGCAGAACCACGATTTCTTAAATGGACCCATCACCATCTCCGTGACCTACGGAGTGGCTGCCAGCCTGATCGTGCACCTTGCCCTTGGCATTCTGGCCATAGATCCGGGCAATGCTGCCCGCCACCCCCGCGGCTATCGTTCAGCGTGGTGGGCTACCGTGTCCAGTGCGGCCATAGCCAATTTCGTCTTCAATCTTTTCTCCTATGAATCGAACTGCGCGACCTTGGCCGCCTTCATTCTTCTGGCCGTGCTCAAGCAGTCGTTTCCGGCCTCACGTGCCCCCAGAACAAGGACCGGCTGGATGGTCTGTGCGGTCGTGGGCGCGCACCTGCTGGTCCTTGGGGTTGGATTCATCATCCAGTTGGAGTCTCCGCTGCAGGGTCGGCCACAACTCTTCCGTGGCACATATTCTCTTGGCAATCCCAAGTCCACCGGGATAGCCGGCACCCTGCTGCTTCGGAGTCCTCAGGACCCGGTAGAAAAAGCCATCGCTAGAAACTTGGGAGCAAATCCCGCGATTCACCACCTCACGATCGCCAGCGCGGACAGGATACCATTTCCCATTGCTAATCCTTACCTCCTGATCTCAGGGAGCTTGGTTGCGACAGTCCAAGACCACGAGGTGCTCGCAGACTACGACGGAACTTGGATACTGTTGTTTCCTCGTGGGCCATGTCACTCCAAGGCATGGGCTCAGCGTTCCGTGGTGTGTTACCTTGATCCGGGCGACCCGGATCGAACAAATGCCGAGTGGCGCGCGAACCTACCGGCCTCCCGCACGATCTATCCTCCCGCGCGCGTTGGCGCATCCTATGAAGCCGATTCTTTTCGGACTTTGCCTCTGGTTCGCAATTAGCCCAGCCTCGGGCAGCAGTGTATCGGACCTGGAAACTGCGCTCCTTCCAAGTGAGGTTAGCCTTGGCGAGGTGACGTTTGTCGGAGACTGCAACCTGCGGATCGAACTCCTTCCCGCCAAGTCGAGCACCGGCATAAGCCTCTGCCTGATCCACAACGGGCCACGTCCAGGCAGCACAGCCGGCGCCACCTCCACGTGGGCGCTCGCATGGTTCTGCTCACGGCTCTTTTCAGAAGCCGGGGTTCCATTCCACTGGATTACTCCAACAGGGATCCCAGCTGACCCCGTCGGCCACGGTTCGTTTCGCTATGCCGGTCGCAAATGGCGAGGTTTCATCACTAAGAGCGGCTTAGTCCGCCTTTCGTCGGGCTCCTTGTGGTGCGACTACGACAGGGGATTGCTAGTGAGCGCAGGGTTTGGCGCAGAGACATCGTTCACGATCAGCCGCACCACCGGCGCCGACATTCTCCTAGATAGCGCGGGCAAGGAGACCGTTCGGATTCTCCATGACCCGCACGGTCGGCCGGCGGCTGTGCTAGGCAGTGCGCCCGAACCCATCGCCTTACGCTACGGTACCAGCGGGCTCCTTGAGAGTGTCTGGCGAGGCAAACAACTCGTCGCCTTGGTCGAATACGCTGGCACATTCTGCCGCCGGCTCTGGCAGCGAAACGGCAACGAAACAGTGTTGGCCTGGACTCGGATCGACTACGATGCGTTCCGAGCGAGCCCCTACTGGTATGTCAGTGAAAAGGACGGCTGGTCCTTCAGGACAAGCCGCACCAAGACGTTGTTCTATCTTGAGCGTCAGCGTGGCACCACCATCGAGATACTGGAATACGACATGTTCAACGGCGCATCTCGCTCCCTTGTTTATCCCCCAACAATCGGTTGGCGAACTTGGCCCGCGCCAGCCAGAACCGCGACGGAAAGACACTGATCCGGCATGATTGGATACCAAGCGGTGGCACCGGCTTGTACTACGGCGCAAGCCTAGGAGCGGGAGCCCAAGGATCCAAGCCTGGCCGCTGAACTTCAGCGGCGGCCACCGGCAACGAAGCGAATGGCTTCGATGATTGGTTCACTGTTGCACGCCTCGTAGTATTCTTCGGTGGCGCCATCCAGCGACAGTAGTTCAATAGAGTCTATCCCGGCCCGGCGGGCCTGTTTGACCAAGTCGACCGATGCGGAGATCGGCATGTGGATATCGAGGTTGCCGTGGATAAGCAGGGTGGGAGTGCGACCGAGATGAGTTACCGCGTCCAACGGGCTAAGCATCACTTCTCCGCGCTGCACACTCGCGACCTCCGCGTCACGCTCGGGATCCACCGAAGGTGTCACGGCCGCAACGCGTGCGAACATCCCTGGATGCCGCGCCGCGATCATCAGCGCGTCGCTGCCGGCACTGCAGATGCCAAATACGCCCAGCGGCGTCCCTGCAACCGGCGCGGGTAGTCGATCCTTGAAGTCCTGCAGCGCAGCCAGCATTTCCTCTTGCGCCGCGCGGCTGCGGTCTAGGTTCCTCGCGTGAGGCATTACTAATGCAACCCTAGAGGAATCTGCTGTGGCGGCACGGGTTTCGAGTAGGTCGAAGAAATCGATGAAGTAGCTGTCTAGGAACGCCGGCCGCCGTTTCGACTGAACTAGGCACTCAAGCACGATTGCGTCTGTTTCTCCCAGTATCCCGTTTGCGAGCCCCTTGGGCAGATAATATAGGTAGTACTGTTTTGATCCGTCCCGCGGCGAGCGGTAGGACGCAATGTTGAGGCCAGTAGAATAGGCAGCGCCGTGATGCTCGTCGCCGGCTCGATTTAGCCGCTGGAGAGCGAATACGACCTGCCGCCCCCAATATGCCGCCTCCCGCCGACTGACTTCGCTGCATCTTGAGTCGTCGAGCTTATTCTCCAAGACCCTAAGCCTAGCGCACGCATTGATTCCATCATCTGCGAAGCGCCTTCCTGAATCGTCGCGAAGCGCCGCAGCCAGCTTGGTTTCAGCCTGGGCAGCCAGACAGCCAATTCGACCAACATAGAAGGCTTCGGAATTTCTGCCCTCTGGATACGAGGTGTCCATCTCGTACGCTCCTTCCTGTGCGAACCGCCACTCCCTAGGTTCCGGATAACCTCGGTCACTCCTCCAGATCTCCAGCGTCCTCCCATCTCCCTTTCCCAAATAACGCACGCACTCGACCTTGGCTCCAAGCAGTCCCCGCATGCCCATCGCGAGCGGCAGAGCTTCCCCTACGTTTACCACTGACCTAGCAACGATCCGATCCTGATGGTTCCGGACTGCGCTGCGTGCCGCCTGATCAAGCGTCACGACATGCGCTGTGAACTCGCATGCCGGCGAGATGGTGGAAAGCACGATGTCCAGCCTGTTCATGCCCTCTGTCAGCACCACAGGTATATACTGGCCATACTTCTTCGTCCACCGACCTCCACTGTAGAAGCTCGCAACCAAACCACCATTGACGAAGACGTCGTAAAGGTCCCGGCCGGAGGTGATCAGGCAGAACTGGGCCTGCCTTGGGGACACCAAGTCGCAGGAGAGCACGAAGCTCGAAGCCTCTAGCTCGCGGTTCGGCCTAAGCCTCAGGATTGGATCTGCCTCAACGGCGAAACTACTCTCTCCGAGGGGGCCCTTTATTGGCATCAGCGGCGGATGAGGCGGCAACGTGGGCGGCCGAAGGCGACAGGCGTCACTCCACAGGTTCCTCTCATATTCGGGCGCTGCCGGCAGCCGATTGCCTTGCGCTGGGGCCGCGACTAGCGGCATGCACATCCAGCGAGCGATCCTCTGTTCACCGGGTTGACTAGGGTCTCCTGCATACACGCAGGGCAACGGCAATGACGATGCGCCCATTGCCGACATCGCCCGGGCCATTAGGTTTTCGGCACTGCTCCAAGCCGCCACGGTCAGGAGAAGGCTCCAGCGGGCCGGGCCAGCCAAGCTGCCAAGGCCTATTTTCTGCACCCACCATATCATTCGGATCTGCCTCACTGAAATTCCCGATCTCACTAGTGCGGGAGCGGGATGCTCTCGAACAAACCGTCGTACTTGGCGTCATACTGGGCCTTCGTCATCTCTTCGAACTGAGCGGTTACGTAGCCGCTAGCCTTGTCCGCAAGCTCGGAACGGACCTTGTAGGTGACTAGGCTTGAGGATACATGCCCGCCATAGCCATCACGAAGCTGCGGCGAGACAATGACGTACGCGGTCAGCTCCGCGCTTCCTCCATTCAAGGAGAGTCCGCGAGTCTGGTTCCGCAACATCTCCGCAAGGTACCCTGCCTGGCTGCAGTCAAGGGCCTCCTGCAAGGCGTGTTCGTAGCCCTTGTAAGTTGCCGCTGCCTCTGACGGAGGAACCCGCACTGAATAGGCGCTTTCCATATGATCCGCCGATGAGAACACCCTTTCAACCAGCCGCAACTGGGCAACGCTGCGCAAATACCGTGCAGTACATTCAGCCGCACAAGCAGACTGGGCATCATTCAGCCCTAGCAGACGCACCAGCCTTGGGTTTAGCTTGTCACCCACCAGCAGCGGAACCCCCTCGGTGAGCTCAGCCAATTGCCGCATGTCAAGAGGAGCGCGGTCTTGCGGCCGAGCGAGGGTAGTTTCCGCCTGCGGCTCGCGTGGCGCCATGCTGGCTCGCGCCCGCTCCTCCGGGCCAAGCGCACGCATGCCCTCACGCGGCGGCGTTCCAAGCTCGTAGGCCAGAGCGGCCCGTCGACCAGTGTTCAGGAGCACAAGCAATCCCGCGTTTGCACCCATGCTCAAGCAAAGGATCCACCGAAGCCAAGCAGGGGTTCTTTCAATCAGGCTATTACTTGGCATGGCTCCTTGGTCGACTGCACTGGGGACCTAGACCGAGTTCACATCCGTATTCCTGCCTTCTTGTCTGGGTGCCAAACGCAGGTCCAATTTCCTGGCCGTGAATACCGCCTAGGCCTGACGACCAAGGAGCTCGTGTTTCCGCAGCCCTAGTTCAATATACTGCCATTTCGCCTAGTCCAGCAGGAGGGCCGGACGCCACTTCGGCGAAATGCGTCTTCAATCAGTGGACGGCACCAAGGCACGACTCATTTATAATAGGCGAAAACGTATACACTACTGCTACTCCGCTTGCCGGTCGCTGTATCCACTGAAGACGTTTGACCCCCACCGACCATCGTTAGGCTACCCTCCGAAAGGATAACATTCGCGGAGAATTCGATCTTTCCGAGTGCCGTCGGTTGGCCTTCCGTGGGGTGTCCGACAGCCACAGAATAGCCTCCCGTGAGTCGCTTGCGGTCCTTGTGCCCAATGACCTCCTCGAGTCTACCAGCAAAGGCGCTGCCAGCCTCCTTGTTGGCAAATGAGAGGTTCTCACTCTTCGCACCGGAGAGAGACTGAGGTGCGTCAATCACGACAACCGGCGAGGATCCGTCACCCGTGTCGGTGCAGATGACAAATACGAAGTTGCCCTGGGCCTTGACCTGGCCTCGTGCAATCGCGCTGGAAAGCCTCGCCGACGAGAGCTCCTGCGCAGTCGGCAGCGAAATCGCTTCTGCCGCCGCCATCCGGAGACTGAGCACGAGGAGAGTCACAGCGACGAGCGATGCGGTGCGGAGAGAAGAGTATTTGGTGTTCATTTTTCGAAATGGTGCTGACGTTGCAGTAAGAAATCCTGTGGAATTAACCCTCAGTGGTGTTGGTGCCGGCAGGGGAGCTTGTCTTTGCCCCTCCGCCAACAACATTGCCGCCCTGAGTCACCGTTGTCGTGGAGGTTGTTGTGCTTGTACCCGCATGGGTGGTTGCTACAGATCCCCCCAAAGTCGTATTGACAGTTTGGGACGAATTCGGACCCACGGAATAGTTGGTAGTCGAGCTCATAGAGCCGGAATTCGCTCCTGTCATTGCTACGCTGAAAGTCACCGTAAATGTCATCGAAGAACCAGTCGAGTTGATGAGGGTGATATTCCCCGTGTTGCCTGAAAATCCCCAATTGATGCCATCATTTGTATTGGTGTTTGACGGGGCCGCCGCCGTCGGATCCGGTACAGTTGCCGTTTGCGCAATCACGATTACTGCGGCAAAGCATGCCGTTACAATTGCAGCGAGGTATAACAGACGTGATTTTGGTTTCATAGGATAGTTGCGGTTCGAGGCGAAAATTGATTTGCAAGCTTCGCTGCCGTCATGGCACGTCGCCGCGGCTGTTTCTGCCTTATTACAAATGTAGCGTCATTGATTTCCGATCGCTTGCTGTCGGTTCAAACGATCGAACAATATCCAATCAAGGGGCCAAAACCCCTAATTTTAGGGCATACCAGACAACCCTTGTACGCCTTCGAAGACCAGACCCCAAGCGCTGGATGGCTCCAGGGAAAGTGATTTTCCTCAGGCAATGCGCCCGTCCTGTCACCGGACACTTCGTAACCGACCAGCGTCGGGCATTTCAACACGTGCTACTTGCCGAGAATACTAGTGAACTAGTGCAGTGTCCCGGAAATAACTACACATTCGATTTGGGCGGAGACCGGGTTGATCCTGGTTCGATTTGCTTGAGCCGGCGTTGGCAGCGGGCGACTTTCTCGAGGATTTTTTCGACGGAGGTGGTCCACACAAAAGGTGTGGGGCTTCGGCGATCTCACACAAGCAGCCATTGCCGTGCTCGCGTACTCGGCGTCGCCACAATGCGACGGTCCGCCGCTGCACCAGGAAGGTGGTCGCAATCTGTTGGTCAGGCGATCCGCGAGCAGCCTCCAGAACTAGCCGTGATCGCAGCACCGCCTGCTGCGGCTTCGATCCGGCCCGAATCCATTGCTCCAGCCGAACGCCCTCACCTTCCGATAATGTTACCTCGGGGCTCACCCGCCATAGGAGCCCATCTCGATCGGGCGCAAAGGCTGATTCCGCCGGCACGAGCATCCGCTTCCCCGCCAAGGCCGCGATTTCCTCCTCGCCCCGCGAGCGCCGTGCATCCACTTCCCCCGACACCCGCCAGATCCCCTCCGGTGCCAGTGCGATCAGCCCTTGGTCCATCGCTCAGTGGTGGTTCTTGCACAGCGCAATCCCGTCCGTCGGGTGGTCATCAAATTCCCACCGCAAAGGGAACGACAAGCGTCGCGTCGGACTGAACCTTGGTGAAATCTCGCTGTTGGGTAGCTCAATCCTTGTTACGACGCGAATCGGCCAATCACGATTCATCCACGAAGTCTGCCTCTAGCCGTGATGCTACACTCCAAGCAAGGGCCGCCGGTCCGAGCCAGATAAATAGGAGACAAACCCCATAAAAAAACAGGTCATCGCTGTCTCTCACTCCATTAAGATTTAATAAGGCGAGTATTACAAACGCCAAGACTCCCTCCCAAACCATGATTTGGAATGCATTCCCGTGTTCGCGAAGCGTGCGATACGACTCCACCATGCCTGATCGATCGCGGTTTCTCTTTAAGCAAAGAGCCTTGTAGAAATTGAATACAACACGACGAAAGCAAAACGCGAGCAAAGCGTATAGCCAAATCGTCACGCCGAATGTAAATGCAGTTGCAGCCCAAATACCATCAACCCATGAACCCAATTTACCTTCAAAATGGCAGGCGAATATCGCAAATATCGTACCCAATAATAGTATCGAACCAAACGTCCGCCACTTGGGAATTTTCGCTGGAGCAAAAAACGGGCGTGAGTAATGAAAGACGAGGATCGGCGCACTGGCCACGTAGGCGTACAAGAATCCACCCCCGACAAATAAAGGAACATCCACCAACCTGTCCCCTGAGATGCTCCAAACGATTCCGTATTTCGCGCGGCGAGAATAGAAGTATGCCAAAATGAACGACCCAAGGATTGTCGCCGGGCCGTAACGCAGAAGGTACTTGTCGACCCACTGGTTCTTCAAAATGTCCATTGTTTAGCTCTATAGAATCTAGTGGCAGGCCAAAGGCAACGGCCGAAGTTCCTGATGAGCCAGAAGGATTTGCTGATGGTGACAGAGCCAGATTGAAGTTTCCCCCTGCGAACATCGGGACCAACTTAACTTTACTCCGAATAGACCCCTTCGCCTATCCATGATCAAGTGGACTTACCAAGCAGCGAATGCCTCCAATCTCCCCACCTCCTTCAAGGTCACCCAGCACGAACTCGCGCTCGCCTTGTCCCGCACGATCCTGGGCCGCGCGCCTAGCAACTTCTACGCCCAGCGGTTCGCCGCCGCGATGGAACCGATCCTCGATCTCCAGTTGCACCCGGTGAACGGACCGCTCGAACTCATTCCGGATTTTCGGAAAGTGTTCCGGGACTTTTCGGGCACGACCAGGATCGGCGAATTCGCGCAGGCGCTCGCCTACCACCACTTCGTGACGACCGGCCCCTTCAGCCACATCGTCGATTTTCTCACCTGGGTCGAAGGCCACGGCGGAAAAGCAGGAGTCCAGTCGACGCCGGACTTCGTCCTCCTGAATGCCGCCTCCACCCAACGGCCGATCGGGGTCCTGGAAGCCAAAGGATCGATCCGCTGGAAGGGCTTGCTCACCCGTGCCAAGAAGCAAGCAGAGGCCGGCAAGAGAATCCTAGCCGATCCGCCAATCTATCTCCCGGTCCATCACGTTTTCGCCGCCTGCACCCAATTCAAAATCGCCGGGGTCGGCAATCATCCCACCACGTTGTGGGTGGAAGACCCAGACTCATCGCCTCCGCCAACCGACCCCAAAGTATATGACGAGATGCTGCGCCGCAGCTATGCGTCGTTCTGGAGCGCGCTCGGTCACGGCGATTTCTTTGCTACCGCAAATGCGTCCGCCTTCCTAGAAGCCCTCGAGCCTCTTCCTCCCGCCGGCGACGAGAAGCCTGACCCCCTCCCTCACGCCGAACTCGTGCCACTGCGCCTGCTGCCCGAGAGCCCGCTCCTGGGACTGCGCCGCGGACGCAGCGAGACACTTTGGAGCTCCTCGCGGTTCTTCATCCAGGAGGACGCCCTGAAATTCAATGCCGGCCTTCTCCCTCACCACGAGGTGCAGTGGCCCACCGCGGAAATCCGCGCCCAAGCCCGCGAGCGCGGCCTGTTTCTTTACACTGACGGCACCGCATTTCGCGTGCACTGAATCCCCTTGTTCAGCAAACTGTCACCGGGCAGTTCGTAACCGACCAGCGTCGGGCACTTCAACATGCGCCACCTTGAGATTCCTGTTTTCAGGCCGTTAGCCTTGCCTTTGGCACGTATTTCCGTCCGAGAGCACGTGGAACAAGCCTCACGCCAGTGTAGTGTCCCGTAAGTAGATGCCCATATGCGCAGCTTCACGGGAACCAGACGATCATGCGCGGGACATGCCTGAGGATGCTGGTCTTGCGACCGCGACCACTCTAGCACTTTGCCATGCCCCGCATTCCCCTGAAAACGGAGGATTTTGCTTCAGCCCAACCAGACCACCTCGATGCATCGTGGGAAGATCTCCTGTGGTCCGCCCTGACCGTCGGTCGTCCGAATCTCTACCACGTCTTTCGTCACGGCGACTCATCGGTGTACGAGGCTATTTTCCGCTGCTCGCTGCTCAAGATGGCTCTTGTGGCGCCGACGAATGCGGACAATTTTATCCAGTCACGGGCCTTCGCTGCGCTGGATCCGTCCGAGAAAGGGGGCGTCGACTATTTTCTCGGGATGACCCTCTGCCACTTCTTTGCGGCGCGGCAGTTGGACACTCCGTTCATCCTGCACTTGGATGCTTACCGAAATGTCCTGAAGCCGGGATTTAGGAGCAAAGAACGATCAAGGCCTGACTTTGTCGGGTTGAGCGATTTTGGGGAGTGGATCGCTTTCGAGTCGAAGGGCCGAATCGGCTATCCTGGCTCTGGCACTCGCCGAAAGGCAAAGGACCAGTCGAGGCGTATCCGGACGGTCAATGGACGTTTGGTGACGCAATGCTACGCCACCATTTCCCATTTCTCGAGTCAGGTGCTGTCCCTGTACGTTCGCGATCCCGAACCTGTACCCAAGGGCGATCCCGCTGCAATTGAGCTCGAAGGCGATCCCGAGGCAATATTTCGGCTGCACTATTCTCTGGTCATGGCGCTGGCTTCGCGGGAACAGGCCTCGCGGGGCGCGAGTGGAGAATTCCATTCCGAGCTGGTTGATGCCACACTTGATATCCATCCCCGGATTAAGGATCTGATCCTGCGGGAACGCTGGGATGAGATTGCTCGATTGGTTCGGCATCTCGGCCGTGAAACCGGGGCCGAGGGGTATCGCGCCGACGGGATCAAGATCACTTGTGGACCTTCATGGTATGAATCCGTCCGACGGGAAGGAACTCACGAGGTCGGTGACGAATAACTGCCGCTACGTCGCGTAGTCTTCGTACAACTTTTTCGCCCGTTCTAGTTCAGCTGGCTTCATCTCTTGCTCCATCCGCAATAAGATGCTACCGGCTTCTCTTAGGCCTATCTCGTTGCAGCAGACCTTCACCACCGTCCACGCGAGCACTAGATTATCCGCCATGTTGTCGCGCTCCTTCATCTGAAATCCGCGATGGCATAGCAATGACTCGAGCGCTCGCACCTCGCCCTCGTGCTCCATGTAGCCTTCGAGCAGACCCAGCCAACGAATTTTCCACGCAACGAAGAGAAAGGGATGGCCGATAGCACGAAATGCTCTCTCCACTCGTCGTACGAGCGCAGAGGACACATTCGGCAATGCTACGCTAGTCGGTTCGCGCTCCAGAACGGACAAATCTGCCATATCGAGCCCTTCACTTGCATCACCCTTCGCATAATAAGGAGTGTTTGCGATACACCGAATACATACGCGCGCAATCCCTTGTGCGTTCGCAAAGTTCTTACGCAGGTTCCCTTCATGTGTTGCGATGATTGCCTCTAGGCTTCCGACGCTGCATTCTACGTCGATATTCTGTGGCATGTACTCTTTTTGCCCGGTCGGCTTGTAGAGAGTTACATTGAAGGTAAGCGTTTGTTTCGTCATTTGCACCGAAAAGCGGCATTTTTTTGTGCTAGTTATAGCATCGCCTTCTCACGCTGCCGAGTAGCGCATGGTCTGCTCAGTTCAGCGCTTTGGCTCCCGCCGCACCGCAGCTATATATCTTGTTTGATAAAACAACGGATAGATTCTTTCAGCGGCTCTAGTTGTAGGCGGGTCAGATTCGCCGCAGGGCATATTCAAGTAGTGCGTAGGCATTCTACTTCAGCACCTAAACTTCGTTTTTCAGTAATGCCTCCGACGCCATCGCGATTGCCCCTGGCTCTACCTCTCCTACAAGAGTTGCTATGGTTTGAGGGTTCAACTCCCCAGGAACCAATCTACATGGCGGCGGGAATTCCGAGTGAATCGATTCAATTGCTTCCTCGACCAAAGTATGGATGTCGCCATTTTCCTTACTTGCCTCAAAAAGACGCTTTATTTCGGAGGCAATAAATTGCTGTCTCATCAGTTGTATGGTGTGGCTTGTCGAAACGACATTGCTTTGAGCCAACTGCTGCCTCTCGGCCATTTCGACACGTACCTTCATTTCCTCGTTTTGAACATGATGCGACAACGCAACGAATTCGTCTTCCGCCGCCATGGCCTCTCCTTCTGCTCTCTTAAGCGATGGTGGTAGCGATACAAGCCGAAGTTGCTCTCTGTTATTTATCACTAATCTATGCCGGCGAAGATATAAGAAAAGCAGCACAAAAGAAGCACAGCCGACTGAAAGCAGTACGAGTGAGTTATTGAGTTCGGTATCTGGATTCGGCGCTATCGGTAGTTTGTAATACGCGAAGAGAACCAATACGAATGAAACGGCAAAGAGCGCTATAAGTATATTGAAAGCCCTAATTTCCGACCCTAAAGAATTTGCCCGTCTATTTAGGGTTGCCAATTCAGACTCAATTGACCGCTTCTCTTCAATCGCACGCCTAGCTTTCGCTTTAGCTTCTTCAGCCGCCTTAATGGTTCCTCTTAGTCTTGTATCGGCCGCTGCAACTTCGGCTTCCACGCCCCTCAAATTGAGAACCGCTTGCGTTGCCTTTTCTTGTGCTTCCACAAATGAGGGAGGCGGCAAATTTCCAGTCGAAGTGAATAGACGCACTAGGTAATTCGATACCTTGGCGGTCATCGCGTCTTGTATTCTGGGGGCTAGATATTCGAATTTTCGTTCGTTGTCTGACCGCTCCAACCACATGACATCTTTGACGAATTGGCGTTGGAGGTCGTCTTTTCGTGCTTGCTCCCTTTGAAATGCAGCTTCTTCCGTAGCCCGCGCAGCCTGGCGTTCATTTTCCTGCAAGAGTGCTTCTAGTTCGAGCGTCTTAAGCTTTGCCTGAAGCACTGCGGCACGCTCCGCGTTTTCCCGCATCTTCTGTATTTCACTCGCGGCTGCAGCGGTACTTGCGGCAGTCGCTGCTGCTGCAATGGCTGTAGCCCGTTGTGCGAAGAGCTGCTTCTTCTGGATTTCGATATCGTTGGCTTCGCCCATTGCGAGTGGAGTGTGCATCGCTAGTCTATCGGCTTCAAGTGCGCATCGATGCCCCTAGCCCCCAGCGGGGTGGCTACCAATCGTGGTGAATAGTGGACCCAGAAAACAGTCTTGGCCATTCTCCGTCGGCAGGAGAAGCTGGCCGCATGAAGCGCCGCAACAGCCCCAAAAAGCTCCCCACAGTCAGTAAAGCCGAGGTCGGCGCACTGCCCAAGTCTGAGGCCGTCTTGCTGCGCCTGACCAGTCAGGACAAGGCGACCATCTGCAAGGCCGCGAGCAAGCTTCACCTGACCGTGACGGAGTTCCTAACCCGCTCTGCATTGATGGTCGCGGGAAAAGTGTAGAGACGTCAGGAAAACCACGAAAGATGGGACAAGCAGATATCCTCACTCCGCTTGCGTTGATTTCGACGCAAGTAGTTCAAGGCGCTGCGCTCGGTCTCGCCTCAACAGCCTTCTACGACTTTCACGCGGGCGGTGATGATTCATCTACGCCCCCATCGCTGTTTGATTGTTCTAAACCCAAGCTCGTTTCGTCCTCCACTCTTCCGACAGGCAGATTTGTGAGATTTCGAACCACCATCGAGTTCGAGCAATATTTCAAATTCGAGTTAGGCCCGGTTGAGCATTCGTTGCCGGTCGGGCGCGATTATCGCTTCTTACTACGCATGCTCCACATCGAGGAAGCAATGTTCTCGTGTGGAGCTGCGATACTGTCACTCGACGCCGTGCGCGACGTTGATTCTTCGTGGGAAAAGCCCCACACGCCTTACTTGTTCCACATCTACCGGGAAGGCGACTTCAGTGCTTTCGCCACACGGAATCGTTAGTTTGGCGCATCAAACAGCGTTGTCGTGTCTTCTGACTAGAAAAAGTTGAACGAGGTTAAGCCCACCCACCCCTGTCCTATTGTCGGGGTCAAATTCGCCGACTGGGGCGGCATATATACGGACTGGGACGGCCAGTGGAGTGATTGCAGCAGGCATTGAAGAGCAGGGCTCTCTAATGGGAGTAGCGGCCACTTTGAGGGGCGGTGGTGAAGAGTGCCTCACAGCCCCGGGGATATGGCTCAGCCGTCTTGGACATCCCTGCATATTGGCGGACCTGTGCGCAAAAGTGTGAGCAAAACGCCGAAGTAGTGCGCGGTCGCCAAAAAGAAAGCCCGCAACTCATTTGAGAAACGGGCTTTTCTGTCGCTGGCGTCCCCACGGGGATTCGAACCCCGGGGCACATCCGTACAAGATGCTGCGTCCGAGCCATCTGCAATAACGCAACTGCATCGACCTTCCTCTGCAGCATCCTCGAAAATTGTTGGCGGAGGAGAAGGCATGGAAATCGTTGCCCGGTCATGGCCCCACCTGTCGCCGGCCCTGCGGGCGGCGATCCTGGCCATTGCCTACTCCACCACCCAACCGGCGACACCGTGAACCCGACGTGCTAGCGAGCACCAGAACCCCATGAAAAAACCGAAAACGAACACCGTCAGGCTCGACGAGGCCGACCGACCGCTGCGGCTTCCGGTCGTCGCCGAATGGCTTGGCGTATCGACCAAAACCGTACAGCGGTTGATCGAAGCGGGTCACCTGCGATCGATCAAGCTCCGCGGCCTCCGCGTCATCATCCAGCGAGACTTCGAGGACTTTTGGAAGAAAACGATCGAAACCCCGCGTTGACGGCTAACGGCCTTTCGTTGCTTCCATCATTACAGGAAAACGGTGCAGAGGCACCCCGATCCAGGTGCTTTTGCATCACACGACGCCATTACCGTCTGTTCCGGCTTCGCGCCGTTTGCCGCCTCGCTTGAGGCACTCACCCGAGCGCACCCGGTAAGTGCGCGTAGACCTATTTTTCGGCGGTTCTGGTCTATGAATCCTTCGAACTGCCTTTCGCTCACAAGAGGTTCGCCTCGCGGAAGCTGAAGTATCCCTTCCCGCGCGGGTCCTCCGCCACCCGTCCGATCACCACGTGGTCCAAGAAGTCGACATCGATCATCCTGGCCGCCTCGCGCAGCTGCCGGGTCACCGCGATGTCCGCCGCCGACGGAGCCGGATCTCCGGATGGATGGTTGTGCACCCCGACGATCGACACCGCCCCCTCCCGCAGGGCCACCCGGTACACGTCCCGCGGATGCACCAAGGTGCTCGTCGAAGTGCCGGACGTCAGTTCCACCACCTTCCGCAGCCGGCATTTCCGGTTCAGGCATACGACCCAGAACTTCTCGACCTCCAGCCCTTGCGCGAGCCCTGCGAAGTGCCGCGCGATCCGTTCGCCACTGCCCAGGTCCGGCGCCGCCGACCTCTCCGGCCGCATCATTCTCCGGGCAATCTCCGTCACGGCCACGAGCTGCCTAGCCTTCGTCCGGTTCATGCCGGCCAGCCGCTCCAGATCCCGCCCATGCAGTCCCAGCAACCCTTGCAGCGATCCCGCCTCGAGCATCAGGCGCGACGCCAGGTCCACGGCGTGCCGGGGCGGAATGCCCCGCTGCAGGACGAGCGCGAGCAGTTCCGTGTCGCTAAGCGCCGCTGCGCCAAACGCCTCCAGCCGCTCCTGCGGCTCCTCCCCGCAAGCCATGGGCATGTTTCCGGTGGCCAAGGCGTGGCCCAGTTCCAGTTCGATCTGATTCATGGTTCCAGGCGCGTGGTTCGCTGCCCGGCCAGGCTTCGTTGCCTGGTTCTCGTGGCGCTTGCCGCGCGCGTGGCCGCATTGCTCAGGCCAGTCACCGCCCCGCGCCCGGGCGAGCGACCGAGCGGAATGCTCGTCGCCGAGCCCGGACGGGAAGGCCTCGGAGGTCGCCGGCCCAGCGCGGCGCACCTTGACGGCCTGTACAATCGGAAACGCGTGCAGAAAGCCCCATCGCGGCGCCTAGCCGCATCCTCGGTCGTCCCCGCCAATCCCCATAAATCAGGGCGGTCAAGCGAGGTACTCGATCCGGTAAACCGAATTGAGCGTCGCCACCATTCCCTCCTCAATCAGTACGACTTCGCTGCTGAGGAACAGCCCGCCCACCGCCACCCCGCAGCGGATCCGCCGCAGAATGCAGATCTGCCGCCCGACCACGATCGGCGCCGTGAGCTCGCCCTCCAGCTCGTAGTTGACCGGCAGCGGCGCCGTGCCTTCACCCGGCTCCCCCGGAACATAACTCTCCCATTCCGCCGCGGGTGATTCCAGGTCCGGCGTTTCGGCCAGCTTGACCAGCCGCACCGTCGGATAGACCGGAGGCTGCGGGTAGTGGATGCGGAGGATGAGCCCGGGAGGAAAGGGGGCCTGCGAGTAATCGTGCATCGCGGAGTGTAGCGGAACTGTGCACGCATGACTACCTGTCCCTTGGGACAGGTGAAGCCCGTTCCAGCACTTCTCCCGCGGGCACTGCCCCGCGCCGAGGTCCCTCGACCGTTCCTAACCAAAGAGCTTCCGCAGTTCGTCTTCCGACGGGAACTTCGAGACATAAAACCGCGCCGGGAACAGTTTAGCGTCGAGCAGGAAATCGCCCGCGACCTCCTGCACCCGCGTCCACTTCACGAGGCCAAGCACCTGCTGATCCCCTGGCTTGTCAGAATCCACGAGCGCCACGAGATCCGCTTCCGGCAGCAGCGTCGTTACTCCGCGGGCCCAAACCGCGAAGAGCTGGGGCGCCCCGCCGTCCTTCGTCATCGCCTGCACGGACGCGACAAATATGTCCTTCCCCTCCTTGGCAAACCGCGCCTCAAGGAGATCCTTCTGCTCGGCGTAGTATATTTCTTTCGTCGTTCTGGCCACCCGCTCGATCTCCGCCTGTAACGGCGAGCCTGGCCGCGCCACGAAATCCTGCACGCCATCGGCGGTGATGAGGAGCGGCGACGCATTTTGCGGTTTCGGCACTGTCCGCACGATCTCCTCCGCCTTCGCCATCATCGCGAGAATCGCTGCCGGTTCCTCCGATCCTGTCACCATCAGCTTCAGGCGATTCGGAATGCAGGCGACCGGCTCGCCCTTCAGCGGCAGGTCGTCAAAGAGCGAGCGCAGGAAGACCCGCGAGCTGTCGAAGTCGTCGTCCCAGGTGCCCACGAAGTATCCGCCCTCGGACCGGAACTTCGGGAGCGTGCAGTCCCGGAGACGCTGTAGCCCGTGCGCCGCCACCTCGTCGAAGGTCATGTTCCACCTCCGTAGGTGTTCCCCGCTGATGATCGCGACGTGGGTTGGGAAATCGATGACGACCGCTCGCGCGAACCACGCGCTGCACGCCTCGTAGGCCGCCTCATTCTTCCGCTCGGCTTCCCCCGGGCCCGCGAGGTTGAGGTTCTCGCTGTTCGCAAAGAGGGCGCGCTCGCGGATCACCGTGACGAGCTTGTCCTCGACTTCCGCGAAGTCGGGTATCGGCGCCTCGACGGCGGATTGTGCCGCGACGAAGTTTTGGAAGATGCGGCTCCGCTGTTCTCCGCTTGCCCGTCGCCACAGTTCATAGGTGTTAGCCAAGTGCGTTACGGCCCCTGGCCGCCGCAGCGTGAACTCCTCCCGGTTGTACACGTAGTCCGCCGGCCCGCCCGACCGGGCGATGGCCTGCATGATATCGCGGGCAAAGCTATCGCGGGCGCGCTGGCGAAGAAATCCGAACATGGCGTCAGCTCTTCTTTCCGTGGTTGATCGCTTCCTCGATGAAGTCGACGCACTCGCGAACGGACTTCGTGAACACGCCGCCCTTCGCCTCGCGCCACATCTCGTAGCCCTCCCTCCAGTCCGCATCTGGGACTGGACGGTCCAGTTTCTTGACGAGCGAATCTCGCAACGCTGCCCCCGACATTGGCACATGTCCCGCCTCGCGGCTGAATCCGCCTGGCGCTCCCGGACTCTTGATCCGAAGCCCGAAGAGCGAGATATGCACCACCTCCCCCACTCTTGGGAGCGGCTCGATCTTCCGGATCACGAGGAACGACGCCTCTTCGCCCGGCCGGGACTGGTACGACCAGACGTCCCCTTCCTTGAGGACGATTTCATTCCCCGCGAGCGAACCGGCGAAAGCGAAAAATGCCACGAAAGGCAGCCAGAAGATCTTCACGGTGCTCATCAATCATGGAACGACTGGTGGGATCATCCAAATCAGAAGTGCTGGCAGGTACTTGCCTTTCACGCCCTGGCTAGTGCTACGATGGGAGCGTTCTTTGATTAATGCCCACTCCGCTCCTGCGCCGATCTTTTTCGGGCCTGTACCGGTTTCTACCCTTGGTTGGAGTGTGCCACTGCTTTGCCGAGAATAAAGGCTTCTCGCTAATCCTCCTCCACCAAAACAAACGGCAAATTCGAAGAAATGCCCCTGGCTGCCTAACTAGGCGACCACGTGCCCGGCGACACCTGCTAGCCGGAGCGAACGTCGACAGCAGGAATATCGCACGCAGCCGTCCGCGGTGTGCGCGCCGTATCTTCATCCGGGGACTGGCTGGAACCTTGGTGCGCGTGGCCACCTAGATCCGGCGAGATTCAATCCATGCTATGCAGGGTAGACGTGTTTCGCGAAGGTCAGGGGGACGCGGGTTCGACTCCCGCCAGGTCCACCACTAGAATGCCGGCTTTTTTGCGTCCGGATTCCAGCCCTCCGTCAAGCGCCAACCAAAAACATCAAGGCACGGGATCCGATCGCTTTTCCAGCGGCGCCGCGGGAGTCTCGATCGGAGCAGTGCTATCAGTGCTCGCAGTCACGGCGGCCGCGGGTGATCGCTTGGCCTCGATCTCGTCAACGAGCGCGATGGGGTTGAGCGACGGCAGTGCGACCCGACCAAAATGGAAGTTGCCCGTCGTCGAGGACAACATCCCGCGCAAGGTACTGTACAGCAGGCTGACTCCGTTGATTCGGGCGAGCCGCGCCTCCGCCCCTGCCTTTGCGTTCTCGATCCGATACCGTCCGACAATCACGGCGTCGAAGACGAAGCCGGATTCGGCAGCTTGCTCAAGCCGTTCGCGTCCGGCGACTGATAGGACCATCTCGTAGGCGTGCTCGCTCCCCGGCTGCAGTGCGCACTCGTAGTCAGCGCTCAGGTCGAGCGGACCGATCCTAGCTTCCTTTGCGTCCGGAGTTCCACGCCACTCGACGTTCAGTCGGGTGAGATAGCACTCATCAAGCTGCAAGGGGGTCTTCGTGGAGATTGACTGCATCGGCAAGGGTAGGAGCAGGTAGAGTTTCCTCGGCTAGAGCGGCCGCGGGAACTGCAGGGACACGGGCAGCGTATTTCGTCCGCACAACGACCTCCTGGTCGACGCCGTGGATCTGTACGGTCAGCCTCCGGTCCAAAAGTACGGCGGCCTCCATGATTGTCTCTATCGTGAAGTTCGTCTTCTCGTCGGCGCCGAATATCCGCGAGACATACTGGCGGCTCTTTTTCCAGCGCAGGGCGAACGATGATTGGCTCTCATGGCGCTTCTCCAGTGCACGGCGGAGCGCATTGACGACCCGGGTCTTTTCCAGGTCGGCCAGCGCCCTCGGATCGCGGTCAATCGCCTCGTTGCGACGCACGATGGCATCGACCGCGTCGTCTGAAACCGGAACGGCGGCGGAGAATGAGTTGAGGACCTTGGCGGCATCCAGGTCGGTCGGGAGGATCGGGTTCATGAGGAAAGTGGGGGCAAGATGTTTGAGAAATAGAGCCGCTGGATCGTCTCGGCCGTGGCTATCGCCGGGTCATGGCCTGCAGCGCTAAAATCATTCGTGCAGATCGCGCATTCACGAGGGCGGTCGTAGAAGTAGAGCAGGCCGCGCAGTCGAGAGGGCGCGGGAATGGCGTAGATGTCCTGTTCCGATACCCTTTCGACCCATGGGGCAAGCGGGGGCTTACGAGTCGTCGCTACCAACCGGATCCTAAGCATGATCGAATCGAAATCATCAGGAAAGACCTGCGCCCATTGGCTGAGGGCAGAGAGTGCCAAGCTTTGGCCTCGGAATTGAAGAAGTCGGAATTTCCACGCGGTTTGGGAGGTTGTCCTAAGACCGGGAAGGTCAAGGAGTGTACACCAGCTGTCAACTTTAGCGTTAACGACCATGGCTATCGGCCTCGGCTCGATTAAGATAAACAGAATTCTTAGCTCGCCGACAAACAGCCTAACGATTGCCTCGGAACATGCGAGGACGAATGTAGTTACACATCATAAGGAAAACTAGGGAATCCCATCGTGATGTCAACTTAAAGATTGACACCTGTTCATGCGCCTCTTTTCTTCGTCTCCAGCACGCCTTTTGGCCTCTGCCATTCGATGAAACCTCATACTTCCTGTAACAAGATCGCGGCGTTTATGACGGCGCGTACCCCGGAGCGACGCCTCGCGATCGTTCGCGGCGCGAAGAAATCAGCCGGTCTCTCGTTCCCTCCATACTATACAAGCTTCAAGGGGCCCGCCCGCCGCTTTGGAGCGAGCGGTTGGGATGATCCCTCCGAACTCCGAGAGCTTGTTGCCCGCATGGCGACCCGGCGCGGCTCAAAGTGGCTCAATATCGACTCCCAGGTTACGAGCGACGCCGCCAAGGCCCTGATCGCAGCCGCGCCGAAGCTCCAATCGGTCGGCGCAACGTTCTCCCTGCCTCCTTCCGGCATGAAAGCCCTACTAGAATTTCCCGAGCTCGACGTCACTGCGACACCAGACCTCATCGTCCACGGCGAGCGCGGACCCGCCCCTTTGGTCGGAGGATTCCGGTTCTTCCTGGCAAAGGAAGCCAGCTACCAACTCGGCGCGCTGGGCGCGCAGGTGGTCGCCGAGCTCCAGTATATTTGGCTCGTCCGCACGGCGGACGGCCGCCGCGCTCCCGATTCCGGCCTCTGCATGGTCCTGGAATGCTTCCAGGGCCGACTGACCGCCGCGCCCGCGGATCCCCACCTCGAGAAGGCGATCCGCAAGGCCTGCGTCGAGTTTGCCCGCCTCTGGCATCTCCTCGACGACAAAGAAGCCGCATGACCGTGCCGCACTGAGCCCATTCATACTACCGGATTTCCGGTAGTTGCAGACTCTCGCCCGCGCGGCTGCTTCGCCCATCTTCGCTGCACGACTCGAACAGTCTCGCTCTGGTGCCAAGCCGTGGCACTGAGCCCGTTATCCCTGCAAGTCCATGCCCTCTCCAACCCAGTCGTTGACGGTTTTCCTCGGTCGGCCGGGGTTGGCGGCGCCAGACGACTTCCTCCACAACGAGGCCCGGCAGGCAGCGGACGCCTATCCGTTGCAGGCCCGAGGCGGAATCAGCGGAACAGTATATGTGCCGCAAACCCGGCGAAGCACGCCCGCATGGGTGGCGTTCCTAAATCAAGGCCTAGCACAACCACTGCCCCCGCTCCAGGCCAACGGCGTATCAGCGGTAATGGTGGCCCAGTATGATCAACGACTGTTCGCGTTCACGTTTGGCCATGCAGGCCGGAACATGCTGCAGGCCGGCGCCTACGAGCTGGATTTTGGGCTCAAAGTAGTGCTGAACCGCGTGGACCCGAAACTTCTGCGCAGCGTCGACTGCAAGAACTTCGACGACAGCATGGTCATCAGCACCCGGAAGCAGACGAGCCGGAGTTCCGAGCTTGGCTCTTTTGCCCTGGACATCAGCCGCGATCTGCTGCGCGGCGTCGTGGGCGATCCCACGGACAAGACCTATTTCAAGCGGCTGGCGGGGGCGGACGCGCTCGCATTCACGACGGAACTGGGTTTCGCGGATCTCGGCGACATCTGCGAGGAACTGCTCGCCGCGTACCAGGACCAGCGGTATCGGCAACATTTCGACTGGGTCGATCGGGTCAAGCAGGTGCGGGATCGCACGCTCGTGGCGACGCTCGACAGACTCTTGCTGCAGGCGATCCATGCCGGACAGGTCGGGTGCATGCACCTCGCGCCGGCCGACGTCGTCGAGTGGGAGAAGATCGAGCACTTCTCCTTCCGGGGCTCCGGCAAACGCCAGGTGTGCACCTACCCGGAACTCACGCTTGATGGTTATCTCGATTCGATGGGACCAGCCAAGGTGGTGGCGCTGGACGCCGACGACCTGCGGCAACATGCCGTGCTGGTGAAGTATAACCACTTGGTCGATCCGGTCGCGGAATTCAGCGTGTATGACTGCCTAGTCTGGGACATCGCCCACCAAGGAGAACACTTCGCACTCATGGACGGGCGGTGGTTTGGGATCGAGACCAACTTTGCGCAGCGGATCGTGCGGGAGGCCGCGGCCCTACATCAGCCGGGCGCCTACCTGATTCCCGCGACGCCGGGGCAGCGGGAGGAAGACTTTAATCTGGAAGTCGTCCGGCAGCAGCGCGCCGACTACGCCCTCCTGGACCAGAAGCCAATCAAGACGGCGAACATGGCAACGGAGGTCGAGTGCTGCGACCTGTTCTCCCGGCAGGGCGAGTTCATCCACGTGAAGAAGCGGTCGGCTTCGGCCACCTTGAGCCATCTCTTCTCCCAGGGTTCCGTAGCGGCGGAGTTGTTCATGCAGGAGGCGGAGTTCCGGGATAAAGTACGCGACCAGCTGAGGCAGGATCGGCGACGGACGCACGCTGCACTGATCCCCGCGGCTCGGCCGGAGCCCAGCCGGTACAAGGTCATCTACGCCATGATCGCCCGGCATGACGCCCGGGGGCAGCCCCCGCCCCTGCCCTTCTTCTCCGCCGTCAACCTGGTGCAGCACTACCAGCGGCTGCAGCGCCTGGGCCTCGCGGTCGAGGTTCGCTACATCCCCTTGCAATGAACCTCCCACTAGCTTCCATCCTGGAGTTAGGCTCGACGCTGACCACGATCGTTGCCGCGCTGAGTGCGGTGCTCGCCGCCATGCTGTCGGCCGTGGCCAAATCCCGGACACAGCGGGTCACGGCGACCAACGAGAAGGAAAAGGCACGTGACCACCGGGCGGAGGTCCGCCTGCAAGAAGTAAGGGCATTGCTGGATCTGGAGAATGAGCGGCGCTTCATCTTTCGCCTCGCGGCGGCGGCCCTGGTCTTTGGCCAGTTCATTGTCGGCGGGCTCCTCGCCTCGTCATTTGTGACCAAAAACCTCAACGAGGTGATCGTAGGGCTGCTCGGCCTGATCGTGCTTGGCTCCTCACTTGTGCAGCAGCACTTTCGGCCGGACTATCTGTACAAGGTGGCGGCTGAAAAAGGCCGCCGACTCAACTCGCTGCGGCGGTGGCTAGAGGACGAGGTTTACGTGGCAACCCGCCGGGACGCGGTCGACGAGGAGAAGCTCGTACGGGCGCGACTGGAGGCCACACGCCTTCTGGAGGAAATCGAGCAGGCTGAGTTGGGCTGGCCGCCGCGGGACAATCAGCAGCCCACCTAAATCGCCGTGACTGAAGTCGCGTCCGCCTCTGCCATGCTCCAGCCGCCACACAAGCGGCTCCTGATCTGTCTGGACGGGACGTGGAACAACCGGACGACGAGCACCAACGTGTTTCATCTCTACAACCTCGCCGCGGAGACGGACGCGCGCGGGGTACGTCAGTTGCGCTATTACGACGAGGGCGTCGGAACTGGGGTCCTCGACCGGGTATCCGGCGGCGCCTTCGGGTTCGGGCTCGATGAGAATGTAATCCAAGCGTACGAGTGGCTAGTCGAGCAGTACGATGAGGGCGACGAGATCTACATCACCGGCTTCAGCCGCGGGGCCTACACGGCGCGGTCGCTCGGGGGCTTCATCATGAAGTGCGGGCTGCTGCGCCGGGGGGCCCCACTCACTGTCGAACAACTGTGGGATGGCTATCGGGTGCTCGGGCGTCGGTCAGGGCCGCACGCCTCGCCGCCCAAGTCTCAGTGGACTAGGATCGTCGGCAAGGAGGTCCGACCGTATCGGTCGCTGATCGACCTCAAATGGGACACCGGGCACGTCAAGGTGACTGATCCCAATCCGACCGAGAAGCTCTTGATCGAATGGAGTCGGCGGACCCCGATCGAGTGTATCGGGGTGTTCGACACCGTGGGGGCGATGGGACTGGGTGCCTTAGGCATTCCTGGCCTGCGTTCGGAGGAAATGGCCTATCACAACACAAACCCGAGCAAGCTCATCAAGCACGGTTACCATGCGCTGGCGATCGACGAGCGGCGATTCAGCTTTCGGCCCAACCTGTGGAGGAGATTTCGGGCCGAGGACCTGGCATCGGCCGAGGTGGAGGCCTGGAGCACCTACGAGCAGCGTTGGTTCACCGGGGCGCATGCCAATGTCGGCGGCGGTTATGCGGACAATCCCCTCAGCCTTTTTTCGCTGGCCTGGATGGCTGGGCGAATGGCGGACCTTGGGCTCGCTTTCAAGTCCCTGCCCGTGCGGCCTGCCATTCAAACCTGCCTGCCGCTGCTCAAGTCCCTGGACGGCTACAAGCCGTACTTGCGGGATTCATATGGAGAGTTTTTGGGTGGCTTCTGGAAATTGCTCACGTTTGGCCTAGGCTATGACCGGCCGATCGCGGCGCCTCCACGAGTGACGACGAGGTACACGCTCGAGAGCCTCAACGAAACCATCGATCCGTCGGTGCGGGAATTCTGGGAGGCGGAGCCGAGCTATCGACCAAGGAATCTGCAGAAGTACCTTTCACGCGCAGCCGAACCCCACCCGCAGGAGCAAACCCCGTGAACTGGGTCCGGTTTTCCAAGGATCAAATCACTTCCTTTTCAGCGGACCGATCCGGATCAACCTTTAGGCCTGCAGAATCTGATCCGCGCTGTCTCCAAGTCATGGAGTTTCCCAGACCTACGTCGTGACACCTGACGGCATAGCAAACCTCGATGACCCGGGTATAGTTTTCGCCGCAATCCAGCAGTTTGTAGTACGCCGAGGCTGGCGCTGCCAGAAACCGGCCATTGAGACTATCTTGTCGTCTCGTGTCGTCCACAGTTTGGCGCGATCCGTGTGCACTGACGACCATGTACTAGAAGTCCGCTCACACTTGACAAGCCAACTAGGTAGTATTTTACTACTTCATGAATCAAGCGATGCCTATCAAGCTGTCGGGCAACCTAGTTAAGGAGGCAAAATCCTCCGCCAAGGTCTTCCGTCGCTCCCTGACCGGCCAGATCGAACACTGGGCCACCATCGGCAAGGTCATCGAGGCCAACCTCTCGGGCGACTCCCTCGCTACCCTCCTGGCGCAAACCGGAGGGACCCTGAAAATCACGCACGCCGACACGTCCAGCCAGCGTCAGGCCGTCGTCAACGCCTTGGCGCAATTCCTCCGCCAATCGCAGGGCGACGCCGACACGGGCTGGCTCGACGAACTGAGCGCCCGTGGAATTCCGCTCTACGGCACCACCGACGCTGATCCCGGCAAGATCGTGCGCCGGGATGGGGCCCGCGTCCTTGGCCAAGCCTCCGGCTGACCGCCATGGCTGCCCATCCCGCGCAGGACCTCTTGGCAGCTCTCGCCAAGGGGAGTGGTCCTTTCATCATTGTCCTCGTCGGACCGAACGGCGCGGGGAAGAGCACCTTCTTCCGGCGCCATCTCGAGGCCACCGGCCTGCCGTTCATCAATGCCGACGCGATCGCCAAGACCCTGATCGAGAACGGCGCCGAACCCGGCGAGGCAACGGAGCGGCTCGCCGCCCACATGGCCGACAAGAAGCGCGCCGCGATGATCGCCCGGCGGGAAAGCTTCATAACCGAGACCGTCTTTTCCGATCCGGTCGGCGCCAAGGTCGACCAGCTGCGCGCGGCTCACGAATCCGGGATCACGGTGGTCCTCATCTTTGTCTGCGTGCATTCGGCCGAACTGACGGCCCTCCGCGTACAGACCCGCGTTGCCGCCGGTGGGCACAGCGTACCTCCAGACAAGATTGCCCAGCGCTACGAGCGCCTCCGGCAGAACGTGAAAGCCGCGCTGACCTTCGTCGACACAGCCCTGATCATCGACAATTCCTCCCTCGACCACCCGCTCAACCCGGTCGCTGCAACCGCGCACGGCAAGGTGACCTGGTCCGCGGCCAACCTGCCGTGGTGGGCGCAGGACGTACTGCCGCAGGCAAGAGCCTGAGGCATCAAGTCACTCCAGGGGCTGGCGAGGCAGTGCGGGGTGAAAAGAACCTGACGCCCCTGCCGAGCCAGCGCGTGATCGCCCCAAACTGCCGCCGCTCCTGGCGGAAACTCACCCGCACCAAAATCCGGCACCGAATCTGCCGGCGTGAAGGACAATCCGGAGCTTCGCACCAGGTCCTTCAAGGGAAGCGCGCGGCAGCTTCACCGCCGCCGCGCGCCATCCCTCCGAACTCAGCCGGCCTTGGTCCGGATGCCCTTCGTCTCCGCGAACTCCGCGATGCCCCGCTGCCCGATCTCGTTCACCACGTACTTCGCCAGCTCCTTGTCCGCGTAGTACGGGTGCACGCTCCGCAGCTTCGCGTCGATCTTCGCCCGCGCCTCCTCCGGCTGCGCCTCGTACCAGGCCTTCGCCACGTCGAGGTTCTTCAGGATCGCATACGCCGCGCGGTGGTCGGCCTCGTGGTCCTTGTAGATCGCGACGCGGACGAGCCGCTCGGGATTTTCGACACTCAGCTTGGTGTAGTAGGCAAAGTCCTTCGGCCGCGCGGAAATCCGCTGGTCGATGGCCCGGTTGATTTCGGGGTTGTTGGAAAACCCCGCGCGCGGCGTCTCCTCGCCGCCCGCGTCCTCATTCACTGCCAATTGCTGGTTCGTCTTGGTTCTGATTGCCATGTTGGTTCTGGGATGCCGGCCACTGCCGCGTGCGGGCCGGCGGACACGGGCGGAAAGCTCCGCCGGTTAATTCAATTGAGCACCGGGTTCGGCAGGTCCGCCGGCGGGATGCCCCGGATCGCCCGCACCGACAGCTCGAACTTCGCGCACAGGTCGTCCGCATCGTGCAGCCCCAGCGCGAACGCCATCAGCATCTGGTGCGTGATCGGCGGATTCGGCTCGTCGAAGATCCGGTTCAGCCGCTGGGCGGCCTCGATGTATTCGGCCGTGACCGGCCCGTGGGTGGTGACTGTCGTCGTGATCATGATGGATTGGTTGTTGTTTTCGTTTCGTTCCGGCCCGCGCGCACGCGGACCGAGAGTTTCACCGCCAGGAGTTGCCGGCCGTCGCCGGAAAAGTCCGCCGACTCGAGGAAAACTCCCGGCTCCTTTTCGAGCGCGCCGAGAGCCGCGAGTATCTCCGGCCATTCCTTCGCTCGCTCGCCGCGCCACGTGACGGCGAATTCGCCCGCGTTCATCTGCGCCCACACCCACCCGTTTCCCGCCGCGCGCTTCAGTTCCGCCAACGGCGGCGGCGTGACGCTCCGCGCCAGGAGATCCCGGTCCCGTCGCAGCTTCGCCACCATCGCAGAGTCGAACACAGCCAGCGCCTGCTCGTCCGCCTGCAGCGCGGCGAACGCGGGATCGTCCCGCGGTCCCGGCGGCCGCAGCCGGTACGCCCCGCCCAGCGCCGCGCCGAGGAGGAGCACCGCCGCCAGGTACCCCAGCCGCTCCCGGAGGCTCATGGCAGTCCCCCCTCCAGCGTGAAACCGCTGCCCGGCGACCCGGTGAACCTGGCCCCCGCGACCGTCTTCCCCCACGCCTCGCCCTTCCCGTCCCGCGCCCAGCCCTTCACCGTATACGCCGCGCCCGCGACCCGGAGTTCCGTGAGCACCACGTCCGGCGTCACCGCGCTCCCGATCCGCCGCACCAATTCCGCCACGCGCGGCGCGGGCACCGAGAGCGAGGCAATTTCCGCCCTCAGGACCGCGGCCTCCGCCTGGTTCGCCCGCAGCTGCGCGACCGACCGCGACAGGTCCGCCTTCAGTCCCGCCCGCAGCGACGCCGCCGACCGCGCCCGCAGTTCCAGCCGGCCGTAGTGCGCCACGCCCACCAGGGTCGCGAGACCCACCAGCACCGTCATCCCTGTCACTGCGCGCGGCAGCGTGACGACCGGCCGCGGCGCCAGGAGCTGCGCCGGGTGCCGCGCCGGCACCGTCGCCCCCTTCCCCAGCGCCTCCGGCACCGGGAGCGCCCCGACCCACTGCTCCGCCGGCAGGTCCAGCCGCTCCGCGATCGACGCGATCACCCCCTCCGCCGCAAGCACCGCGAAGACAAACTCCCCGGGCTGGTTCCGCACCATCGACCGCAGGTGCGTGACCAGCGCTTCCACCGCGTCGCCTCCCACCACCTTCAGCGTCGTCCGCACGCCGCCCGGCGAGTGCCGGTACAGACAGAACCTCTCCTCCTCCACGGCGAAGGCCGTGATCGCGCCCGACCCCGTCACCTCGTCCGGCAGCGCATTGAGCCAGGTCGG
>CAYYGV010000037.1:0-29574 GCA_964471615.1 uncultured Opitutaceae bacterium
AAGGGCACCAAGCGCATCGGCGGCGTGTTCGGCCCGGTCATGCTGCTCTGGTTCGGCGTACTCGCGGCCCTTGGCGCCTGGCACATCGGCCAAAATCCCGCGGTGCTCGCCGGGATCAATCCCGTGTACGGGCTGCGGCTGCTGGCGCGGCATCCGCTCGAGATCGCCGGCCTGCTCGGCGCCGTCGTGCTCGCCATCACCGGCGCGGAGGCGCTTTACGCCGACATGGGCCACTTCGGGCGCCGGTACATCTCGCTCGCGTGGTACCTGGTCGCCTTCCCCGGCCTCGCGCTGAACTACTTCGGCCAGGGCGCGTACGTGCTCGCGCACCCGGACGTGACCGAGAACCCGTTCTTCAACCTCGTCCCGCACGGCGTGCCGCGCCTGCTGCTGATCGGGCTCTCGATCGTGGCCGCGATCATCGCCAGCCAAGCCCTCATCACCGGCGCCTACTCGCTCACCCGCCAGGCGATCCAGCTCGGCTACTTCCCCCGCCTCAAGATCAACTACACGAACGCCGAGCACTCCGGCCAGATCTACGTGCCGTTCGTCAACGCCCTCCTCGCCATCGGCTGCATCCTCACGGTCGCCGGCTTTGGTTCCTCCGACCGCCTCGCGTCCGCCTACGGCATCGCGGTCACCGGCACCATGGCCATCACGACGATCGCCTACTTCCTCGTCGTGCGCCGGCTCTGGCAGTGGTCGCTGGCCGCCGCCGCCACGCTCTGCGGGCTGTTCCTCCTGATCGACGTGGCCTTCTTCCTCGCCAACGCGCGGAAGCTGAGCGACGGCGGCTGGTTCCCGCTCGCGCTCGCCGTGGCGGTGATGGCGATCATGCACACGTGGAAGATCGGCCGGACCGAGATTTTCCAGCGGGTCTACGGCAACAACGTGACCGAGGCCGAGCTGACGACGATCGCCCGCAGCAAGCACGTCACGCGCGTCAGCGGCAGCGCGGTGTTCATGGTCGGCTCCCCCGAGGGCACGCCCATCGCCCTGCTCCACCATGTGAAGTCCAACCGCTGCTTGCACCAGACGATCGTGCTGCTCAGCATCCTCACCGAGGAAGTCCCGACCGTGCGCGGCACCGAGCAGCTCACCCTGCGCGAGATCGGCGAAGGCATCTGGCGCGCCGTCGGCCGCTACGGCTACATGGAGTCCCCCGACGTCGCCCAGCTCATGGCCCAGATTCGGGCGATGGGCGTGCCGATCAACCCGCAGGCCACGACCTACTTCTTCAACCGCGAGATGATCGTCACCGGCGGCAACGCCCGCATGTGGGAGTGGCAGAAGGCCCTCTACGGTTTCCTGAGCCGCAATGCCCGGCCGGTGAAGGACTATTACCAGATCACGCCGTCCCAGATCATCGAGATCGGCCTGCCGCTGCAGCTCTAGGGCCGGTGGGGCGGCAGGTGACAGGGTGCAGGGTTCAGGTAACAGGAAGCGTGCTGCGGTCGCAGCGACCGCGGTGACTGCTATACCGGCGCCTGCCTGGGCTCCGATTATTTTAGGCCGGAGGCGATGGTCGCGAAGAGTGCCTTGCGGGTCGCGGCGTCGCGCTTGCGGTCGGTCGCCACCTCCAGCACGCGCACGCCCTGCAGCGGCAGGGTCGAGACCAATGCGGTGAAGTGCTCCCAGTCGCGGACCGCAACGTGCTCCACCCCGTGTGCGGCGCAGAGCTTGGCGAAATCGATCCGCTGCGGCGTGGCAAAGTACTCCTCAAAGGCCGGGCCCGACTGCGCCACGGGCAGGTGCTCGAAGATGCCGCCGCCCTGGTTGTTGATCAGCACCACGGTCAGCGAACCGCGCAGGCGCGAGTGCAGCAGGAAGCCGTTCGCGTCGTGCAGCAGCGCGAGGTCGCCGGTCAGCAGCACCGTTGGACGGTTCCCATGGGACAGTCCCAGGGCGGTCGACAGCGTGCCGTCAATGCCGTTCGCCCCGCGGTTGAAGCGCGGCTCGATGCCCCGCTCGCTCCGCGGCCAGAAGTACTCGACGTCCCGCACCGGCATGGAATTCGCGACGAACAGCGGTGTGCCGCGCGGAAGCTGCCGCGCGAGCAGCCACGCCGCGCGGCCCTCAAAAACCACCTTCTCCTGCTCCAAGGCCCAGTCCAGCGCACCGCGCGCCTGCTGCTCAAGCGCCGCCCAGCGGCGCGCATAGGCGCCGTTGCCTGGGCTCGCCGGCAGGTAGCGCGCGAGCGTTTCCAAGCTGGCCGACACCGTCTGCGTGCGGCCGTGGAGCGCGTCGCGGTTGTGCCCGCATTCACCCACCAGCAGCATCGGCGCGTCCGCCGCCGCGAGCCACGCCCGCAGCACCTTGCTCGTCGGCCAGGCGCCGATTCCCAGCACGCGCTCCGGTTTCAGCTCCGCCGCCAGCGCGGCCTGCCGCAGCACGGTGTCGTAGGTGGTGATCACCTTGGCCGTCGTCGGGTGATTGCGGAGTGGCGAGAGCCCCTCCGCCAAGACTGGCCAGCCAAGCTTGGCCGCCAGCGCCGTGACTTCTGCGGAAAACTTCGCCGGATCCGCCGGCTGGTTGGGCCCGACCACGATAACGCCGCGGTCGGTCGGCGCAAAGGTCGGGAGCGCAGCCACTGATTCGACGGCTGCCGCCGGAGCCACCTCCGTGAGGAACGCGCGCCAGTCGGCGGCGGAGTCTAGTCCCGTGCCCGGCGAACCCGCCTCGGGCACGAGCGGATCGCGGAACGGGACGTTCAGGTGCACCGGGCCGGTCACCGGCGCGAGCGTGCGCCCGCAGGCGTGGACCAGCGTCTGCCGCAGGTAGCGCAGCAGCGCGACGTTCGCCTCGGGCACCGCGAGTTCGTGGTAGAAGGCGACGTGATCGCCGAACAGCTTCTGCTGGTCGATGGTCTGGCCGGAGGCGCATTCCCGCATCTCCGGCGGGCGATCGGCCGTGAGCACGAGCAGCGGTACGCCGCTCTCCTTGGCCTCGATGATCGCCGGAAGGTAATTCGCGCCCGCCGTGCCGCTGGTGCAGACCAGGACGGTCGGCCGGCCGTGCTGTCGGGCGAGCCCCAGCGCGAAAAAGGCGGCCGAGCGCTCGTCGAGCACCGGGATCGACTCGACCAACCGGTTGGCCGCGAACGCCAGCGTCAAGGGCGTTGATCGGGATCCCGGCGAGATCACGGCCTGTCGCACCCCGCAGCGCACGAGCGTCGCCACGAGCACGCTTCCCCAGAGCGTATTGGCGGTGCGGAAGTCCAGCGGTGATTCAGGCATGAAACACAGTGAACAGGATTCCGTCCCCGTGGCTAGCCCGCGTTCGGGCGTGGGTCCGGCCGGAGGGTGCTTCGGCGTGATGCCGCGGCGGCATGACTGAGAGCGCCAGCAAGTATTTCGGCTAATCGTCGAAATCGGCTATGCTCAACCATGGCCACCGCGCCATCCAGTCCCCCAGCTTCCGAGCCGCCCTCCGGGACGGAGTTCTCGCTGGCGATCCAAACGCTCATGACGCTCGCGCGTCAGCGCGACGGACTGAATGAAGCCGGCTGCCGCACCCTGCTCGAATTCATGGAGACAAGCGGCGTCGTGGCGTCGCGGCTGCGCTCTGACCTGGCAACCGGTGGGCTGACCCGGGTCAAGTTTGCCCTCCTGCTGGTGCTCTTCGCCCTCGACCCGGTCGCCGTCTCGCCATCCGACCTTGCACTGCACACGGGCATCTCGCGTCCGGCCGTCTCGACGGCGCTCGATGCGCTCGCCCGGCGGCGGCTCGTCAACCGGACCGCGGGCGGCCCGGACCGCCGCCTGCGCTACGTCAGTCTCACCGTGATGGGCCGGGACCTGGTCGACCAGGCGGCGATGCGCTGCCTCCGCTCGCTCGGGCAGATCGCCCAGCCGCTGGCCGACACCTCGCACCCGGTGATGCGCGAGGCGTGCGCACTGATCCGCGCCGCCCACGCAAGCTCCACCCTTCCCACTCCCTCGCCATGAAAACCCGCCTCGTCGTGCCTGTCCTGATCGCCCTCGCGGTCTTAGCCGGCATCTTCGCCTACAAGTTCCACACGATCTCGCTCGCCCGGGCCGCCCAGGCCAAGATGGTCCGACCGACGACCACGGTCAGCGCGACAGCGGTCCGCGAGGAGACCTGGCCCAACACGATCGCGGCCGTCGGCGCGCTCGCGAGTTACCGCGGCGTGACGATCAAGACCGAGATCGAGGGCCTGGTGCGCCGCGTCGCGTTCAGCTCGGGCGCCACGGTCACGGAGGGCCAGCCGATCGTGGAGCTGGACGACTCGGTCGAGGCCGCGTCGCTGCCCGGTCTGGAGGCCCAGGCCCGGCTGGCGCACACCAACCTGCTCCGGGCGCGCGAGCTCCGGGCGCAGAACACCAATTCCCCGGTCGATCTGGATGCCGCCGAGGCCACCGCCGCCCAGACCGCGGCCGCCGTCGACCAGCTGAAGGCTACCCTGGCCAAGAAGCACATCAGCGCCCCGTTCCCGGGCCGGCTCGGCATCGCGCTCGTGTACCCGGGACAATTCCTCGCCAAGGGCGAGGCGGTCGTGCGGCTGGAGACGATGGACCCGATTTACGCCGACTTCTCGCTGCCGCAGCAGGACCTCGCCCGCGTGGCGCCGGGCCAGGCCGTGGCGGTCACGGTTGACGCCTACCCGGACCATGCCTACGAGGCCCGCGTCGTCGCGATCGCCCCGCGGGTCAATGACGCGACCCGCACGGTCGACATCCGCGCCGAGCTCGCCAATCCCGGCGAGCAGCTGCGCCCGGGCATGTTCGCCCGCATCGAGGTCGTGCTGCCCGCGACGCCCCACGCCCTAGTCCTCCCCTCGACCTCGGTCGTTCACAATCCCTACGGCGAGACGGTTTACGTGATCGAGGACGGCGTGGCGCACCAGCGCTTCATCCGCACGGGCCCGCAGCGCGGCGATCTCGTGCAGATCACGCAGGGCCTGAAGCCGGGCGAGACCGTCGTCACCTCCGGCCAGATCAAGCTGCATCACGGCAGCCCCGTGCGCATCGACAACTCGCTGGCACCCCTCGCTGAGCCGGCCCCCAAGCCGAAGGAAAGCTGAGGCTCCCAGCCATGCGCTTCACCGACCTCTTCATCCGGCGGCCGATCCTGGCCACGGTGCTCAATCTGTTCCTGCTGCTGGGCGGCTGGCTGTCGTACCGCGCGATGGTGGTCCGCCAGTTCCCGGAGACCAACAATGCCGTTGTCCGGGTGACCACCGTCTACCCGGGCGCCAGCGCGGACCTGATGCGCGGGTTTGTCACGACGCCGCTCGAGCGCGAGATCGCCTCCGCCGACGGCCTGGACTATGTCGAGTCCGTCAGCACGCCGAGCATCTCCGTCATCACGGCGAAGCTGCGCCTCAACTACGACCCGAACGACGCGCTCACCCAGATCACCTCCAAGGTGAACCGCGTGCGCCGCGAGCTTCCGTCCGGGGCCGAGGACCCGGTCTTCGACGTCACCATCGGCCAGTCGACCGCCGCGATGTACATGCGCTTCGCGAGCGATCAGCTCGATGCGAACCAGATCACGGACTATCTCGTGCGCGTCGTGCAGCCGAAGCTCTCGACCGTCGAGGGCGTGCAGAAGGTCGAGATCCTCGGCGGCCGCACCTTCGCGATGCGCATCTGGCTCGACGCCGACCGCATGGCCGCGCTGGGGCTCAGCCCGGCCGAGGTCCGCGCCCGGCTGGCGGCCCAGAGCTACCTCTCGGCCGTCGGCCAGACCAAGGGCTCGATGATCTTCGTCAACCTCACGGCCAAGACCGACCTGCACACGGCCGAGGAATTCCGGCAGATCGTCGTCCGCGAGCGCGACGGCCGCATCGTGCGCCTGGGTGACATCGCCCGGGTCGAGCTCGGCGCCGAGGACTACAACAGCGACGTGAAGTTCAACGGCCAGCCCTGCGTGGCCGTCAGCATCTCGGTCCTGCCGACCGCCAACTCGATCGACGTCATCCGCCGCGTGCGCGCGGTCTGGCCGGAGATCACCGCCCAGCTGCCCCAGACCCTGACCGGCGGCATCGTCTACGACTCCACCGAGTTCATCAACGAGTCGATCAACGAGGTCATCAAGACGCTCGCCGAGTCGATGGTCATCGTCGTGATCGTGATCTACCTCTTCCTCGGCTCGTTCCGGTCGGTGCTCATCCCGATCGTGGCCATCCCCCTCTCGCTCGTCGGCTGCGGCATGCTGATGATCGCGCTGAACTTCTCGATCAACCTCCTGACCCTGCTGGCGATGGTGCTCGCGATCGGCCTCGTTGTCGACGACGCCATCGTGGTGGTGGAGAACATCCACCGCCACATCGAGGAGGGGCTCACGCCCGTCGCGGCGGCCCTGCGGGGCGCGCACGAGCTGATCGGCCCGATCATCGCCATGACCATCACCCTGGCCGCGGTCTATGCGCCCATCGGGCTCCAGACCGGCGTGACCGGCGCCCTCTTCCGCGAGTTCGCCTTCACCCTGGCCGGCTCGGTGCTCGTCTCGGGCTTCGTGGCCCTGACGCTGTCCCCGATGCTCAGCTCCCGCATGCTGCGCCACAACGCGAACCCGCGGGGCTTCGAGCAGTTCCTGGAGCACGCCTTCCTGCGGCTGCGCGCGCACTACGAGCGCCTGCTCGAGCACGTGCTCGGCACGCGGCCGGCGGTGGTGATCATCGCCCTGCTGATCTTCGCCAGCATCGTGCCGTTCTTCCTCCTGACCAAGAAGGAGCTCGCGCCGGCCGAGGACCGCGGGTTCGTGATCGGCTTCCTGAAGGGCGCGCCCAACGCGACCCTGGACCAGGGCCTCCGCTACACCGACGCGCTGCAGCCGCTGCTGCGGGCCAAGGTGCCGGAGGTCGACCTGATCATGACCGTGATGGGCTTCGACATGGCGACCGGCCTGCCGAGCCCGAGCTCGGGGGCGGCGCTGTCGGTGCTGAAGCCGTGGAGCGCGCGCCACCGCGGCGCCGCCGAGGTCGCGCAGACGGTGACCGGGCTGGCCAGCAGCATCTCGGGCCTCGACGCCGCGGCCATCCTGCCGCCGCCGCTTCCGGGCGCTGGCGGCGGCCTGCCGGTGCAGTTCGTCGTGAGCTCGACCGCCGACCACGCCCGCGTGGTGGAGGTGGCGAACGACCTCATGCAGCGCGCGATGGCGAGCGGGAAGTTCGTCTACGCCGACAACGACCTCAAGTTCGACCAGCCGCAGGCCGACCTCCTGATCGACCGCGACAAGGCCGCGCTGCTCGGCATCGACATGCAGCAGCTCAGCGCGGACCTCGGCTCGCTGCTCGGCGGCGGCTACGTGAGCCGGTTCTCCACCGAGGGCCGGGCCTACAAGGTCACGCCGCAGGTGACGCGGTCCGCCCGCCTGACGGCCGACCAACTCGGCGGCTACTACGTGGCCACCGGCCGCGGCGCACTTGTGCCGCTCTCGAGCATCGCCACGGTGGAGCCCACCACGCAGCCGCGCGTGCTCGGGCGGTTCCAGCAGCTGAACTCCGCCACCCTCGGCTTCGTGCCGCGGCCCGGCGTGTCGCTGGGCGACGCGCTCGACTGGCTGAAGGCCGAGTCCGCCCAGGTGTTCCCGGAGGGCTTCTCCGCCGACTACAAGGGCGAGCTCCGGCAGTACGTGCAGGAGGGCAGCTCGCTGCTGGCGACCTTCGGGCTCGCGGTGATCGTGATCTTCCTGGTGCTCGCGGCCCAGTACGAAAGCTGGCGCGACCCGATCATCATCATGCTCGCCGTGCCGCTCTCGATCGCGGGCGCGATGCTCTTTCTCTTCCTCGGCTACGCCACCCTGAACATCTACACCCAGGTCGGACTGATCACGCTGGTCGGCCTCATCACCAAGCACGGCATCCTGATGGTGGAGTTCGCGAACAAGACCCGCGACGAGCGCGGCTGCTCGACGCGCGAGGCCATCGCGCACGCCGCGGGCGTGCGCCTCCGCCCGATCCTCATGACCACGGCCGCGATGGTGTTCGGCGTGCTGCCGCTCCTCGTGGCCCACGGCGCCGGTGCCGAGGCGCGCTTCAGCATGGGGCTCGTCATCGCGGCCGGCATGGCCATCGGCACGCTGTTCACCCTCTTCGTCCTGCCCGTGTTCTACACGCTCATCGCCGAGCGTGCGCGGCCCACGGATCCGGCCGCCACCTGACCCGTTCGGGCCGCCATGCCCCTTTCGCGCCGTTTCCGCCTGGGCAAGAAACGCCCAGCGTTTGGCAACGGATCGGGAGGTTCGTGCCTTGTTCCCTCTGCCTGAAAGGGATACCAAGGTAGCATGGAGTTGCGCCATCTGCGGTATTTCAAGGCCGTCGCCGAACTCCTCAATTTCAGCCGCGCGGCGGAGTCGCTGCGGGTCGCCCAGCCCGCGCTCAGCCGACAGGTGCGCAATCTCGAGGACGAGCTCGGGGTCCGGCTGCTCGACCGGAATCGCGTGCACGTCCAGCTCACCGACCCGGGCCGCACGTTCTACGCCCATGCGTGCAAGGTGCTCGCCCAGGTCGACGTCGCCGTCGCCTCGGTGCGCGAGACGAGCCGCGGCATCGGCGGCCGTCTGCGGATCAGCAACGACTGGCGGCTCTCGATCCATCTCATTCCCGAAACCGTTGCGGAGTTCCGCCGGCTCTATCCCGGGGTCGACGTCGAGCTCGTCGACGGGCCACTCTCGCAGCAGCTGGCCACGGTCCGCTCCGGCCGGGCCCATCTCTGTTTCCAGCCGCGCGCGTCGATCCCGGCTCGGGGCGACCTCGCGACGCTGCCGATCCTCCGCACGGGCATAAACCTCGTCGTGGCCCGGACCCACCCGTTGGCGCGCCGCCGCACCGTCCGCTTGTCGGAGCTCCGAGACGAGGCCTTTATCCGGATCACCGGCGCCGGCGCCCGCGAGCATCACGCCCACCTGATGAAGCTTTGCCGTCAGGCTGGCTTCGGTCCCAGCTTCGGCCCGCAGGAGGCCTCCTCGCTCGAGTCGCTGTTCGCGGTGGTTGGCTCCGGTTTCGGGCTCACGCTGCTGCCCGACTTTGTCTGCCCACAGAACCACCCGCTGGTCTCCGCCGTGCGCACCGACTGTCCCGAGGTGGAGCTTTGTGCGGTGTGGCTGCGCTCCGAGGATTCCGTCCTCCTCGCCCACTATCTGGAGATCCTCCGAACCCGCGCCGCCGCCTGATCACTCAACCCTGCGGTCGGCTCTCAATCCCGCAGCGCATCCAGCATCGCGCGGAACTTGAGGTCGGTTTCGGCGAACTCCTTGTCGGGATTCGAACCGGCCACGATCCCGGCGCCGGCGTAGACGCGGGCCGTCGCGCCGTCCACCAGCGCCGAGCGGATGCCGACGAAAAACTCCCCGCCGCCGCGGGCGTTCATCCAGCCGATCGCGCCGGCATAAAGGCCGCGCGGAAATCCCTCCAGCTCCCGGATGCGCGCCACCGCCGCCGCGACCGGCGTCCCGCCCACGGCCGGCGTCGGGTGCAGCCACTCGAGCGCCCGCAGCAGGCTGACGCGATCGCTGAGCACGGCGCGGATCGGCGTGTGCAGATGCTGCACGTTTGCCAGCTTCCGCAGCCCCGGCTGCGGCGGATGCTCCACCGTCACGCCGAGCTGGCCGAGGCGTCCTGCGATGGTCTCAAGTACGAGCCGCTGCTCGCGAAGGTCCTTCTCGCTCCGGAGAAGCGCGGAGCCGAGGGCGGCATCCTCGCTCGCGCCGCCGCCCCGGCGAATCGATCCCGCCAGCGCCTCGGTCTCGAGCACGCCCTTGCTGACGCGCACGAGGCGCTCGGGACTGGCGCCGATAAAGCTCTGGCCGCGGCCATTCGCGAGGGAGAACGCATAGCACTCCGGAAAACGCTGCCGCAGGCCGTTCAGCACCCGCAGCGGGTGCAGCGGGCGTCCGGTGCGCAGGTCGATTGCCCGGGCCAGGACGATCTTCTCAAACTCGCCCGCGCCGATCCGCTCCAGGGCGCGCGTCACCGCCGCGCGGTAGTCGCCAGTCTCATGGGTGGTGAACTGCGTCACCGCGGCCTCATCGGCGGCCGCCGCTTCGCCGTAGCGGAAACCGGAGAACTTCGCGTGCGCCCGCCACACCCGCTCGGCCAGCGCGTCGACGGGGGCGTCAGCGCCCACGAGCAGGTTGGCCACCGCGGTCGTCGTCGCCCCGGCCCGGGCGACCTGCCAGCGCGGCACGAAGACCTGCGCGGCGGGAAACGGCTCGCCGGCCTCGACCTCCGCGCCAAAGGCGAACGCCGCAAAGAAGTGCGGCCCGCCGAACGGCGCCTCGACGTCGCCGACGGCGATCGTGTGCTCGAGCGTCTCGGCCACGAACCGCTCGGTGACGGCGAAGCGGTCCGCGCCGTGCGCGGCGTGGGCCACGGCCACCTCGGCTCCCGAGATCGCGGTCTCGAGGTTGGGGCGCTCCGCGTAGAAATGCGGTTCGCCCGGCTCGAAGATCGACTCGAGCACGGCCAGCGGGTCGAGCGCGTCGACGGCGAGGGAGATGCTGACCAGCTTCGGCCGGCCGGCGCGGACGGCCGCCGCGTGGCACTGCGCCAGGAAGGAGCGCAGCGCCGCGGGCGACGCATTGTTCGCGGGATGCAGCGGCAGGATCGTCACGACTTCGCCGGCGCCTTGTCGGCCGGCTGCGGCCGCGGGAACAGCACGAGGGCCTCCGCCACCTTCCGGCCGGTCAGGCCGGTGCCCCACGCCAGCTCGTCGCGCCAGGCGGCGCCCGGGGTGTGGCCGAGCACGCCGTTGATCTTGGCGGCGGCGGATGGCATGACCGCGGACACCAGCGCCGTGCCGAGCCGTAGCGCCTCGGCCATCGTCGCGAGGGCCGTGCGCAAGCGCGCCTGGTCCTGGGGCTCGGCGGATTTGCCGAGCTTCCACGGCGCGCGCCGTTCGATGTAGGCGTTCGTGGCGGTGATGAACGTCATGGCGCGCTCCAGCGCCGTGTGGAACTGGAAGCCCTCGCACAGCGGGATGAACTCGTCGCGCGTGCGCTGCCAGAGCGCCTGCAGCTCCTGCTCGGCGTCCTCCGCCGGGCCCGGGGCCGGGACGGTCCCGCCGGCGAAGCGCGTGGTCATGTTGAGCGTGCGGTTGACCAGGTTGCCCAGGTTGTTCGCAAGCTCGCTGTTGTAGCGCACGAGGAACTGCTCGCGGGTGAAGTCACTGTCCTGGCCGACGTTCATCTCGCGGATGACGAAATAACGGAAGGCGTCCGCGCCGAACTCGGTGACGAGGTCGAGCGGGTTGATCGCGTTGCCGAGGCTCTTGGACATCTTGGCGCCCGACTGCAGCCACCAGCCGTGGGCGATGATGCCGCCCGGGAGCGGCAGGCCGGCCGCGTGGAGCATGATGGGCCAGTACACCGCGTGCGGCGGCACGAGGATGTCCTTGCCGATGACGTGCCAGGTGGCCGGCCACGTGCCGGGCCGGTCGGCGACTGCGGAGTAGTAGTTCAGCAGCGCGTCGAACCAGACGTACGTCACGTAGTTCGCATCGAACGGCAGCGGGATGCCCCACTCGAGGCGCTCGCGCGGCCGCGAGATGCAGAGGTCGTTGAGCGGCTCCTTGAGGAACTCGAGCACCTGCTTCTGGCGGAAGCGCGGGAAGATGAAGTCCTCGTGCTGCGCGAGGAAGCCGACCAGCCAGTCCTGGTACTGGCGCAGCTTGAAGAAGTAGTTGGACTCGGTGATCTCGGTCACCTCGCCGTAAATCTCGGGCCAGGAGCCGTCGGGATTGCGGTCCTTGTCCTGGAGGAACTGCTCCTGCCGGGCGCTGTAGAAGCCGCGGTACTCCGCCTTGTAGATCTCGCCCTTGTCGAACAACTGCTGGAGCACCTGGCGGACGACGACCTTGTGCCGCTCCTCGGTGGTGCGGATGAAGTCGTCGTTCGCCACGTTCAGGCGCGGCAGCAGCGCCCGGAACTCGCCGCTGACCTCGTCGGTGAACTGCTGCGGCGGGATCCCGCGCGCGCGGGCGCTCTGCTGGACCTTCTGCCCGTGCTCGTCGACGCCCGTGAGGAAATGGACCTGGTCACCCATCTGCCGCCGGAACCGGGCAATGACGTCCGTCAGCACCTTCTCGTAGGCATGGCCCAGGTGCGGCGAACCGTTCACGTAGTCGATGGCGGTGGTGATGTAGAAGCGCTTCATGCGGGAGCCGGTCACCCAAACCCGTCCCAGCGGAAAAGTCGAAATCTTTACGGCGGCCGGCCCCGCGCCGCACAAAGCTTTGACGCGCGCGGCACCGGCCCGCAGGGTGCCCTCGCCCGCCGCCGCGACCATGCCCTCGCTCACCCGACTGATCGGTCTCTCCGTGCTGATCCTGTTCCTGTTCCTCGCCGCGGCCGTCGGCGCCCAAGCCTGGCTCCGGCAGCAGGGCTCGCGCCTGCGCGGCGAGGCCATCGACGCCAAGCGCGCGCAGTTCGCCGCGATCGTCACCGCGCTGGCCCCGAATGTCACCCGCTGGTCCGACGTGAACCTCGACCAGCTCGGCGCCATGTGCGGCGCGCGCGTGTCGCTGCACGATGCCGACCACCCGGCGCCTCCGGCCAGCACGAGCCTGCTCTACTTCGACCACCCGCTGCCCGACCCGGTCGGACGCCAGGTGACCGCCCGCGTCGCGTTCACGCCGTCGCCCCTGATGCGGCTGCTCGTGCTGCACCAGTGGGTCACGGTCGGCCTGCTCTTCCTCGGCTTCGTGCTGCTCGCCACGGGGGTCGCGGCGGGCCTGCTCTTCGGCCGCGCCAAGGGGCCCTCGCCCGAGTCGGTCGCCGAGGCGCGCAAGGAGCTGCACAGCCTCGCCCAGCTCGCCGCCACCTCCACCGCGCAACACGAGGCGCTCAGCCGCGAGCGCGACGAGCGGCGCCTCGCCGAGGAGGACGCGGTGCTGAAGCAGACCCTCCTCAATCAGGCGATCGAGGGCCGCGTGCGACTGGGGCATGACCTGCATGACAGCCTGATCCAGTCGCTCTACGCCGCCGGCCTCACCATCGAGTCGGCCCGCACCCTGGTAGCCACGGACCCGGCCGAGGCCGACCGCCGGCTCGCGCAGTGCGTCTCCCATCTCAACTCCACGATCCGCGACGTGCGGGCGTTCATCACCGGGCTCGCGCCCGCGGAGGTCCGTCGCGCCGAGTTCGGGCAGGCGATCGAGGCGGCCTTTGCCGAACTGCGCGGCGATCGTCCGGCCCAGCTGGACCTGCGCATCGACGCCGAGGCGGCCGGCGCGTTGAACCCCGACCAGTCCGGCGAGGCGCTGCAGGTCGTGCGGGAGGCCGTCAGCAATGCGCTGCGGCACGGCGGGGCGTCCCTCGTGACTGTGCGCCTGCACCGCGTCGACCGCGAGGTCTGCGTGCTCGTCCAGGACAACGGCGCCGGCTTTGACCCCGGACGCGCGCGGGCCGACGGCCTGGGACTGCGCAACCTCCAGGCGCGGGCTGCCCGTCTCGGGGGAACCGCGCGGGTTGAAAGCTCGCCCGGCACCGGCACCCGCGTCATCCTCACCTTCGGTCACGTCGCATGAGTGCTTCCCCTTCCCTCACCCTGGTGCTGGTCGACGACAGCGAGGTCGTCCGCATGGGACTCCGCGCGTTGCTGGCGGCGGAATCGGACCTGCGCATCATCGGCGAGGCCGGGACGGTCGCGAGCGCGGTGGAGGTTTGCCTCCGGCTTCGTCCCGCGGTCGTCCTGCTCGACATCCGACTGCCCGACGGCACCGGCTTCGACGCCTGCCGCAAGGTGCTTCAGGAACTGCCAGACACGCGGGTCCTGATCCTGACCTCGGTTGTGGACAGCACGCTCGTTGACGAGGCGATCCGGGCCGGCGCCCACGGTTACCTATTGAAGGAGGTCGACCGCCGCGGGCTGATCCAGGCGGTACACGATGTCGCGGCCGGCAAGTCCATCCTCGACCCGGCGGTGACGGCGCGGGTGCTGCAGCTCGTGCGCGACGGATCGAGTGCGACGCAGAGCGTGCTCCGCATCCTGTCGGGCCAGGAGCAGCGCGTGCTCGCGCTGATCGCGGAGGGCCGGACCAACAAGGAAGTCGGCCAAGCGCTCGGCCTCGCGGAGAAAACGGTGAAGAACTACCTCAGCAATATCTTCGAGAAGCTCCACGTCTCCCGTCGCTCCCAGGCCGCGGCCCTTTACGCCCGGGAAAACCGCTCCGGCGGCGCCCCGTCCGGTCCCCGCTAGGGCCGAACGACCCTAGTGCGCTAGGGACCAAAACCCTTGCGTACGCCTCTAGTCACGGGGACCCGCATCCGCTATGATCAGGGCCATGGTTCGAGCCAGCTCCAAGCAACGTGAATCCCGTGATTTCCGGGTCGCGCGGAGGAGTCTGTAAAAATCCCGATAGGATGCCTGAACCGTTGTTTTTGGTTCGCCACCTCTGCAACTGATTCACATCTTCCGCGACTAATGCGTCCAGCCCTCCCAACCACTGCTGACCGGCTTGCCCTGCCGGGTACTGGCGTCGTGGCGGCAGCGCGTGATGGACAGCGGCGCATGACGGGCCGCCGCGGCCTGACTCTCGTCGAGGCGATGATCGCGACGGCGGTCTTTGCGCTCGGGATGCTCGGTGTCTACATGATGCTGGTGAAGTCGTACGAACTCGTGAAGCTCTGCCGCCACCGCGACAACGCGCGCGCGGTGCTGATGTCGTACGCGGACCAGTTCCAGCGCCTGCGGACGACTCAGTCCGACGGTTCGCTCGGGTTCCTCTTCCAGACGGCGACGACGCCGACGAGCTTCGGCCTGTCGTGGACCGACGCGAGCAACACAACCGTTTCCAATCTCACCGACACCTCCGACACCGCGGGGCTCCCGATCATCCTGGGTGACACCGCGAGCAGCGGCATTCGCGCCCGGGTCTTCCGGCAGGTCCAGCCGGTGAACGCTTCGGACGGCTCGCTGGTCAGCGGCTCGCCGACGTACACGGCCGCGGGCTACATTCTCCAGGCGACATTCACGGTCACCTACACGATCAAGAACCGCCCGATGTCGCAGTCGATCGTCGTGGCCCGCTCCTATCGATGATCTTCCCGACCCGCCATCGTCCCGCCCGACCGGGCACCCAGGGCAAGCGCGCCTTCACGCTGGTCGAGATCCTCGCCTCGCTCGCGGTCGCGGTGATCGTGCTCGGCGCGATTGCGATGATCGTCGTGATGTCGGCGAAGATCATCGAGAAGAACCGGAAGGCGGACGAGGCGGCGACCGAGACCCGGAAGTTCCAGGAACGCCTCACCAAGGAAATCTCGATCGCGGTCGCTGACGCGGTGCCGATCGACACCACCAAGCTGGTCGGCCCGAAATACAGCGGCGCCAGCGGCGGCACGCCCAACCGCTACTCCCGCCTGACCTACCGCGTCGTGGTCGGCCTGATCGCCAAGGTGAAGAACAACACCTCAAGCGCCTCGACCTCCATCGTCCTGACCTGCCCGCCCGACTTCGAGGCGGCCGCCGGCGACTTCTTTATGTGCGACACGCCCGACTTGGGCAGCGGCGCGCTGATCGACGCCGTGGATGACTCCAGTCCTCCGGGTTCCCGTCCCGCCCTGCGCGACGTGACCCTCACGCTGCACGGCACGATCGCCTCCTACACGCTGGGCGCCGTGAGCGACGTCGCCGGCGGCACCGACGGCGCGCGCGTCTCCATCCAACGCCAGCGGGCGTTCCAGGTGATGCCCTCGGCGAAATACTCCGGCCTCTATGAGCTGCGCTGGTACCAGACCACGGCCCGCACCAGCCCGCCGGGGACCGGCGACACCGAGACTTACGAGATCATCTCGAGCAATCTCGCCCCGGCCGCGCAGTACCCCTTCATCAAGATCCCGGACGACGTCCTCGCCACGGAGCCGGCCGTCGGCTGGCAATTCACCTATGCGGTGCCGACGACCGCGAACTCCCTGGGCGGCAATTCCGCCTACTATCTCTCCAATCACACTGAAGGCCTGATCATGCCGCGGTCCGGCAGCCCGATGCCTGCGGCGTCGGTGATGGCGTCGTCCAGCTCGACGTCCACAACGTCGACGTCGACCACCTCGTCCACTTCGACCACGACGACCACGTCGACCAGCACTTCGACGTCCACTTCGACTTCCACGTCCACCTCGACGTCCACCTCCACGACGTCGACGTCCACCTCGACGTCGACCAAGACCACGACGTCCACCTCCACCAGCACGAGCACGAAGTCCACGACGACTACCAAGACGACGACGACTTCGACCAGTACCTCGACGTCGACCAAGACGACGACCACCTCGACCACCTCGACGAGCACGTCGACGACCTCCACGACCTCGACGTCCACGAAGTCCACCACGTCGACCTCCACCTCGACGACGTCCACGACCAGCAAGTCGACCACGTCCACCTCGACCACCAGCACGTCCACGTCGACCTCGACGAAGACGACGACCACGTCGACCTCGACCTCGACCTCCACGAAGTCGACCACCACGACCACCTCGACCACGTCGACGACCACCACTTCGACCAAGTCCACGACGTCGACCTCCACCTCCTCGACGTCGACCTCGACCACTTCGACCACGAAGTCGACCACCTCGACCTCGACGTCGACCTCCACGTCCACGAAGACGACGACGACGACGAGCACGACCTCGACGTCGACGTCCACCAGCACGAGCACGACCAGCACGTCCAAGTCGACGACCTCGACCACGACCAGCATCCTGTTCGACGGCTAGAGCCAGGTCCCACGCCCGCGCGTGTCCGCCATGAACCTCAAGTCCCAGAAGGGCGGCGTCCTCATCGCCACCCTCTCCTTCCTGATCATCCTGTCCGTCGGCGCTTCGGCCATCCTCAGCCTGACCGCCACGTCCTACCGCCTGTCGATCCGCAATGAACTGCGGGCCCAGGCGCGGGCGGTCGCGGACAGCGAGATGGAGGCGCTGTACTATCAGTTCATGACCCAGATCCTGCTGGCGACGCCGCCGACCAACACCCCGTCGGCGCTCAATGCCATGGGTCTCGTGGACGTGGCGGAGACCCCGACCACGGCGCGCAGCCCGTTCCTTGCGGCCTACCGCGCGCCGAACCCGGCCTGGACCGTGAAGCGCTCGGCCTACTACAACAGCGCGCTCGACCGCTTCTTTGGCGTGGTGCCCGGCACCACCAAACAGGGTACTGTCACCAGCATCACCGTCCGGATCGAGGTCACGCCGCCGGCGAGTAGCCCGTTCCGCAACACCGTCTCGGTCCGCCTGGGCCGGCGTTTCTCCACCTTCAACACCCCGATCTTCCAGTACTCGGTGTTCTACGAGGGCGACCTCGAGCTTGCGCCCGGCGCCGCCATGCGCATTGAGGGCGACGTCTCGGCCAACGGCAGCATCTTCATGGGCTCGACGACGACCGGCACCCTGACGCTCACCCAGAAGGTCCGCTACCTGCCGCCCGGCGTGTTCAACCAGGACTCACTCGGGAACACAGTCTACCGCAAGCCCGGCACCCCGGTCGGCGCGTCCATGTCGGCCCCGGTGTTCACCACCTCGCAGTTGTCGCAGGTCGAGACCCTGACGGAGTCGGAAAACCTCCAGGGCGGCGTCGACGCCACCGAGCTCGTCAGCCGCCGGCCCGACCTCTTCCCGACGGAGAACGACGTCTACCGGTCCATCATCGCGCCGCCGCCGGGCACGGCCAATCCCAACGAGACGCCCAGCACCTACGATTCGACCAAGGGCGACGACCCGACCATCAGCTCGCAGCGCATCTACAACCGCGCCGGCCTGCTGGTGACCGTGAACACGAACAACACGGTGACGATCACCAAGGTCGACCCGGTCTCCCACACGTCGGTCGATGTGACCTCCACCTATGCGACGGCGGTCACCGGCATCGGCACCTCCATCCGCGACATGCGCGAAGGCAAGGACGTCGCGATGACCACGATTGACGTGAGCACGCTGAAGACGCTCCTCGCGGCCAACTACACCGATTTCAACGGCGTGCTCTACGTGAACGTGAAGTCCGCCACGGTGACCAACCCGGGCGCGGTCCGCCTGGTGAATGCCGAGACGACGCCCGAGACGATCTACAACACCGGCTTTTCGGTCGCGACGAACGGCGGTCTTTACGTCAAGGGCAACTACAACACGACGCCCCGCGCCGACGGCACAATCAATCCCGCGATGCTCATGGGTGACGCGGTGACCCTGCTGTCCTACAACTGGAACGACGCGGATGCGGGCGCCTCGATGTTCACTGCCGGCGTGCTCAACGGCACCCGCCTGGGCGACGCGCCCGTGGCCGCGGACGGCACCAAGAAGCTCACCATCGAGGCCGGCATCCTGACCGGCAACGTGCCCGCCAATTCCACGACCCCCAGCGGCGGCGCGCAGAACCTGGTGCGCTATCTCGAGGACATGCGGACCAACGGCATCAACGTCCTGATGCACGGTTCGGTCGGCCGGCTCTTCCAGTCGAAGAACTACGTCGCGGGCTTCAAGCAGCCGGGCGTCGCCGACGACGTGTACATGCCGCCGATCAAGCGCGACATTCAGTTCAACCGCGCCCTGCTCTCGCAGCCGCCCGCCGGCTCGCCGACGACCACGTCCTTCTCGCGCGGCAACTATTTCATCTGGTGACCGGCCGCCAGCCGTGCGATGCCCCGCCGGTCCCTTCCCGGACCAGCCCACGGTGGTGTCGCCCGCTGCCCCCGCCTCCGGCGATGGACGAATCCAATGACATCATCCAATTCGGCGACAGCGAGCGGCTGTTCGTGATCCGCCGCGCCCGCCGCCTGCTGCGGCAGGGCAAGGTCGGCGGCGACCAATTCCTCTGCGCCGAGGAGCAGCCCGACCCGACGGTCACCGCAATCGTCCCGGCCCGCAACGAGGAGGCGACCGTCGGCCTTGTCGTGAGCGAATGCCTGAAGTACGTCGGGAACGTGATCGTCGTGGAAGGCGGGTCGTCCGACCGCACCGCCGAGGTCGCCGCGGCCGCCGGCGCGCGGGTGCTGCGCGATGAGGGCCTCGGCAAGGGTGCCGCCCTGCGCTTCGCCGTGGCGCAGGTGGAGACGCCGGTCTGCGTGTTCGTCGACGCCGACGGGTCCCATGACCCGATCGACATCCCGCTGCTCGTGGCGCCCATCAAGGCCGGGACCGCCGATCACGTCACGGGCTCCCGCCTCCTCGGCGGCTCGGACGAGCTCCACGGCGGCGGCGACGAGTTCCTGCGCCTCGCCGGCTCGGCGTTCATCACCTACCTCTTCAACGCCCGGTTCGGCACGCGGCTCTCCGACTCGCAGAACGGCTTCCGCGCGATCCGCACCGCGGTGTTCCGCGGCCTGTCCCTCACCTCCCGCCACACCACGATCGAGATGGAGCTGATCGCGGCCACCCTGGCCGCCGGCCTCCGCATCGCCGAGGTGCCAACCCACGAGCGCCGCCGGGCCGCCGGCTACTCGAAGATCTCCCTCGCCCGCCCGTCCATCTGGCTGGCGTACGGCTGGTATCTCGTCCGCGGTCTTTGCCGGCGCCGGCGAACCCTCAGCCTATGACGTCGCGCCATGATGCAGTGATCGGGGTCTGGGACGGCCATGATGCCGGCGCCGCGCTCGTGGTGGAGGGCCGCGTCGTGCTCGCGCTGAACGAGGAGCGACTGTCGGGCCGCAAGCTCGACGTCGGCCTGCCGGTCCGCGCCCTCGCCGCCATGCGCGAGGCAGCCGGCTCCCGGCGCATCGCTTGGGCGCCCTGCACCTCCGATCCGGCCAAGACTCTCACCCGCGTCTTCCCGTGGATGAAGGAAAACTATTACCGCCTGCGGCGCCGACTGGAGCCGCCGGGGATGATGCACGGCCTGACGCAGGGGGCGAAGTACCGCCTGACGCAGTGGCCGACCCACGGCCTGCTCCGCGCCTGGGCGCGGCGCTCGTTCGCCCGGGCACTGGCCTGTCCCGTGGACGATGTCTACCTGGTCGACCATCACGAGGCGCATGCGGCCTCGGCGGTCTACTGGCCCACCTGGCAGAACGATGCCCTCGTCGTCACGCTCGACGGCATCGGCGACGGCGAGTCCGGCTCGGTGTGGGAGTGGTCCCAGGCGGACTCCTCGCTGCGCAAGCTCATCTCCATCCCCGGCTCGGCCTCACTCGGCCTGTTCTTCGAGCACGTGACGAACGAGCTACAGATGCGGCCGCTCGAGGACGAGGGCAAGGTCATGGCCCTGGCGTCGTTCGCCGCGCAGATCCCGAACGAGACGAATCCCTTCCTACAGTGGTTCACGCTGACGCCCGACGAACGCGGCCTGCCGCGCCTCCGCTGCACGATTTCCCCCGCGGCCATGGGACGCGAGGTCGGGCGCATCGTCTGGTGCACGCCGCGCGAGCAGGTTGCGCGCATGGCCCAGCAGACGCTGGAGCAACTCGTCCCAGAGTTCTTCGCGCGGCTGGCCGCCGCCACCGGCCAACGCGACTTCGCTTACGCCGGCGGCGTGGCCTCGAACATCAAGGTGAACCGCCTCATCCGCGCCCTGCCCGGCGTCGGCCGGCTCGCGGTCTGCCCCGCGATGGGTGACGGCGGCCTCGCGCTCGGCTCGGCCCTCTCGGTCTGGCGCAAGGTCACCGGGCACCGGCCGGAGCCGTTCACCGACTTCCGGCTCGGCACGGACCGCGGCGACCTCGGGCGCGACGCCGAGCGGATTGCCCGCGAGCGCGGCGCGGTGGTCTCCCGCCCGTCGGACATCGCCCGGGCCGTCGGCGAGCTGGTGGCGGACGGCGCCGTCGTGATGTGGGCGCAGGGCCGGATGGAGCTGGGCGCCCGCGCACTCGGCGCGCGCAGCATCGTGGCCCGGGCCAACAGCATCGCCGCCCGCGACGACCTGAATCTCCGCCTGAAGCGCCGGGTCTGGTTCCAGCCGTTCTGCCCGACCATGCTGCTCTCGGAGGCGCCGGCGCTGCTGGCCGACTATCGCGGCGAACGGGACACCAATCTCCACATGACGATGGGCTTCATGACCACTGAGCAGGGCCGCGCGGCGCTTGCGGGTGCGATCGGGCCCGACGGTTCCTGCCGGCCGCAGATGGTGCCGGAAAACACCGCGGAGCCGTGGTTTCGCATGCTGGAGCGGGTCCGGCAGCTCACCGGCACGGGAGCCGTGATCAACACCAGCCTCAACATGCACGGCAAGCCGATGTCCGACGACGTCCCTGGCATCATCGAGGCGTGGGTCGACAGCGGGGTCCAGCACCTCGCCCTGGGCTCGGCCCTGTTGACGAAAGCCCCGCGAACCGCATCTCCGTAGTCATGTCACCCCGCTTCACCTGGCCCCTCAAGCTCTGGGTCGCCTTCACGGTGCTCGTGTTGGGCGTAACCGGTTTCTGGGCCGCCCGCATCGTCACGGGCCTGACGCCCGCCGGTCAGCTGGGCGTAGTGCCCGAGTCCACCATGTGGGGCATGCATGGCTGCGCGGTGGCGATCCTCACCGGGTTCGCGACGCTGGCCGGGGCGCTGTACCAAATCCTCGGCCGCCGCCGGGCCCTGACGGCCCTGGCCCTCGCGGTGCTCGGCTATCTCGGCTGCGGCCTCGCGCCGAAAACGACACGCATCCTGTTCGACGAGCACCTGTACATGCAGATCGCGCAGTCGATCGCCTACTCCGGCCGGGCCGAGGGCGCGAATTACGCCCGGGTCGAATACGGGCAGTACGAGAATTACAGTCCCTGGACCAACAAGCAGCCAAACGGCCACCCGTACCTGCTCTCGTGGGCCTTCCGCGTCGCCGGAGTCTCCGAGGACGTAGCGCACCACTGCAACCGTATGCTCGTCGGCCTGACCGCGGCGGGCATCTACCTGGCTCTGGCGCTGGTGCCGTGGAGCCTGCCCGTGGGCGCCGGCGTCGTGGCCGCCGTGCTCTTTATCTTCACGCCGCTTGTTCCGTGGTGGGGCCACACCGTCGCCGTCGAGCCCGCCGCCGCCGCCACCACCGTGCTCGCTTTTCTCGCCGCCTGCATCCACGCGCGTCTGCGCAACCGCGAGACGGCGCAGGGCCTGCCGTCGAGCGCCCTCCTGCTGGCTGGCGCCACGGCCTTTGCCGCGTATTTCCGGCCCGAGTCGCTGCTGGCGTTCCCGCTCGTGGCGGCGGTCCTGTGGTCGACGGACGACCGCTTCATCGAGGACCTCGCGGCGTGGGGCGGGCTCGTGCTCTCGGCCGCGCTCGTCGCGCCCAACCTGCTGCATCTCTGGGCCGTGCGGACCGAGGACTGGGGCGCGCGGGACGGCCGGCGCTTCGCCTTCGATTTCATCGGCAAGAATCTCCACAGCAACGGCGGCTACTTCTACAATTCGCAGTGGTTCCCGGTCGTCGGCACGGTCCTCGCCGTGGCGGGCCTCGGCTGGCTGCTGGCCCGCAACCGCACCGCGCTCGTGGCGCTGGGCGCGTGGTTCGCCATGTCGTGGGGCATCTTCATCCTGTTCTACGCCGGCGGTTACTTCTACGGCGCGAGCTCGCGCTATGGCGTTATCTCGTGCGCGCCGGTCGCCGTCTTCATGGGCATCGGTGCCGCCAGCCTGTTCGCCGTCCTGGCCAAGGCCCCGCTGCTGCGCTACGGCGCCGTCGCGTGCGCGCTCGTGAACTGGGTCGCGGGTTACCACTACGTGCCGACGCTAAGCCGCGAGGCGATCGAGGCCGTGGATGACGTGAGCTTTGTCGCTGACGTCGCCCGCGTCCTGCCGCAGGGCTCCTTGGTCCTGTCGTCCGACCCCTGCTTGTGGATGCTCCGCGGCGTGAACTCGTCCCAGTTCTACATCGTCGACATGATGATCCGGACGAATCTCGCGGAACTGGCCAACCAGTACCCCGGCGGCATCTACATCCACTGGGGCTTCTGGCAGAATGCCGAGCCCGGTGCCGCCGCGGCCGTGGCCCAGCTGCTGGCCGAGAGCGGTGCGACCGAGATCCGCCGCGCCCAGAGCCAAGCCTTCAAAATGGGCGTGTACCGCGTCGACACGCCCGCCGCCTATGCCCACTTCGGCGGCAAGGCCCCGGTCCAGCGGCCGGACTCCGACCTCGACGTGCTGCTGAACGCCGCCCGCGAACGGGTCGCCCACCCGACTCCTGCCGGCCGATGAGCGTGCGCGTTTACTCCTGGACCCGCCTGGGCCTCCGCACCGCCGCGGCGGCCGCCGGCGTGGACATCCGGCCGACGAAGCTGGTCTTCGTCGTGACCAAGCGCTGCCACTCCCGCTGCGTCTACTGCGACATCTGGAAGGTCAAGGACACCCCGGGCGGACTCGACGGCGAGCTCACCCTCGAGGAAGTCGGACAGGTGGCCGCGGCCAATCCGTTCCTCCAGTGGATCGATTTCACCGGCGGCGAGCCGACCGACCGGCCGGATTTCGTGCAGGTCGTCCAAGCCTTCGCCCGGGCCTGCCCGGACCTGCTGCTCGTCCATTTTCCCACCAACGGCATCGCCACCAAGCGCATCACGGCGGTGGCGCAGGAGCTGAAGGCAACCGTGCGGGCCAAGCTCGTCGTCACGGTCTCGATCGACGGTCCGCCTGAGCTGAACGACCGCCTGCGCGGCATCCGCAACGACTTCGCCCACGCGGTCGACACCTTCGCGGCGCTGCGGCGCGTGCTGCCCGCCGGCCAGGTGTTTGTCGGCATGACGCTGCACGGCCACAAGGGCTCCTGCGGCCTCACGACCTCCGAGCTCGTCGAGCAGACGTTTGCGGCGATCAACTCCGCCCTCGCCGACCGCGGCGAGCCCGCGATCGATTGGGGCACGTTCCATCTCAACATCCCGCACCTGTCCCAGCACTACTACGGCAACGCCGCCGCGGCCGACTCGAGCGGCTTTGGCGGCCCGGCCCACCGCGCCGAGGTGGCGGCCGCGCTCCAGCTGGCGGCCTCCAAGCCGAAGGGCGCCGTGAGCGGCATGCGCGTGGTGGAACGAATCTACCGCTCCGAGGCGCTGCGGTACCTCGACACCGGCCGCACCGCCATCCCGTGCTCCGCCCTGCTCTCGACAGCCTACCTTTCCGAGAAGGGCGCCGTCTATCCGTGCACGATCTGGGACCACCCGCTGGGCAACGTCCGCACCACCGGTTACGCGCTGATGCCCCTGATCGAGAAGGCCCGGCGCGACGGCACCCGCCAGGCGGTCGCCGAGGGCCGCTGCCCGAACTGCTGGACGCCATGTGAAGCCTACCCGGCCATCGGCGCCGCCCCGCTCCGCTCTCTCGCCGCCCTCGTGCGCGGCTAATTCCTTTCCATGAACGAACCCCGTCGCTCCTCCTCCCCGGTCATGGACCAGGTCCTCTCGGCCCTGGTCATCGGCGCCGTCCCCCTCGCCGCCTTCCTGTCCTTCGTCATCCAGCCCCTGATGGGCAAGCGGCTGCTGCCGATCTACGGCGGCACTGCGGCCACGTGGCTCGGTTGCATGGTGTACTTCCAGCTCGCGCTGCTGCTCGGCTACAGCTGGGCCGCCTGGCTCGTCCGCCGGCCGTTCCGGCAGCAGGTCCTGGCGACCACCATCCTGGCCATCGTCGCCGTGGTGACGTTCCAGCTCCCGTCCGACCAGGCCGACGCCACCGCGAGCATCCTGCGCGTGGTGTGGCGGCTGAGCTACACGACCCTGCCGGCGATGCTGCTGCTCTTCAGCACCTCGCCACTCCTGCACGGCTGGCTCCGCCGCCGGGGCGAGGACGTGCCCTACTACCTCTACGCGATCTCCAACACCGGCAGCCTCGCCGCGGTCCTGCTCTACCCGTTCGCGTTCGAGCCCAACCTGCCGCTGAGCGAGCAGACGACAATCTGGCATGTCCTGCTCGTCGTGGTCGCCGGCCTGCTCGTGGGCGCGGGTTACCTGCTCCGCCGGCTCACCGGCGACGCCACCGGTCTGGCCGCGAAGGCTGAGGCCGAACCGCTCGAGTTCGGGCGCACGACGCTCTGGCTGTGGCTGAGCGCCCTCACCTGCGTCTCGATGCTGGGCGCGACCTATCACCTTGCCGCCGAGCTCGGCTCCACGCCGCTCGCCTGGGTCGGGCCCTTCAGCGCCTACCTCCTCAGCTTCATGGTCGCGTTCTCGGGCCGCTGGCGCCCGTGGATGACCGGCACGACGATCGTGTGGCTCGCGATCAGCCTCACCGGCTTCATGCTCGCCAAGGGTTTCACCGCCGCGACTGTCAACGCCACCGCGGCCTGGTGGTTGCTCTCGCTCACGGCCAGCGGCTGCTTCCTCGGCAACGCCCTCCTGCACAGCACGCGGCCGGCGGAGCGCTTCGAGCGCTACTATCTCGTCCTCGCCGCCGGTGGCGTGCTGGGCGGCCTCGTCTCGAGCACCGTCGTCCCGTACCTGCTCGCGCGTCCGATCGAGTTCGAGCTGGCCTCCGTCGCTCTCCTCACCACCGGCCTGCTCTGGCAGAATGGCCGGCGCGACCCGGCCACGGTCGTGGTCACCGGCATGGTCGTGCTCGTGCCGGTGATGGGCCTCGGGCTCCAGCAGGCTGGCTTGGAGGTACCGGCCACGGCCAAGATGGTCCATACGCGCGACCTCTACGGGCACATCATGGTGCGGACCGACGCGCGGAGCGTCGTGCTCTCCAGCGACACGACCACCCACGGCTCGCAGCTCATCAGCGACGCCGCTGCCCGCCATCGTCCCACGCTCTACTATAGCGAGAGCACCGGCATCGGCCGCACGCTGGAGAAGCTCCAGGCCACCCGTCCCGCCATGCGCGTCGGCGTGGTTGGCCTCGGCGCCGGCACCCTCGCCGCCTACTCGCGCCCCGGAGATATCTACGACTTCTGGGACATCGACCCGAAGGTCCTGCAGGTCGCCCGGACCCGCTTCACCTACGTCGCCGACGCCGCCGGCCGCATCAACCTCGTCGAGCGCGACGGCCGCCGGGCCCTGGAGTCGACCTCCGCCGACTACGACGTCATCGTCATCGACGCCTTCACCGGCGACGGCGTCCCGCCGCACCTGCTGACGGCCGAGGCGCTCAACCACTATTTCCAGCGTCTCAAGGCCCGCCACGGCGTCCTTTTGATCCACGCCTCGACGCGCTATTCCCGCCTCTTCCCGGTGCTTGCCGCGACCGCCCGGTCAATCAACAAGGGCGCGCTCCTGGTTGCCACCGACATCACCGAGTCGCTGACGGCGCGGGACTGGGATCCGACCCACACCGAGTACATCATCCTCGCCGCGCCCGAGCAGATGGCGGAGATCACCGGATGGTTCCCCACGGAAGAGGACAAAGGCCGCGTGAAGCGCCTCATCACGTTGGCGGACACGCCCCTCATCGAGCAGCAGCTGATCTGGACCGACGACCGCAACGCCGCCCTCGATACGCTCGACGTCGGTCGGTTCCTTTTCCAGCCGTGAGGCGGCGGGGCCGGAGTTGAAAGCGGTCGGTTGAAGGTTGAAGGGACGGTCGCCGCCGCCAGCTCTCAACCGGCTTCCTTCAACCTTCAGCTCCGCCAGCCCGCCACCAGGCGACCAGACGGGCCCAGGCGCGGCCCCGGTGGCTGATCGCGTTCTTCGCCGGTTCGTCGAGCTCAGCGAAGGTCTGGGCATGGCCGTCCGGGACAAATAGCGGATCGTAACCGAAACCGGCGCCGCCCACGGGATCGTCGCGCAGGTGGCCGTCGCACCGGCCCTCGAACACCCACTCACGCCCGCGCCGGTCGATCAGCACGAGCACGCAGACGAAGTGCGCGCCCCGGCGCCCGGCGGGAACGCCGCGCATCGCCTCGACCAGCTTGCGCAGGTTGGCCGCGGAGTCGCCCTGGGGTCCCGCGTAATAAGCGGACTCGACGCCAGGATGCCCGTCCAGCGCGTCCACGCACAGGCCGCTGTCGTCGGCCAGCACCCACGAGTCGGCCGGCAGCATTGCCCGCAGCGCCCGAGCCTTCTTGGCGGCGTTGCCGGCAAATGTACCGGTATCCTCCTCGACGGGCGGCATCCCGCCCGCCTCGCGCGCGGAGACAACCTCGAACGGCAGCCCGGCTCCGGCGGCCAGCGCACTGAATTCGGCGGCCTTGTGCGCGTTAGCCGAGGCTAAATGTAGTCTCATCGATGAACATCTGCGCCGGATAGGTCACCCGGCCGCGCGTCAGGGTGTCGTCCCCGAAGACCTCGTGGCGCACTTCGCCCAGCCGGATCGCGTTGAGGAGTTTCTCGGTCCGCAGCCCGCTCAGCATCGGCTTGGACCGGTCGTCGGCGAGCAGGACCGGCGCGCGATACACGAAGAGATAGTCGAGCTGCTTGTCCTGCAGGATCTGACTCACCAGCTGCGAACCGCCCTCGAAGTAGACGCCCGTGATCTTCTCCTGCGCGCAACGCTTGCGGAACTCGCCCATCGGCACGCGCTGGGTCGCCGACGGCAGGATCCACACCTGCACGCCGAGCTCGCGCAGCTTGCGCACGTACCCCATGCCGCCGTGCGGGGTCGTCACCACGATGGTCCGCTCGCGAAATTCGTCGGTATAGACCGCCGGCATGCCGCGATCCGCGACCGTCCGCAGCAGGCCGTCGAACACGAACCGCCACGGACACCATTCGGCCTCGCCCGGCCGGCGGGCGGTGAGACGCGGGTTGTCGGTCATCACCGTGCCGGCGCCGACCGCGATCGACGGGAACAACCGACGCCAGCGCATCACGTCGGCGCGGGCGGCCTCGCCCGTGATCCAGCGCGAGTCCCCGGAGCGGCACGCGATGCGGCCGTCCAAGGTCACCGCGGCCTTCGCCGCCACAAGCGGCGTCTCATGCTCGATCCAGTGGTTGAAGATCAGGTTGAGGTCGGTGCATTCCTCGGCGAGCACGCCCTCGATGACCTCGATGCCGGCGGCGCGCAGCACCTCGAAGCCGCGGCCCGCGTGGTCCGGGTTCGGGTCCTTCGCCCCGATGACCACCCGCTTGAGGCCGGAGGCGATGATGGCCTCGGTGCAGGCGCCGGTTCGGCCCGCGGTGCAGCACGGCTCGAGGGTCACGTACATCGTCGCGCCCTCCCGCGGCCGGTGGCCCAAGGCCAGCAGCGCCAGGCGCTCCGCGTGGGGACCGCCGTCCTGGGCGTGCGCGCCCTCGGCCATGATCCGCCCGTTCTCGACGATCAGGGCCCCGACCATCGGGTTCGGGTGCGTGCCACCCCACGCCTGGCGAGCCACTTCGAGGGCGCGCCGCATGTAGGTCTCGTGTTCAGCCACTGACATAGGGATTCGATTCCTTTTCGACTCCCACCGTAGTATCAGGCCCGTGGCCCGGGTAAACGATAGTTTCGTCGGGCAGCGTGTAGATCTGGCCCCGGATCGACTCTTCGAGCACCGCCATGCTGCCACCCGGGAAGTCGGTGCGACCGACCGAGCCGGCAAAGAGCGCATCCCCGACAAACGCCGCCTTGGCTGCCGGGAGGTAGAACAACACGTTGCCCGGACAGTGACCCGGCACGTGCCGCACCTCAACGGTGGTGCCGAGCGCTTGGAATGTTGCCCCGGCCGTCACCCACGCGTCGGGGTGCACCGGCTCGAGGGTCAGGCCCGGCATCAGGAAGGCGCTCATCACCTCCGGGGTCTCGTACAGGACCCGGTCGTCGGCATGCGCCCGCACCCGAGGATGGGCCCGGCGCACGACCTCCGCGGCGCCTTGGGTGTGGTCCCAGTGCCCGTGGGTCAGCCAAAGCTCTGTGAGGCGGCAGCGCTCGCGCTCCAGGATCGGCGCGACCTCCGTCCAGATGCCGCCCGGGGCGTCAACCAGGACTGCCTCGCCCCGGCCGGGATCGGTGAGCAGGTAGGCATTCGTCTGGATCGGCCCGGCGGGCAGGACATGGAGATTCATTCGGCAGGAGTTTCCGAAGGCGGGGTGCTGACGCGCAACCGCGAAAAATCCCCTTCCCTTTCCCCGCCCGGCGGCTAGCTCATACCCCCTATGTCCACGCTCAAGTTCGCCGTCCTCGCCGGAGACTACATCGGGCCCGAGGTCATGACCGAGGCCCTGCGGGTCCTGGAGGCCGTTGCACGCCTGGAGAACCTCAAGCTGGACTACAACGCGGCGGACGTCGGCGGCGCGGCGATCGACCGCCATGGCTCCGCGCTGCCGGAGTCGACCGTGAAGACCTGCGCCGCGGCCGACGCCATCCTGTTCGGCTCGGTCGGCGGTCCGAAATGGGAAAAGCTCCCGCCCCACCAGCAGCCCGAGCGCGCCGCGCTCCTCCCGCTGCGGAAACACTTCACGCTCTTCGCCAACATCCGCCCTGGCCTCCTGTACCCAGAGCTAGCGGACGCGTCCCCGCTCAAGAGCAACCGCATTCCCAACGGCATCGATATCGTCTGCATCCGCGAGCTCACGGGCGGGCTGTACTTCGGCCAGCCGAAGACGACCACGACGCTGCCCGACGGCGACGTCCAGGCCGTCGACACGATGGTCTACCGCCGCAGCGAGATTGAGCGGATCGTCGCCACGGCCATCGTGGCCGCGCGCGCGCGCCGGGGAAAGCTGTGCTCGGTCGACAAGGCCAACGTCCTCGAGACTTCCGTGCTCTGGCGCAAGACCGTCACGGCCTACTGCGCCCAGCACGCGCCGGACCTCGCCCTCTCCCACATGTACGTGGACAACGCGGCCATGCAGCTGGCGCGCGACCCGAACC
>CAYYGV010000038.1:0-29566 GCA_964471615.1 uncultured Opitutaceae bacterium
GGGTGTTGAGGCCGATGTTGCAGCACACGAGGGTCACGACGAAGCCGAAGCACTCGGCCTTGACCAGGCCGTTCATCACGTCCTTGAACTTCATGAACCGCCGCAGCGCGGTGAAATAGGCCTCGGGCTCGATGCTGATGAACGCAACGTACTTCGCGACGATCGCGCCGCCGAACCAGCCGACGAGGTCGGCGATGATCGCCAGGACCGGCACCATGGCGAGCACCGCGGCCAGCCGCGGCAGCACCAGGATGCGCGCCGGCGGGATGTTCATGGTCACGAGCGCGTCGACCTCCTGGTAGACCTTCATCGACGCCAGCTCGGCGGTGATGGCGGAGCCGACGCGGCCGGCGAGCAGGATCGCGACCATCACGGGGCCGAGTTCGCGCGCCATCGACAGGCCAACGAGGGAGCCGATGAACTGCTTGGCCCCGAAGTTCTGCATCGAGTAGCCGGCCTGCAGCGCGAGCACGCTGCCGATGAAGAAGCTCAGGATCGCGACGATCGGCAGGGTGGTGTAGCCGATCAGATAGCACTGCTCGAAGAACCGCGCCCGCTGGCGCGGCAGCGTCCCGACATGCGAGAGCGCGCGCAACAGCAGCAGCCAGGCGCTGCCGATGCCCTCGAAGACGGATAGGATCTGTTTCATGTCAGCGGGAAGCGGGAGGAGGGAGCTTGCGGGATCGGTGACCAAAATCGAACCAGAACACGCGCCAGCCGGCGTCCGGCGAACGCTCGGCGCGCAGCAGCGGCCCGAGGTGGAACTCCCGGCGCTCGGCCTGCTCGCGCCAGCTCAGCATGCCCCAGAGCAGCGACCAGCGCTTTTCCTGCGCGGCGCGCTGGTCGTACCGGTAGACGGCGAACAGCGGGGTCCAGACGTCCCGTACCTGGTCATTGTTCGGGAAAAAGACCTCGAGCGGGCTCAGCAGCTGCAGCTGCCGGCGGCCGGCGCCGTTGTCCCAGAGGCTGAAGAGCGGCCAGACGTGGGTCCGCTCCGCCGTCGCCGCGGCGGGGTTCGTCAGGCTCCGCTGCTCGTCGGAATAGTACAGCAGGTACAGGAACTGCGTGCGCGTCTGCGCCACTGCGCCCTCGTTCCACTTGGCCTGCCGGACGAACGGCCACATGACCCAAGTCTTGTCCACGCCCTTCGAGACGGAGTGCGTGTAGAACGGCGCCCAGCGGTTCACGGTGCGCTGCGGACCATGGCCCTGCACCAGGAACGGCCACAGGTACCGCGTCTCATGATAGGCCACCGGCGCCGTGCGGTCGGTGTACCCGAAGAACGGCCAGAGATAGGTCTCGTCGCGGCCGCGCGGGCCGGTCTCGCCCGTGTAGAACGGGATGAATCCGACCTTTCGCGTCGGGGCCGTCCCCGGCGGCGCATCCTCGCCCGGCTGGATCGTCTGGTTCCAGCCCAGCGGCCAGAGGTAGAACTCGCGGCGGAACTCGCCGGGCCGCTCGCGCCAGCCGTAGATGGGCCAGAGTGCCAGGCCCTGCTCCGTCCCGCGCGTGGCCCGGATGAACGGCCACGGCGTCGAGGTCGTTTCCGCCCCGCGCTGCCACGAATGGACGTACAGCGGCCACAGCACCCAGTTCACCTCCTGCATCGAAAAGCGGTCCTTGATTGTCCCGCCGAGCGGGAACAGCGCGCGGTAGGAGGTCTCGGGCGAGCCCGTCTGGCGCGAGAACCAGAAGATCCACCAATCGAAATTCTCCGTCGCGAGGTCTGCCCGCGCCGGCGCCCCCGGCTGCCGACCCGCGCGGTTGATGAGCTGGATCAGGCTCCACTGGTAGCGCTCGCTGTCGGCCCGGTAGATGAAGATGGGGTAGAGCACGGTCGCCAGGGTCGTCCGCCCGCTCGCGTCGACCTGCTCCATGTAAAAGGGCCGGAATCCGCCCCGGTGACCGCCGTCGGGCGTCGAGCGGCCAAAGAGCAGGGGCCCGAGGCCCTCCCACGACGTGACCTGCCCGGCGTCATCCTGCTGCGCCACCCGCCCCGGCCACGCGTTGCTCTCCTCGGCACGCACCCGCGCACCCAGCCCGGCTAACAGGCCGGCAAGAAGGAGGAGACGGATGGGCGACATGGTGGCGGTGGCGGAACGCTGGGGATGAGAGCACCGACGACCAGCGACAGTTCCCCCGAACGCGATGATATTTAAGCATCTACGACTAATCGAATCCCGTCATGGCGCAAATGCTATGTTGCAGTTCGCGCGCCAACCGCTTCACGCGGATTCCGGGGGCGGAACTGGCTGCCCAAGCCCACTTCGCCACGAAGGTCACCAAGTGCACGAAGTGAGGCCTATAGCCTGAGCTTTGTGAGCTTAGTGTTCTTCGTCGTTATCTCAGGTCCTAGACCACGAGGCTCTCGCCGGGTTCGAGGACGGTGAACTGGTCCGGGGTCAATCCTGCGGCTGCCCGCGCCTCGGCCAGTGCTCGCGGTGGATCGTCCCGGCCTTCGTCGGTGAGTTGAAATGTGCCCCAGTGCATGGCCACGCTCCGGCGGGCGCCGCAGGCGAGATGGGTCTGCACGGCCTCGGCCGGGTTCATGTGCGACGGCGCCATAAACCAGCGCGGCTCGTACGCGCCGATCGGCACCAGCGCGAGGTCCGGCGCGCCGCGGCGCGCCACGTCCCGGGCGGTCGCCTCGTGGTAGCCTGAGTCGCCCACGAACCATACGCGGCGCCGCGGGGCTTGGATCAGAAAGCCGCCCCACAGGCGCGTGTTCGCCCGGCCGATTTCCCGTCTCGTCCAGTGCCTAGCCGGGGTCAGCGTCACCTCGAGGCCCGGGCGTACCGCCGCCGACTGCCACCAGTCGAGCTCGACGATATCCCTCGCGCCGGCGGCGGCGAGCAGCCCGCGGTGTCCCAGCGGCGCGAGACACGCGGGCTGGTGACGCGCGACGAGCGAACGCAGCGAGGGCAGGTCGCAATGGTCGTAGTGATCGTGGCTCACCAGCACGACGTCGATCCGCGGCAGGTCCGCGAGCGCGACGCCGGGAGCGTGGACCCGCCGGGGTCCCGCCCACGACACCGGGCTCACCCGGTCGGAAAACACCGGGTCGACCAGCACGTTGCCGTGCGTCGTCTGGAGAAGGAAGGTCGCGTGGTTGATCCAGGTCGCGACGAGTTCGCCGTCGCGCGGCGCCGGGGGCGGGGGCTGCGGCGCGAGTTCGACCCACTTCGGCCACCGCGCCGGCCGGCTCGTCAGCTGCCAGCGCAGCACGTCGAGCAGGCCACGCTCGGACGGCTCGCCGGGATGGAAGAAGGTTTTCCCGTTGAAGTGGTCCGAGGCCGGCGGTGTCATGGGCGTCGTTTATGAAGCCGCTTTCCCGCGCAGCGCAAATGTTCCGACCGGTCCGGGCGGGCGGTGGGGAGGGAGGCGGGCCATGCGCATAAGTGGTGGCGCCGCGCGCGGCATTCCCCTGCAGGTGCCGAAGGGCGACGCGGTGCGGCCGGCGACCGACGGCATGCGCCAGGCGGCGTTCTCAAGCCTGGGCGCATTCGTTCCCGGCGCCCGTTTCCTGGATCTCTTTGCCGGTAGCGGCGGGTATGGTCTCGAGGCGTTGAGCCGCGGCGCGGCCGGCGGGACGTTCGTGGAGCAGAATGCCAAGGCGCTCGCCTGCCTCCGTCGCAACATCACCGCCGTGTGCAAGAGCCTCGGGCGGGATGAGGCGGGTTTGTCCGTGTTCCAGGGCGACGCCGTGACCGTTCCAACCGACGGCGTGCCCGACCTGGTGTTCATTGATCCGCCCTACGAGATCATCCTCGAGGTGGCGCCGAAGCTGTTTGCGCGCCTCGGCGAGGTGCTTGCGCCGAAGCCGGAGGCCTTGGTCGTGTTCGAGATGCCCGGTGAGATCGAGATCGCGCCGCCGGGCTGGGAGCAGCTGAAGCGTTTGGGCAAGGGCGCCCGCCAGCCGACCGTGAATTTCTTCAGGGCAAGCCGAGCCGGGACCTGACCACCGCGACGGCTGCAATCACCGCCGTCTCGGACCGCAGCACACGCGCGCCGAGGTGCGCGAGACCGAAGCCCCGCGAGCGAAGCAGGTCGCGCTCGGCGCCCGACCAGCCGCGCTCCGGTCCGAACGCCAGGATCACCGGCGCCGCCAGCGGCGCAGCCGCGAGGGCCACCGGAGACTCGTAGTTGTCGAGGGCCAGCCGCGTCGCGTTCGTCGGGCAGGTCTCGACCAGCTCCGCCAGCGTCCGGCCGTGGCTGACCTCCGGAATCCGCGGGTCGAACGCCTGCGCGGCGCCGTCCAGCACATGGCGACGCCATTCGCCGGAGGACCACAGCGTGCTCTGCGCGTAGCTCGATTCGCCTTTCTCGGCGCGGAAGAAGTGGAGCGCCCCAACGCCGAGCGCCGTGGCCTCGCGGAGGATGTCGCGCGCGGTCTGCGGCCGGGGCAGGCCGATGAGGAGCGTGATCGGGTCGGGCGGCGGAGGCGGCGGGCCCCAGGCGAAGGCGAGCGTGAGCGCGTCCGGCCCGGCCGCGACGAGCGTGCCCTTGCCGCGCGGGCCGTTGACGAGCCCGGCGTCGAACGTGTCACCGACCTGGCGCCGAAGCACCGCGAGCAGGTGCCGCGCCCGCGGGTCGGTGCGGGGCAGGGGAGCGGCGAGCTCGGCGGGCTCGAACAGGATCAGGTTCACGGGAGTGTCCTAGCGGCGCGGTGCGGCGGCTGGCAATGGCCGAGCGCGGCGGCGAAATCCTTCTGGCGCTGGCGACATTCGGGGCTACGTTCCCGGCCATGAACTCGATCGCGACTCCCTCGGCCGGTGTGTTCCGGAAGGTCTCGGTGCGGGAAACCGCCGTGCTGCTCCTGGTGGCGTGGCTGGTGCCGTTCCTCGTGCACCTCATCCCGTGGACCGGCGAGCGCCCGCTCGGCGCGTACCTGCTGCCGATGTTCTGGGCGACCTTTGTCGCGGTGTATCTCTACGGCGCGGGCGCCGGCCTGCTGACCGGCCTGTTCGGCCCGGCGGTGAATCTCCTCCTCACCGGCCTGCCCGCCTGGAAATTCCTCAGCGTGCTCAGCTTCGAGCTGGCGCTCTTTGCCGCCGGCCTTGCGGTTGCCGTGCGGCTCATGCCGCGCTTCTGGCTGCTGGCGCCGCTCGGTTACCTGGGCGCCAAGACGGCGTCGACGCTGCTCCAGTCGGTCACGTCCGTGTTCGGCGACATCGGCGCGCCGCTGCGCTTCTTCGCGAGCTCGGTGTCCGGCGGCCTCGCCGGACTGGTGGTACTGGCCGCGATCAACTTTGCCCTCGTGCGGCTCTATCCGAAGCCGGCCGGCGCGGCATGAGTCCGCTGGCGTTCGAGGACATTGTCGGGCGGCTCCGGCGCTGGTCGTTTCCCGCCGGGATCGACGGCGTGGTGGGCATCGCCACGGGCGGGGTCGTGCCCGCCGCGCTGGTGGCTCAGCAGCTCGGCGTCGGCCTGAAGGTGATCACGCTCAACTACCGCGACGAGACGAACGAGCCGCGGTTCGCCGTGCCGAGACTGCTGTCCGCCGTGCCCAATCTCGGCCCGTGGCGCCGCGTGCTGCTGGTCGACGACGTCTACGTCAGCGGCCGCAGCTGGCACGCCGCCCGCGACCTGCTGCCGCGCTCCGTCGAGGTGCTGCCCTTCGTGCTGAAAGGTAAGACCGACTTTGCCCTCATTCGCGACCTGGACGACTGCGTCGCGTGGCCGTGGAAGGCCAGCTGAAGCGGCGCGGCGGCCGCGCCGGGTTGAACGTTCGCGGCTGAAGGTTGAAAGCCGGCTGCGGTCGGCCGGCTGCTTTCAACTTTCAACCGAGCACCTTCAACTGGGCCTCGCCCACTCAGCCGCCGGCCCAGGCCGGCTTGTGCCGCAGGTGGTAGAGTCGCTCGCCGGCCTTCGGGACGTACAGCACGCCCTCGTGCTCGCGGTTGGCGTAGGCCTCGGGATGGATCGTGCGCCAGTCGCGGTAGCCGAGGTTGATCTCGCGGCACTGCGCCTCGCTGAGCCCGGTGGCCAGCGTCACGCGCACCCGCGGCGTCTCGATCCCGGTCTTCTCGTCGTAGGTGCCGATCCCATGGACATGGGTGGAGTGGGCGAGCGTGCCCCAGGGTTCGTCCTTGAAGCGGTCCCACTGCTTCAAGAAGTAGTCGCGACAGTGGTAGCCGATGCGGCGGATGTGCTCGCCGTGGGTGACGGAGATCTCGTGGAGGTGCGGCGCGTAGATGATGAGCTCGCCGCCGTCGGCGACGACCGGCTCGAGCTTGTACATGCACTTACCCGCAACCCAGAGCTCGTCGTACATCTTGGGCGCGCACGACAGCACGGTGTGGAACGGGCGGTCCTGGTAGGTGATGTGGAGCTGCTTCGACAGGTCGCTGGCCGCGTCCCACGCCGACTCCGGCGTGCCCGCAAACAGCCCGGCGAAGCTGCCGCCGTCGCCCACCACGAGGCAGAAACAGAGCTTCGGCACCGTGACCATCGCGCCGGCGCGGTCGACGACCTTGCGGACGGGCGTCCACTTGTTCCCGATGATCATCGGGTTCGTGACCACTGCGCCGAGCCAGTGGAAGAAATTCAGGATCCCGGGGCCCGCGACGCCGGGGAACAGGTACTTGTTGCCGCCGGAGAAGCCGACGACCTCGTGCGGGAAAACCGGGCCGCAGATCACGATGTGGTCGTAGTCGAACAGCCGGCGGTTGATGTGCACCGGCACGTCCATCGCGAACCGCCCGCCGGAGAGCGCCTGGATCTCGCTGGCCGGGATCGTGCCGAGGTCGCGCAGCGCGGCGGGATTGTCCCACTGGTGGTTGATGAACTCGACATCGCGGTAGCGGCCGGCGCGCTCGGCCGCGGAGATCTCGACCCGCTCGTTGATCGCCTCCTCGGACATCGGGGGATGGGTGCCGAGGGCGATCATCACGTCGAGCTTCCGCACCACCGGCGCGAGGTGGGCGTGGAGAGCCTTGAACATCAGGCCGACCGGCGCGGTGCGGGTGCCGTCGGGGATGATCAGCACGACCCGGCGCCCGCGGAATTCCGCCACGGGCGCGGCCTGCGCGATGACGGCGGCGGCCTGGGCGGCGGTGAGCGCGCCGCCGGCGGGGGCGAGGGCCTGGTGGACGGCGGCCATGGTTGGGGCGCCTAGCCCGCCTGGCGCAGCGTCGCGCCCTCGGTGTAGCCCATGAGCCGCGAGAGCTCGCCGGCGAGGGCGCGGACCTTGCCGGCCATCTCCGGGATGCGCTCCTTGGTGAACCGGACGGTGGCGGCCGTGATGCCGATGGCGGCGACCACGGAGCCGTCGGAGCCGAAAACGGGCACGGCGAGGCAGCGCACGCCGGGGTGGAATTCCTCGTTGTCGAGGCTGAAGCCGCGCTTCCGGGTGAGCTCCGCCTCGCGCTTGATGTCGGCGAGGGTGACCTGGGTCTGCGCGGTGCGGGCCGTCGGCGGGTTGGCCGCAAAGATCTCGGCGAGCCGGGCGCGGTGCAGGTAGGCGATGAAGATCTTGCCGGTGGAGGAGCAGTGCAGGTCGGCGAGGAAGCCCGGGCGGGAGGCGGCGCGGAGCGGGTGGGGGCTGTCCTGCACGGCGACGATCAGCGCGCGGTCGTCGCACGGGATGGCCAGGTGGGACGTCTCGTCGGTGACGGTGGTCAGCTGCTGGAGCACCGGGAGCGCGAGTTCGCGGATCTCGGTGCCGGCGAGCGCGGCGTTGCCGAGCTGGATCAGCACCGGCCCGAGCTCGAAGCGGCCCTCGACCTTGCGGGCCAGCCCCTCCAGCGAGAGCGTCGACATGATCCGCAGCGTCGTGGTGACGGGAATCTTGAGGTCGCGGGCCAGGTCGGCGGCCTTGATGCCGTTGGGCGCGCGTCCGAGGGCCTTCAGGATCCGGCAGGCGTTGCGCAGGTTGGGGATGACATAGCGCTCGTTGGCGGCGGGCGCGGTGCGGGCGGCAGTGGGAGGCACGAGGGGCGCGGGGACGGAGGTTTCGCCGGAAACTCGCGGAGCGCGCGGGTATTCGCACTCCGAAAATTTGTGTTGCCATCACGCAATCATGTTCAAATATGGAATACAAGTTCATTAGTGAAATAACTCTCACTAACCCTTTGCCGGTGTTTCCGCCTCGGCGGGAAGGCCGGCTTCGACCCTAACCCCACCAACCCCACCTGCTATGAAGGCCCACCACACCCCGTGGTTCGACGCGCTGCGTCGTCTGTTCGTGTCCCGTGACGGACTCCGTCGCGGTTTGAATGTATTCTCGTTGCTGGCCGGTCTGGCGGCGTCCGGGCTGATGCTCGCGCCCGCGGCCCGCGCCCAGGCTTCCGCGGCGACCGGCTCGCTCGTCGGCACCGTGTCCGACTCCGGCACCGGCCGGTTCCTGGAAGGCGCGGACGTGTCCGTCGAGGGCACGAATTTCCACGTCGCGACGACGCGCGATGGCGCGTTTGAGCTGACCGGCGTCCCGGCCGGCGCGCACACGCTGGTGGTCGCCTATCCCGGCCTCGAGACCGGCACGGTCGCCGTCAACGTCGGCGCCGACAACGCCCCGGTGATCGTCAAGCTCTCGTCCGACATCATGCGCCTCGGCGCGTTCAAGGTCACGGGTGTCCGCGAGGGCATGTCCCAGGCGGTCGCCCTCCAGAAGATCTCCATTCAGTCCAAGATGGTCGCCGCCTCCGACCAGTTCGGCGAGGTGAGCGAGGGCAACATCGGCGAGTACCTGAAGTTCATGCCCGGCGTCACCATCGACTACAACGTCAACGACGCCCGCGGCGTCTCGCTGCGCGGCCTCAGCACCGCCTTCACGATCGTGGCGGTCGACGGCACCCCGATGGCCGGTGGCTCGTCCACGGACGACACCCGCCGCTTCGAGTTCGAGCAGATCGCGATGAACAACGTCGCGACGACCGAGCTGTTCAAGTCCGTCACCCCGGACATCCCGGCCGGCTCGACCGGCGGCTTCGTGAACTTCGTCACGAAGAGCGCGTTCGACACCGAGGAGATCCAGAAGCTCACCTACAACGTCTCGTTCTCCGCCCCGAGCAGCAACCTCCACCTCAGCAAGCAGGGCGGCCTGTGGGGCCATGAGAAGGAGTTCACCGTCCGGCCCAGCCTGGAGCTGAATTTCTCCCGCAAGATCACCGAGAAGGTCGGCATCAACGTCAATTACCGCCTGTCCGAGAAGTACGACGACTCGCCGCGCACGGAGTTCACCTGGAACACGGGCACGACGGCGCCGACGGTGATGACCACCCCGCGCCTCCAGCAGTACAACATCCGGCAGGAGGAGAAGCTGACCCACCGCGAGGCCTTCGCCACCAAGCTGGACTTCAAGCTCAGCGACCGGACCAAGTTCATGGTCACCGGCCAGTGGAACTGGTACGACCTCAACTTCACGCAGCGCGGCCCGCAGTTCGTGCTCGGCACCGCGGCGACCGTGAATGGCGACGCCTACACCTCCGGCTCGGGCGCCCAGATCCAGAACGGCACGCTCTACCGCGAGAAGTTCGGCACCACCTACCACTTCAACAGCACCTTCAGCCACGAGTTCGACAACAAGGCCACGCTCAGCATCACCCCGTACTGGTCGCTCGCCGACAGCCAGTACCGCGACACCCAGAAGGGCTTCATCTCCTCGGTGGCCGTGATGGCCGCGGGCGCCTCGACGTTCAGCAACTTCACGCTGACGAACCCGAACAAGCTCGGCACCCTGCCCACGATCACGCTCGCGCAGGGCGCGACGGCCGTGCCGCTCGACTTCGTCCGCAACCTGGCGAACTACACCCTGAGCAACACCACCGGCACGAACTTCCAGTCTCGCCCGTGGACCGCCAAGGACAACAAGGACGGCGTCCGCATCGACTACAGCATCCCGCTCGACCTGTTCGGCAAGTCGGTGACCTTCGCCACCGGCGTCGAGGACGACAAGACCCACCGTCACATCGACCGCCCGGATTACCGCGGCAACATCCCGGCCCTGACCGGCTCGGCGCTCGCCGCCCTGGCGGACCCGCTCTACACGAAGGACGTCGCGCTCGGCTTCGGCTCCATCCAGGCGATCGACCCGTACAAGGTCTGGGCCGCCTACACGAACAACCTGACGCTCCTCAGCGCGCTCGACATCCGCGAGATCTACGAGCGCAACAAGGCCTTCTACGGCCGCTTCGACGTCAACCTCACCCCGCAGGTGCTGCTCGTCGCGGGCGCCCGCTGGGAGAAGCGCACGATCGACGCGAACGCGCAGACCGGCGCCCCGGCCCGCGCCAAGCGCACCACGGCCAACGTCGACTTTGACGCTTGGTACCCGTCCGCCACCATCCGCTACACCCCGGCCCGCAACATCGTGGTCCGCACGGGCGCCAGCCGCACGGTCGGCATGCCGGACTACGGCGAGATGCTCCCGTCGTTTGCCATCCCGTCCACCTCGGGCGGCACCGACGGCACCATCGCCGCCCCGGCCTCGAACCTGAAGCCCTACTTCACGAACAACTACGACTTCTCGATCGATTACTACCTGAAGAACTCGGGCGTGATCACGCTGAGCCTGTACCGGAAGGACGTGAACAACTTCATCATCACCCGGACGATGACCGCCGCCGAGCGGACCCAGATCCTCACCGACTATGGCTTCAACCCGTCCGACTTCGGCAACACCAGCGGTTCGATCCGCGAGAACGGCCCGAAGTCCCGCCTGCAGGGCTTCGAGTTCACGTACGCGCAGAACCTGACCTTCCTGCCGGGCCTGCTCAACGGCCTCAGCGTCCAGGCGAACTACACGTACACCGACATCTCGGCGTCCGACTCCGACCCGTACCGCCAGATCGACACGCTGTACTCGCAGCGCCGCGCGGTCTCGCCCAAGACGGTCAATGTGATCCTCGGCTACCGCTACCGCGACTTCAACGCCACCATCACGACCAACTGGGTCGACGAGAGCCTCTATGGCGGCTTCGTGAACACCAACTACGTGACCGGCACGGCGAACACGGCGAACCCGGCCCTCGACACGCGCCTCGCGCTGTACAAGGACGAGAAGACCACGACGGACGTGAAGCTGGAGTACTCCTTCAGCAAGCAGATCTCGGCGTACTTCCTCATCCGCAACGTGCTCAACACGCCGCGCAAGGAGTTCCTCCGCGGCTACCTGCCGCAGTATAGCAACGTGGTCCTCCCGCTGCGGTACTTCGAGTTCGGCGAGCCGCACCTGACCGTCGGCGTGCGCGGCACGTTCTGATCCGGCCCGGCTCCTGCTCAGACCGTCCGGGGCGGATCCCGTCCCGGACGGTTTGCCTTCGGCCTCCGGCGTTCCTTCACTGCCCCCCTCGGCCTCCGGGCCGGTCCGCCCTCCCATGAAAACCCACGATCGCGCCCTGTCGCGCCTCGCCAGCAGTTTCTCGCCCGAGGAGCTCCGCCACGAGTTCCTCCTTTCCGGCCTTTTCGTGCCGGGCGAGGTCAGCCTCCACTGGTGGGAGACGGACCGCACGGTCGTGGGCGGAGTGTGCCCGGCGGGCGGCGACCTGCCGCTGCCCAATCCCGACGCCCTGCGCGCCGCGTTCTTCTTCGAGCGGCGCGAGGCCGGGATCCTCAACCTCGGCGGCCCCGGCGTCGTCCGGGTGGACGGCACCGAGCACCGGCTCGAGTCGCTCGACGCCCTCTATGTCGGCCGCGGCGCCCGCGCGGTGGTCTTCGGCTCGCGCGACGCCGCCCGGCCCGCCCGGTTCTACCTCCTCAGCTATCCGGCCCACGCCGCCTATCCGACCCGGCACATCGCGTTCCGCGACGTGACTGGCACCCGGCTCGGCTCCCGCGAGGGCGCCAACGAGCGCACGATCTACAAGCTGATCCATCCGGGTTCCTTCCCGACCTGCCAGCTCGTGATGGGCGTCACCCGCCTGGAACTCGGCAGCGTGTGGAACACGATGCCGCCGCACACGCACCTGCGCCGGTCTGAGGCCTACCTCTACTTCAACCTCCCGCCGGATCAGGCGGTCTTCCATTTCATGGGCCACCCCGGGGAGACCCGCCATCTGGTCGTCCGCGACGGCGAGGTCGTGCTGTCGCCGCCGTGGTCGATCCATTGCGGCGTGGGCACCTCCCACTACAGCTTCGTCTGGGGCATGGGCGGCGAGAACCAGGAGTTCGCCGACATGGACCCGGCCCCCATCTCAGTCCTCCACTGAGCCACCGCCATGGGCCGCACGCTTGAGTCCTTCCAGCTGTCGGGCCGCATCGCGATCGTGACCGGCGCCTCCAAGGGCCTCGGCGCCGATCTGGCCCTCGCCCTCGCCGAGGCCGGCGCGGACATCGCGCTCGTCGCCCGCGGCGATCTCTCCGCCACCGCCGCCGCGGTCACCGCCCTCGGCCGGCGCGTCGCGCTCGTGCCGGTGGACGTCGGCGGGCGCGACGCCGCCGAGCGCATCCTGCGCGCCGTCGAGGAGCAGCTCGGGCCGCCTGACATCCTGGTGAACAACGCCGGCATCATCCGCCGCGCGCCGTTCCTCGAGATGTCCGAGGCGGACTGGGACGACGTCCTCAACGTGAATCTCCGCGCCATCTTCCGCCTGAGCCAGCGCTTCGCTGCGCGGCTCGCGGCGCGGAAGGCCCCGGGCCGCATCATTCACATCGCTTCGCTGCTGTCGTTCCAGGGCGGCGTGCGCGTCGCCTCCTATGCCGCGGCGAAAAGCGCGCTGGCCGGCCTCACCCGCGCCATGGCCAACGAGCTCGCGCCCCTCGGCATTGGCGTGAACGCCATCGCCCCGGGCTACATGGCGACCGACAACACCGCCCCGCTGCGTGCGGACGCCGAGCGCCACCGCGCCATCCTCGAGCGCATCCCGGCCGGCCGCTGGGGCGAGGGCGCCGATCTCAAGGGCGCCGTCGTCTTCCTCGCGTCGCCCGCCGCGGCCTATGTCCACGGCGTGGTCTTGCCGGTGGACGGCGGCTGGCTGGCCCGCTAGCCTCGCCCTGCGGCCCCGGGCCCGCCGCGATTCTTTCCCGCTCATGAAAAACCTCGGCCTCGCCCCGCTGCTGCTCGCGACGTCCCTGCTCGCGGCCCCCGCCGACCACGTCACCGTCACTGCCACCCACGGCCTCGCGCTCGCCCGTCCCGCCGAAACCATCGCGGTGCCCTGGTCCGACGTCGCCCGCGCGCTGCCCGGCGCCCAAATCTACCACCTCGTGGTGCGCGATGCCGCCGGAAATTCGCTGCCCTACCAAGTGACCAATGTCGCCCCGACCGCCAAGGACCCGTCGGGCCAGGGCGCGGCCTACGGCGAGCTGCTGTTCCAGCACGACTTCGCCGCGGGCGAGCAGTCCGCCCGGTTCACGATCGAGCGCTCATCCGCGGTCACGCCGCCGTTCCCCACCAAGGCGTTCGTGCGCTACGTGCCGGAGCGGCTCGACGACATCGCGTGGGAGAACGACAAGATCGCCCACCGCATCTACGGCCCCGGCCTCGCCGCGCCCGCCGCGCCGGGAACGAACAAGGAGGTGCTCGTCACCAGCGGCGTCGACGTCTGGTGCAAGCGCGTCAGCTACCCGATCGTCGACCGGTGGTACAACAAGGGTCACGACTTCTACCACAAGCACGACCTCGCCGAGGGCATGGACATGTACAACGTCAGCCAGTCGCGCGGCTGCGGCGGAACCGGCCTCTGGAACGGACAGGTCCTCGCCGTCAGCGGCAATTACCGCACGTGGAAGATCCTGGCCAACGGCCCCGTGCGCGCCGTGTTCGAGGTGACCTACGGTCCGTGGGACGGCGGCGGTTTCCAGGTCAGCGAGACCAAGCGCTTCACCGTCGAGGCCGGCCACAATCTCGATGTGGTCGAGAGCACCTACACGGTGACGGGCGCGACCCCCGCGGAGCTCACGGTCGGCATCGGCCTGCACAAGTTTCCCACCGATCCAGGCCAGGATCCCAAGATGACCTACACCCCGGTCCCGGCGCAGGGCTCGCTGGCGCAGTGGGTCGTGCAACGCAGCCACGGCTATCTCGGCACCGCGGTGATCGTCACCGGCGGGGCCTTCGCCGGCTATGCCGAGGACGCAAAGAACCGCCTCGTCCTCGCCCGCGTGGCGCCGGGCCGCCCGCTCCGCTATGCGATCGGCGCCGGCTGGTCCGAGGCGGGCGAGTTCACCACCGAGCAAGCCTGGCAACGGTACGTCGCCGACTGCGCGGCGCGCCTGGCGTCGCCCGTGAAGGTTACGCTCGCCCCATGATGCGCCACCTGCCCGCGCTGGTTGCCCTGCTCGCCCTCGCCCTGGGCGCGTCTCCGGCGCGGGCCGCGGCCAACGCGCCGTTCCGGGTGGTCGGCCTCGGTCCCGGCGCAGACTGTGCCTCCCTCCAGGCGGCGATCGATGCGATCCCAGCCGACAACACCACGCCGCGCGTGATTCTCCTCCAGCCCGGCGCCTATTTCGGACACACGGTGCTCAACAAGCCGTACGTCACCCTCCGCGGCTCGGGCCCGTCGACCCTGCTGACCTACAATCTCGGCCAGGCCGTGCCGGGGGACGACAACCGTCCGATCGGCTGGCAGGGCGCGTCGGCCTTGCTGGTTACGCCTGAGGGACACGACGCCGTGATCGAGAACCTTACCCTCGAGAACAGCTACGGTCGCGGCATGCAGGCACAGGCCTGCTCGGTGCAGGCCGACCGCGTGGTCTTCCGCCGCTGCCGGCTGCTGGGCTGGCAGGATACGTTGCGGCTCGAGTCGGGGCGCCAGCTCTTCACCGAGTGCTACATCGCGGGCCACGTGGATTTCATCTACGGCGCGGCCACCGCCTATTTCGAGCGCTGCGAGATCTTTTGCCGCGACCAGGGTTACATCGTGGCGCCGGCGACGCCGGCGGGCCGGGTCGGCCTGGTCTTCGTCGAGTGCCGCGTCACCTTTCCCTACGGCAATCCGCCGACGTACCTGGGCCGTCCGTGGCACGAGTCGCCCAGCGCGACCTTCATCCGCTGCGAGCTCGGCGCCGGAATCCGCCCAGAAGGCTGGCGCGAATGGAACGTGAAGCCGCCGCTGGTGCGCTTTGCCGAGTACGGCTGCACCGGACCCGGCGCCGCCGCAGGCCAGCGCGTGCCGTGGGCCTCGTCCTCGCCGGGCCCGGCGCCGGCCGACTTCGACCGCGGCGCGGTGCTCGGCGACTGGCATCCATGAACTGCGGGCTGACCCTCTCCCTCCGTCTGGGCGTCGTCTCGGCCCTGCTGGCCGTGACGGCGATCGCGGCCGAGCTGCCGGCGACCTATCAGGGCGCCTCGCCCGTGGAATGGTCGCAGCGTCTGGCCCGCGCGGAGATGGCCCGGCGGGGATCGACGCTTTGCTTCCGGGGCGCGGAGAAGGCTCGCTGGGAGTACACGGCCGGATTGTTCTCGTACGCGCTGCTGCGGCTTGGGGCGCAGGCGGGCGACCAGACGATGACGGACTACGGCGCGCGTATCGTGGAGTCGTACGTCCAGCCCGACGGGACCATCGCGACGTACCGCCTCGACGAGTTCAACCTCGACATGGTCACGCCCGGTCGGGCCCTGCAGCTCCGCTACGAGCAGACCGGCGCGCCCCGGCTCAAGACCGCGCTGGCGACGCTGCGCGGGCAGCTCGCGCGCCAGCCGCGCACGAGCGAGGGCGGCTTCTGGCACAAGCAGCGGTATCCGGGCCAGATGTGGCTCGACGGGGTGTACATGGCCTCGCCCTTCCTCGCCCACGCCGGCAAGGCGGAGGGCGATCCGGCCGCGTTCGACGAGGTCGCGCGCCAGCTCCTGCTCATCGACCGGCACCTCTACGACGCGAAGACCGGGCTGTTCTATCACGCCTGGGATGAAAACCGGGCCCAGGCCTGGGCCGACCGGACCACCGGGCGCTCGCCGAATTTCTGGGGCCGCTCCGTCGGCTGGTATGCCATGGCGCTCGTCGACTGCCTCGACGATCTTCCGCCGACCCACCCGGAGGTGGAGGCGATCGGGGACATCCTGCGTCGCCTGGCCGCGGGCTTGGTGCGTTGGCAGGATCCCGCCAGCGGGCTCTGGTGGCAGGTTCTCGACCAGGGCGGCCGTCCGGGCAACTACCTGGAGAGCTCGGCCTCGAGCATGTTCGTCTACGCCCTCGCGAAGGGCGTCAACCGCGGCTACCTGCCGCGCGAGCCCTATGCCGCGGCCGCCGCGAGAGCATACGCCGGACTCGTGCGCGACTGCCTGCGTACCGACGCGACCGGGTCGGTGAGCCTCGGCCGGATCTGCGAGGTCGCGGGGCTCGGCTACACGTCGGCGAGCGGGCGCCCGCGCGACGGCTCGTTCGACTACTACGTCAGCGAGCCGGTGGTCGAAAACGACCTGAAGGGCGTCGGTCCCTTCCTCCTCGCGGGACTCGAGCTGCAGGCGCTGCTGACCGCGCCGGCGGCGACCCTGCCCGTGCGCGGCTGGGGCGATTACGAGCGGGTGGTGGCGGGCATTCAGGCCCCGAGCTTCCCGGCCAAGGACTTTCCGATCACGGATTTTGGCGCGCAGCCCGGCCGCGACGCGACGGCGGCGATTCAGGCCGCGATCGCGGCCTGCCATGCGGCGGGCGGCGGACGGGTGGTGGTGCCGGCGGGTGACTGGCCCACCGGCGCGGTGCACCTGCTGAGCGGCGTGAACCTGCACGTCAGTGCGGGTGCCACGCTGCGCTTCTCGACCGACCCGGCCGCGTACCCCGTGGTGTTCACCCGGTGGGAGGGAATCGAGTGCTACAACTATTCGGCGCTGATCTATGCCTTCGGGCAACACGACGTCGCCGTGACCGGGACCGGCACGCTCGACGGCCAGGCCAGCCTCGACAACTGGTGGGGCTGGAACGACAAGGACCGGCCGCCGGTGCGGCAGGCGCCCGCCCGCCAGCAGCTCGCCGACTTCGGCGAGCGGGACGTGCCCGTGGAGCAGCGCCGCTTCGGCGCGGGTTCCTGGCTGCGGCCCAATTTCCTCCAGTTCTACCGCTGCGAGCGCGTGCTCGTGGAGGGTGTCACGATCCTCCGGTCCCCGATGTGGGAAATCCACCCGGTGCTCTCCCGGCACGTCACGGTGCGCGGCGTCACCATCCGTTCCCACGGCCCGAACAACGACGGCTGCGACCCGGAGTCCTCGCGCGACGTGCTGGTCGAGGACTGCGTGTTCGACACCGGCGACGACTGCATCGCGATCAAGTCGGGGCGCGACAACGACGGTCGGCGCGTGAACGTGCCCAGCGAGAATCTCGTGATCCGCCGGTGCGAGATGCGCGACGGCCATGGCGGCGTGGTGCTGGGCAGCGAGGTCTCGGGCAGCGTGCGCAACGTCTTCGTGGAGGACTGCCGCATGGACAGCCCGAACCTCGACCGTGCGCTGCGCCTCAAGTCGAACGCCCGCCGCGGCGGCGTGCTCGAAAACGTCTTCCTGCGCCGGGTGCAGGTGGGCGCGGTCAGCGAGGCCGTGCTCACGATCGATTTCCTGTACGAGGAGGGCGCGAAGGGCGACCACCGCCCCGTGGCGCGCAACCTCCAACTGGAGCAGGTCACGAGCCGGCAGAGCCCGCGTGTGCTGTTCATCCAGGGTTTTCCCGGCGCGACCATCGACGACATCCGCCTGACGGACTGCACCTTTGACGGCGTCACCACGGGCGACGTGGTGAACGGCGCCGGGCGCATCGCCCTGACGCGGGTCACGGTCCGCCCGCGGGCCCCCGTCCGCAGCACGAATTCTCGCCCGACGGAATAACGGTCCATCCTTTCCCCGCCCATGAACTCTCCCGCCTCCCTCTCCGCGCAGATCGGCCGCTACCGCTGGACGATCTGCGCCCTGGTGTTCTTTGCGACGACGATCAACTACCTCGACCGCAACGTGCTCGGCCTCCTGAAGGAGACGCTCTCGAATCACGGCGTGTTTGGCGCCGACAAGGGCGACCGGGAGCTGAACTACTCGACGGTGGTGATCTGCTTCCAGGTGGCCTATGCGGTCGGCATGCTGGCCGCCGGGCGGTTCATCGACTGGGTCGGCACGAAGGCGGGCTACGCCTACTCGCTCATCGGCTGGAGCGTCGCGGCCATCGGCCATGCGTTCGGCCACACCACGCTGACCTTCGGCTTCTGGCGCGCCGCGCTCGGCTTTAGCGAGGCGGGCAATTTCCCGGCGGCCAACAAGACGATCGCGGAATGGTTCCCGAAGAAGGAACGCGCCTACGCCACGGGCCTCTACAACTCCGGCGCGAATGTCGGCGCGATCGTCGCGCCGCTCGTGGTGCCGGGCATCGCGGCGCACTGGGGCTGGGAATGGGCGTTCGTGCTCACCGGCGCGGTGGGCCTCCTCTGGCTCGCCTTCTGGTACGCCCTTTACGCCTCGCCTGACTCGAAGCTCCAGACCGGTCACCTCCAGCAGGCGGAGTACGACTACATCCACGGCGACCGCGACGAGCAGGCCGAGCCGGCGGGTGCGGGCGCGCCGCGGGTCTCGGGCGCGAAGCTCCTCGGCTTCCGGCAGACTTGGGCGTTCGTCGTCGGCAAGTTCCTCACTGACCCGATCTGGTGGTTCTACCTGTTCTGGCTGCCGGCGTTCTTGGCCGGCGAGAACGCGCGCAAGGTTACCGCGTACACGGCGGCGCATCCGGGCTGGGCCGGCGACGCCGCGACGGTCCCGGGTGTGATCAGCTGGCCGTTCGCTGTCGCGGTGGTGTACACCGTGGCGACCGCCGGCTCGATCTTCGGCGGCTGGCTGCCGAAGCAGTTCATGTCGGGCGGCATGGATCCGAGCCGCGCGCGCAAGCTCGCGATGTTCCTCTTCGCCCTCGCGCCGCTGTCGGTGCTGCTCGCGTCGCGCCTCGGCCAGATCAACACCTGGCTGGCCGTGGCCACGATCGCCGTCGCCTGCTCGGCCCACCAGGCCTGGTCGGCGAACATCTTCACGACCGTGTCCGACATGTTCCCGAAGCGCGCGGTCGCCTCCGTCACCGGCCTCGGTGGCATGGCCGGTGCGATCGGCGGCATCCTGATCGCCCGCGTGGCGGGCCGCCTGCTCCAGCACTTCGCCGCGCAGGACCACATCGAGGTCGGCTACGGGATCATGTTCGCGATCTGCGGCTCGGCCTACGTCGTGGCCTGGGTGATCATGCACGTGCTCGCCCCGCGCTTCAGCCAGGTGAAGGTCGACTGAGTCTTCCCGTCATGCGGTGCCTGCGCCGGATCATCCTCGCGAGCCTCCTGCCTTTGGCGGCGGGCCTGGCGCGGGCCGAGCCGACGTTGTTCCTCGCCGGCGATTCCACGGTCGCCGACCAGCCCGAGGGCGAGACGCCGCAGCGGGGCTGGGGCCAGGGGCTGCGGGAACTGGTGCAGCCGCCGCTGCGGCTCGACAACCGGGCCCGAAACGGCCGGAGCACGCGGTCGTTCCGGGATCAGGGTTTGTGGCAGCAGCTCCTCGACGCCCTGCGGCCGGGAGACTGGGTGATCATCCAGTTCGGCCACAACGACGAGAAGGCTGAGGCCCCGGCGCGCTATGCGCCGGCCGAGACGACCTACCGCGAGAATCTCGCGCGGTTTGCCCGGGACGTCCGGGCCCGCGGCGCCCAGCCGGTCCTGGCAACCTCGGTCGCGCGGCTGCGCTGGGACGCCCAGGGCGACTGGGTCGACACGCATGGCGGCTATCCCGACGCGGTCCGCGCGGTCGCGCAGGCCGAGGGTGTGCCGCTGCTGGACCTCGAGGCCCGCACGCGCGCCTGTTTCGCGGGGCTCGGGCCCGAGTCGGCGGCCCGCCTCTTCCTCCATTTTGCGCCGGGCGAACACCCGCGGTGGCCGGCCGGGCTGAAGGACGACACCCATTTTTCCATCGCCGGCGCGCGGCTCGTCGCCGGCCTGGTGGCGGACGAGATCCGCCGCCGCCAGCTGCCGCTGGCCCGCTTTCTCCGGGAGGATCCCGCGAGCGCCCCGCCGCAGTTTGCCCCGGTGAAGTGGCACGATGTGCTCCGGCAGCCGGCCGCCTGGTATGCGTCGGCCGATGCGCGCGCGATGGCGGACAACGTGCTCCAGTATCAGCTGCCGCCCGGCGGCTGGCCCAAGAATCGCGAGATGTCGCTGCCCCCCGCGGCAGAGGCAGCCGCGCGCAAGGGCCCGGTGCCGGACGACGAGCAGATGGCGACCATCGACAACGGCGCCACCCACACCCAGCTCCGGTTCCTCGCCCGGGTGATCAGCGCCACCAACGGCAGCGCCGCCCACCAGGCCGCCGTCGCCCGCGGCCTCGAGTACCTTCTCGCGGCGCAGTACCCCAACGGCGGCTGGCCGCAGTTTTTCCCGCTGCGCCATGGCTATTATTCCCACGTCACCTTCAACGACGACGCGATGGCGGGCGTTCTCGGCGTGCTTCACGATGTGGCACGCGGGCATCCGCCATTCCGGTTCGTGGACGCTGCGCTGAGGGCGCGGGCCGCCGCGGCCGTGGCCCGCGGCGTCGACTGCATCCTGCGCTGCCAGGTGATCGACCAGGGCGTCCGCACCGCGTGGTGTGCCCAGCACGACGAAACGACCCTGGCGCCGGCCCCGGCCCGGAAGTTCGAGCCCGTCTCGCTCTCGGGCGGCGAGAGCGTCGGCCTCACGCGCTTCCTCATGGAGATCGAGGACCCGTCGCCGGAGGTCGTCCGCGCGGTGGAGGCCGCGGTCGCTTGGTTCCGTCGCGTCCAGATTTCCGGCCTGCGCTACGAGCGGGTTCCCGCCTCGACCACGCCGCGGGGCTGGGACCGCGTGGTCACCCCGGACCCGGCGGCCGCGCCGCTTTGGGCGCGGTTCTACGAGCTGGGGACCTACCGTCCGATCTTCCTCGGCCGCGACTCCGTGGTGCACTACGCGCTGGCCGAGATCGAGTACGAGCGCCGCACGGGCTACAACTGGTTCGTCAGCACCCCGGCGCGGCTGCTCGCCGAGGATTATCCCGCCTGGCGGCGCCGGCTCGACGAGTTCACAGTCGCCAACGCGGAACGGCAGGTCCGCGACGCCTACCCGCAGGCCCAGCGGCTCCCGGACGAGACGCCGGCCGGCGTGAAGGCGGTGGAGAACCTGGTCGTTGCCGAGGTCGGTGCGAAGCGCGTCGAGGTGGATGTCTACCGGCCGAACGACGACGTCCGACGGCCTGCCGTGCTGCTGGTGCACGCGGGCGGCTGGGACAGCGGCTCGCGCCAGATGGAGCGGCCCTTCGCGAAGCGGCTCGCGGCCCTCGGCTATGTCGTGGTGCCGGTGAGCTACCGGATGGGATCCGCGGCGCGCTTTCCCGCGGCGCTGCATGACCTGAAGGCCACGGTCCGCTGGCTGCGCGCCCACGCGGCGGACCACCGGATTGACCCGGATCATATCGGGGCCGTTGGGATGTCGGCCGGCGGCCAGCTGGTCGCGCTCCTCGGCGCGACGAACGGCCGGGCGGAATTTGAGGGCGACGTCGGTTCGGATTGCGCGTCGAGCGCGGTGCAGGCGGTGGTCGACATCGATGGCCTGGCGGACTTCACGGGTCCCGAGTTGGTCGCGCAGCAGGAAAAGACCCCGAGCGCCCCGGTGCGGTACCTCGGCGGGAAGTTCAGCGAGCGCCCTGAGATCTGGCGGGCGGCGTCCGCGGTGACCCATGCGGGCCCACACAGCGCCCCGACCCTTTTCATCAACAGCACGGCCAAGACGCCCATCCTCCCAGGGCGCGAGGCGATGGCCGAGCGCCTCCGGGCGGCGGGCGTGCCGGCGGAGACGATCGTGATCCCGGACACGCCGCATCCGTTCTGGCTGTTCCAGCCGTGGTTCGATCCGACGCTCGCGGCGACGGACCGCTTCCTCCGCACGCAGCTGGGAATGCCGCGGTAGCGGATGGTCCACCCGTGAAATTCCCCGCCTGGGTTTCCGGTTGGCTCCGCCGGGGTGGGACGACCGCCGCCATGACGGCGGTGGTGCTTGCCGCCGACGGGGCGCCGGTCCTGAACGTACCGGTGGCTGATACTTCGATGAACTCCACGTCCGCTCCCTGGCAGCCCGATTTGGGCGACGGCCGTTACCGCAATCCGATCCTGCAGGCCGACTATTCCGATCCCGACGTGGTGCGGGTGGGGGATGACTACTGGATGACGGCGTCGAGCTTCAGCCACGTGCCCGGCCTGCCGCTGCTGCACTCGCGCGACCTCGTGAACTGGGAGCTGGCCGGCCACGCCCTGCCGCGGTTAGTGCCGGAGGAGTTCTTCCGCGTTCCCCAGCCCGGGCAGGGCGTGTGGGCGCCGGCGATCCGGTTCCATGCGGGACGATACTGGATCTACTATCCAGATCCGGACTTTGGGCTATATGTGATCACGGCCGAGGACCCGCGCGGCCCGTGGAGCGCCCCGGTGTTGGTGAAAGCCGGGAAAGGCCTGATCGACCCGTGTCCGCTTTGGGACACGGACGGGCGGGTCTACCTCATCCACGCTTGGGCGAAAAGCCGGGCTGGCATCAACAACGTGCTGACGCTCCTCCGCCTCAGCGCGGATGGCCGGCGGGTGGAGGAGGATCTCGGCGTAGTGATCGACGGCCACCGCTTCCCGGGCACGACGACCCTCGAAGGCCCGAAGTTCTACCAGCGCAACGGCTGGTACTACGTCTTCGCCCCGGCGGGCGGCGTGGCGACGGGTTGGCAGGTGGTCTACCGCTCCCGCGACATCCGCGGTCCCTACACCGATCGCATCGTGCTCGCCCAGGGTGACACGCCGGTCAACGGCCCCCACCAGGGCGCGCTAGTCGACACGCCGCAGGGCGAGTGGTGGTTCCTCCACTTTCAGGACCAGGCGGCGTACGGGCGCGTCGTGCATCTGCAGCCCGTGGCGTGGCGCGACGACTGGCCCAATGTCGGCACCGGCGCCGCTTCCGGCGTTGCGACGGGAGCCCCGGTCCTGGTTCACGCGAAGCCGACGCTGCCAGTCCAGCCGCGGACGGTGCCGGGAACCTCGGACCCTTTCCTCGGCCCGATGCTTGCGCCGCAGTGGCAATGGCAGGCCAATCCGTCGGTCGACTGGTATTCGCTGACCGAGCGGCCGCGACATCTGCGGCTGCGACCGCCGACGGGAATGGCACCGCGATTGTACGACGCGCCGAATCTGCTGCTGCAGAAATTCCCGGCGCGGGAGTTTGACGTCACCGTCACGGTCGAACTCGCACCGGCTGCCGAAGGGGATCGGGCCGGCTTGATCGTGTTCGGGTATGACTACGCCTGGCTGGGTCTGCGCCGACAGGGCGACCGGACCGTGCTCGTCTATGGGTTCGTTCGCGAGGCCCAGAAAGGCCACGCGGAGCAGATCGAGGAACTCGGGCCAACCATCGCGGGACCAGTGCAGCTGCGGGCGTCCGTGCGCGAGGGCGGCAAGGTGACCTGGTCCTGGCGCAACGGTTCGCAGCCCTTCCAGCCAGTGGGCCGCGAATTTACCGCCACCGTCGGACACTGGGTGGGCGCGAAGATTGGACTGTTTGCCTCCGGCTCCGCAGCCGCCCACGCCGACTTCGCGGCGTTCGAAGTCACCGCGCCGTAACTGCCGCCAAGGTCGGTCTCGCGGTCGGGATTTGCCACGAAGGGCACGAAGCACACGAAGCGGGAGCTTGGTGCTCTTCGTGTCCTTGGTGGCTAGACACGCCCGGACGTTGTCGTGCGCTCTGCCTAGCCAGTGGGCCGGCTCTCGTCGTGACCGGTGAGCTGGCGGCGGTAGGCGCTGGGAGTGGTGCGGAACCGCTGGCGGAACGCGGTGGAGAACACGGCGGGGCTCTCGAAGCCCGCGGCGTAGGCGATCTCGGCGAGCGTGAGGCCGGTTTCCGGCATCAGCTCGATGGCGCGCTCAAAGTGCAGGCGCTGCGCCTCGGCGTACACGGAGGTGCCGAGCGCCGCCCGGAATCGCAGCTCGAGCACGCGCCGGGTCACGCCGGCGGCCCGGGCCACGTCCTCAACGTAGATGGTGTTGCCGACGTGCTCGCGGATGTGGTCGAGCGCGAGCGCCACCACTTCGTCGTCGACCGCGAACCGATCGGTTGACGCGCGGGTCACGATCTTCTGCGGGCTCACGAAGATCTCGCCCGGGACGCGCTTCCGGCCGTCGAGCATGGCCTGCAGCACGGCGGCCGCGCGCTCGCCGATCTGCTGGGTGTTGAGCTGGATGCTGGAGAGCGCGACGTGGGCGAACTCCACCCGCGTGAGGTCGTTGCCGACGCCGAGGATCGCCACGTCCTCCGGCACGCGCACCCCGGCGCGGGCGCACGCCTCGTCGAGCTCGAGGGCGACGCGGTCGGTGAAGCCGAGGATGCCGACGGGGCGGGGCAGGGACCCAAGCCAATCGGCCAACCGGGCGCGGGTCGCATCCGGGTACGGCGTGTTCTGGTCGCCCTGCGGCAGGATGTGGCGCGGCACCGGCGTCGTGACGCCAAGCTGGCGGGCGGCCTGGCAGAAGCCGCGGTAACGCTGGACGGAGCCGAGATGGGTGGTGTTGCCGCAGTACGCGAAGCTCCGGTAGCCGCGGCCGTGGAGATGGCGGAGCGCCAGTTCGCCGACCCGCAGGTCGTCGGTGTTGATCAAGGGCAGGCGCGGCGTGGCAATCTGGCCGGAGACGTTGACCACCGGCACGCCCAGGGCGGCGAGCACCGCCTCATTGCGGCGCGTGGCGACGCGGGCGATGAGGCCGTCGATCCGCAACCGCCGCAGGGCCGCGGCGTCGTAGGCGCGGGGATCGCTGAACTTCAGGACGGTGATGTCCGGCCGGCCGTGGAAGAAGCGGGCGACGCCCCGCAGGATGCCCCGGCCATGCTCGGTCGAGAGCGAGAGGAAGACCGCGATGCGGCGGGCCGGGCGGCGCGACATGCCGGCCAGCGAAACCAACCGGTGGCGCGGCCGCAATTCGCAAAATCAAAAGGCTTTTTCGCAAAACCGTATATCCCGGTGCGGTACTTTCCGGTAAGGTGACGTTTCCCAAAACTCCCTGTCTCCCCATGAGCTCCTATCTGCAGCAACTCTTCGGTCTTGGCGGCAAGGTCGCCGTGGTCATCGGCGGCACCGGCGAACTTTGCGGCGCGATGGCCGAGGGCCTGGCCGGCGCCGGCGCCGAGGTCGTCATTGTCGGGCGCAACGCCGACAAGGCCAAGGCGCGCCTCGCCCGGATCGAGGCGATCGGCGGCAAGGCGTGGTTTCACGCGACCGAGGCCACCAGCAAGGCCGAGCTTGAGGCGCTGCGGGACGCAGTGCTCCAGCGCTCGGGCCGGATCGACATCGTGGTCAACGGGGCGGGCATCAATTCGCCGACGCCGTTCCTCGACATCACCGAGGAGGAGTTCGATCGCATCGTCCGGGTGAACCTGAAGGGCGTGTTTCTGGGTTGCCAGGTGTTTGGCCGCCACCTGGTGGAGCGCGGGCAGGGCGGCTCCATCATCAATCTCGGCTCGATGTCGGGCCTCGTCCCGCTGTCGCGCGTCTTCACGTATTCCGCGACGAAGTCGGCGGTGCACAATCTGTCGCTCAACCTCGCCCGCGAGTGGGCGCCGCACCGCGTGCGCGTCAACGTGCTCGTGCCGGGCTTCTTCCCCGCCGAGCAGAACCGCAAGGTCCTCACTCCGGAGCGGGTGGCGAACATCATGGGCCACACCCCGATGAAGCGCTTCGGCGAGGCCCGCGAGCTGATCGGCGCGACGCTGCTCCTCGCGAGCGACGCCGCGGGCTCGTTCATCACCGGCGACGAGATCGTCGTCGATGGTGGGTATCATGCGATGACGATTTAGGCAGAGCGTGGGGCCGGATGAACTCAGTTGGATCAAACGCCAAATGCCAAAGCGCTAAATGCCAAACGGACGGACGCCAAAGACCAATAGACCCGGGTCCAAGAACTGAACGCTGCGCGATACCCTGTTACCTGTCTTCTGGCACCTGTTACTTCTCCCCCAAACATCATGTCTGCCATCAATGACTTTCTCCTGAAGCACAACCTGCGCATTGCGCAGAACCCGTGCGTGTCGCCGGACTTCTGTCTCGACTGGCCGGCGCTGGCTGCGGACGCCGCGGCGGGGCGGGTCTCGGAACACGCCAAGAGCCGGTTCGAAACGGCCGCGGGTGCCTGGACGCTGCTGGAAAATGCCGCTGGCGACTGCGCGTGGCGGCTCCGTCCGGTCCGGCCGGGCGCGGAGTCGGTACTGGCGGGCGGGCGCGCGCTCGGGAGCGACGCGCTCTTCCCGGCGACGTGGGAGAATCTGCTCCGGCTGAAGAATCTCGTGCAGGAGCACGATCCCGCCTCGACGATTTTTCCGACCGCGGGCGCGGCGCTGGGCCGCAGCACACTCGGCGTGGGAGCGCGGTTCACGACGCTGCACTGGCCGGCGGTCGAGTGGGCGATGAGCGCGCTGGGGCTCGGCCTGACGGCCAACCAGAACTCCATTCCCCGCGAGCTGGTCTACGACGTGGACGCGATGCTCGGCGGCCGGCTCGACACCGTGCCGTTCCCTTTCATCGGCACGAATGTGCCGGAGGGCCATCAGGGCCAGAGCGTCGAGGGCATGAGCCACGGCAGCGTGCTGTCGAAGCTGCGGACCGGGTTCCACCGCCGGCGGATCGCCTGGTCGTTCAACGCGGACCACCAGCCGATCGGCGGTAAGTTCGATGCGCGGGAGGACGCGCTGGTGCGCGGCTGCCTGCTGGCGAGCTATATCACCTTTGACCTGTCGCCCGAGCTGGCGCGGAACCAGCCCGCGGACCGGCGGGAGATTCCCGCGGACCTCGTGACCCAGACCCGCGCCCGGGTGGCGGCGGCGGGACTGAAGCTCGACGACGCGGCGTTCGACCAGTTGCTCGCGACGGTCTGGCCGTCGCTCCAGAAGATGAAGCGGCGCGACGAGAAGTACGCGGCCGCCCGCGCCGCAGAGTTCACCACCGAGGTCGGCCGTCGCTACCTGCGCGAGCTGTCGATCGACGAACTGCCTGGCCTGACGACCCCGGAAACGACCGCGGTGATGCTCGCGCTGTGCGAGCTGCTCGGGATGCCGGTGAACTTCGTGGCCCCGGCCTTCGGTTTCCAGAAGAACACGCCGTACCCGGACAACGCCGCGCTGCGCGAACTGATCGCGAAGCAGTGGGCGGTGTGCGCAAAGTTCGGCGTGAGCATCGGCTTCCACTCGGGCTCCGGCAAATCGGCGGAAAACTACCGCGTGATGGGCGAGGTGACCGGCAGCCGGCTCGAGATCAAGACCAGCGGGCGCTACACCTACGAGATGGGCCGGGCGCTCCACGCCTCGCGGAACGCAGCGGACCAGGCGCTATGGCTCGACTGGTACCGCTTCACGATCGATCTCGCGGTGGCGGGTGCGTTCAGCGCGGATGCGACCGAGCAGAAGATGGCCCGCACCTTTGTCACGACCTCACTCGGGGCCGCGGCCACCGCGGCGACCTTCGGCTCGCCGGCCGCCTGCCGCGCGGCGCTGGAGGCGCTGCCGCCGAGCCCGGAGCACATGTTCTTCTTCGAGTACAACTTCCTCTACGTGCTCGCTGGAGACGGCCGGGCGGAAAAGGCGGCGCTGGGCGACCACTCGCCCGCCGGCTACCGGCAGCGCGCCCGCTTCTACGCGATCAGTCCCGAGGCCCGGCTCAACTACTCCCGCGGCGTGGCCGACTACCTCGTTTTCCTCGCCGAGCACACCGGCCTGGTCCCGACCGACCGCTGCGCCGCCGCCCGCAAGCGCCTGACGAGCTACACCACGCTCGACGCGCTGCTCGGCGACATCGGGTAGCAGCGATTAGCGGTCAGCGCGTAGCGAGCATCCCAACCGCCGAGCCACGTCCGCCACCCGCCATCGCACCCTCCGACCTACTCGCTACCCGCTACCCACTACTCGCTACTCAGAAAAAATGAGCTCCTACATCCACGACAATTTCCTCCTGCAGACGGCGGCGGCGCGCGACCTTTACCACGCGTTCGCGAAGAACGAGCCGATCTACGATTACCACTGTCACCTGCCGCCGGCCCAGATCGCGGCCAACCACCGCTTCGCGGACCTCGCGGAGATCTGGCTGGGCGGCGACCACTACAAGTGGCGGGCGATGAGGACCAACGGCGTGGCCGAGCGGCTCTGCACGGGTGACGCCTCACCGCGGGAGAAATTCGACGCGTGGTGTGCAACGGTGCCGTTCACGCTGCGGAACCCGCTCTATCACTGGTCGCATCTGGAGCTGAAGCGCTACTTCGGCGTCGACACGATCATCAACCCGGCGTCCGCCGACGCGATCTGGCGCGAGGCGAACGCGAAGCTGGCGAGCCTGCGGGTGCACGACATCCTCGCGGCGAACCGCGTGGCGGTGATCTGCACCACGGACGATCCCGCGGACTCGCTGGAGACGCACGAGCAGATCCGGCGGTTGGGGCTGAAGACCCGCGTGTACCCGACCTATCGCCCGGACAAGGCGCTCGGCGTGGGCAACCCCGCGGCGTTCAATGCGTGGCTCGAGCGGCTTGAGGGCGCGGCCAAGACGAAGATTCGCACCCTCGACGACCTGCTGGCGGCGCTGAAGCGGCGACACGACGACTTCCATGCGATCGGTGGGCGGCTGTCGGACCACGGCATGGAGGCGGCGCTGGCCGAGCCGTGCACGCCGGCGGAGGCGGCGGCGATCTTCGCGGCGGCGCGGGCGGGCCGGGCGGCCACGCCCGACGAGACGGCGAAGTACGGCTCGTACCTGATGCTGGAGTTCGGGCGCTGGGATGCGCGCCGCGGCTGGACGAAGCAGCTCCACCTGGGGGCGATGCGGAACAACAACCAGCGCCTGCTCGCCAAGCTGGGGCCGGACACCGGCTTCGACAGCATCGGCGATTTTCCGCAGGCGCGGGCACTGGCGCGTTACCTCGACGCGCTCGACGCCACGGGCGAACTGCCTAAGACGGTACTCTACAACCTCAATCCCGCGGACAACTACGCCTTCGCCACGATGGCGGGCAATTTCCAGGACGGATCGGTGGCCGGGAAGATCCAGTTCGGGAGCGGCTGGTGGTTCCTCGACCAGAAGGAGGCGATGGAGTGGCAGATGAACGCGCTGTCGAACCTCGGCCTGTTGCGCCGGTTCGTCGGCATGCTGACGGACTCGCGGAGTTTCCTGTCGTACACCCGTCACGAGTATTTCCGTCGCGTCCTGTGCAACCTGCTCGGCGCCGAGATGGAACGCGGCGAGTTGCCGCCGGACCGCGACCTGGTCGGGGCCATGGTGCGCGACATCTGCTTCGCAAACGCGCGGTCGTACTTCGGGCTCGAGCTGGATCCGGCGTACGGGAAATAGTCCCTCCTACGCCAAGGCTTCGGAGGGCAGGCCCTCTTCACGGTGCCGGGAGGGCGGGTTTGGTTCTGTGACGACCGTGCGGGGGCAGTTTCACGGGGTCTTTACAACGGGTTAGACGGGTTTGGTCGGGCGAAAGGGAGCGCGAGCCGAAGGTCGAATGGGCCCTCCTACGCCGAGGCTTCGGAGGGCATCCTTCGCTGCGACGTCGCACCGCGTAGTGAGGTCCTGGTTTGAACCGATGGCGTGCCATCCGAAGCTCGCAGAGCGAAGGATGGAGCGGGTGGACGGAATCGAACCGACGATACCTCTTTGGAAGAGAGGAGTTTT
>CAYYGV010000039.1:0-29450 GCA_964471615.1 uncultured Opitutaceae bacterium
CAGGCGGGCCTGGATCTCCTCGCTCGAGCCGTACTTCTCGTAGCGGTCCATCTCCCGCAGCAGCTGGTTGTCGAAGCTCTGCACGCCGACGGAGAGGCGCGTGACGCCGGCGTCGCGCAGCGGCTCGAGGATCTCGGGCCGCAGGTCCTTGGGGTTGGTCTCGACCGACACCTCGCGCACGCCGAACAGCTCGCGCACGAGCCGGATGGTCTCGACGAGCTCCGCGGGCTCGGTGGTCGGGGTGCCGCCGCCGACGTAGGCGCCGCTGAACCGGTAGCCCGCGGCGTGGTAGGCGCGGATCTCCTGGCGCAGCGCGGCGAAGTACCGCTGGGCCTGGGAGTGCTGGTGCTGGACGCGGTGGAACGAGCAGAAGGGGCAGAGCACCTCGCAGAACGGCACGTGCAGGTAGAGGTAGCCGTCGCCCGTCCGGGGTGCCGGCGGCACGGTCCCGGGCGCCTCCTCCATGTGCAGAAAGCCCCGGGTGCGGAACCGGAAGGCCCGCAGCAGGAAGGCGTCGATCAGGGAGTAGAGGCTCACGGCCCCCTATTGAACCGGGTTTTGCCGTCCGGCGCCTAGTGCCGGTTGGCAATCTCTGCGCATATCTTGTCCTCGGGGGCGTTGGGCATTGAGCCGCCGGGGGCGCCGCGTATCGAACATGGGGTCGGACGGACCCGCGCCGACCGGCGTGTTCCCGTCGTTTCATGACCCCCCGCGACCGCTTCATCGCCGCCCTGGAACGCCGCCCGCTGACCGGCCGCGTGCCGCACTTCGAGCTGGTGTTCTACCTCACCATGGAGGCCTTCGGCCGGGTCCACCCGCTCCACCGCAACTACGACCAGTGGCTGCAGATGGAGGAGCGCGAGCGCGACCTGCACCGGCGGGACATGGCCGACCTCTACATCGCCACGGCCGAGCGCTACGAGCACAGCGCGATCTTCGTGCACGCGAACCCGGGCACGCCCGACGAGCTGGCGCGGCTCGTCGACCTGATCCGCGAGCGGACGGGCGACCGGTACTTCCTGATGGCGCACGGCGACGCCACCTTCGCCGTGCCCAGCGGCTCCGAGATGGAGGCCTTCTCCCTGCGGATGGTCGAGGAGCCCGAGGCGCTCAAGGCCCAGGCGGCCGCCGCGGTCCAGCACGCGCTGGCCGTGGCCGAGCGGCTCCGCCGGCCCGGCGGGCTCGACGGTTTCGCGCTCTGCTCCGACTACTGCTTCAACACCGGGCCGTTCCTGAGCCCGGCCAAGTTCGCCGAGTTCGTCACGCCGTACCTCGCGGCCGTGACCCGCGGATACCGCGACCTCGGCTACTACGTGATCAAGCACACCGACGGGAACATCATGCCGATCCTCGACCAGCTGGTCGCGACCCGGCCCCACGCGCTGCACTCGCTCGACCCGCAGGGCGCCGTGGACCTCGCCGAGGTGAAGCGCCGGTACGGTCGCGAGGTCTGTCTCATCGGCAACGTGCACTGCGGCATGCTCGACACGGGCACGCCGGCCGACGTCGAGGCGGCGGCCCGGCAGGCGCTCCGCGCCGGAATGCCGGGCGGAGGCTACATCTTCTCCACGAGCAACTGCATCTACACGGGCATGCCCCTCGCGAGCTACGAGACGATGCTCCACGTCTGGCGCCACGAGGGCAACTACCCGGCCCCGCCATGACCCCGCGCGCGCGAGTCGAGCGGGCCCTCCGGCGCGAGCGGGTCGACCGCGTGCCGTTCACCATGTACGAGTGCATGATCCCGCAATGCGCGGCCGAGCGCGCCCTGCGCAACCGCGGGATGTGCATCGTCAACCGCCTGCCCGTCTTCCGCACCCTCCGGCCGAATGTCCGGACCACGCAGCAGGTCTTCTGGGAGGGTGACCGCAAGTTCACGCGCACGGTGCACGAGACGCCCCACGGCCCGCTGTCGACCCTGACCGAGGACGGCGGCTTCACCACGTGGCGCCACGAGCTCCTCCTCAAGCGCCCGGAGGACTACGCGGCCATCCGGTTCTTCCTGCGCGACGAGGTCTACGAGCCGGCCTACGCCGAGTTCGCCCGCGCCCAGGCCGCGTTCGGCGAGGACGCGATTTTCCGCGCGAACTTCGGGCTCGAGCCGATGCAGGAACTCATCTCCGGCGGCGTGATGCCGATGGAGCGGTTCTGCGAGGAGTGGGTGGAGCGGCGCGACGAGGTGCTCAGCCTCTACGCCATCCTGGTCGAGAACCGGCGCCGCATCTACCCGCTGGTCGCGCAGTCGCCCGCTGGCCACGCCAACTACGGCGGCAATGTCACGCCCGAGATCATCGGGCCCGAGAACTTCTCCCGCTACTTCGTGCCGCACTACCAGGAGGCCGCGGAGGTCATGCACCGCCACGGGAAGCTCATCGGCTGCCATTTCGACGCGAACACCCGGATCCTCGCGCCCGCCATCGCGGCGACCGACCTCGACTACATCGAGGCGTTCACGCCGGCGCCCGACACCGATCAGACGCTCGCCCAGGCGCGCGCGGCCTGGCCGGACAAGGTGTTGTGGATCAATTTCCCGTCGTCGGTGCACCTGCAGCCCGACGCGACGGTGGAGCGCGTGGCGTTCGATCTCGCCGAGCAGGCCGGCGCGACCGAAGGTTTCCTGGTGGGGATCACCGAGGACATGCCGCCCGAGCGCTGGCAGGACAGCTGCCGTTCGATCATGGATGGGTTGGACCGCCACGCCCGCACCCGCCCGGACCACTACACGCCGTGAACGCCAGGCAACTCGTGCTCGACACCTTGGAGGGACGCCCGACGCCGCGGGTCCCGGTGGCGCCGATGGCGGTGCACATCTGCGCGCGGTTCGCCGGGATTTCGCTGCACCGGTACACGAAGGACGCCACGGTCCTGGCCGACGCCGTGATCCGGCTGTGGGAGCGGTTTCATCCCGACGCCGTGTTCGTCTCGGCGGACACCTGGGTGACGGCGCAGGCGATGGGCGCGCGGGTCGGCCCGATCGCGGAGGACCAGCCGTGGGGCGGGATGGGCGAGCCGCTGGTGCGGACGGCGTTCGACGTGAAGCGGATCCTGCCGCCCGACCCGGCCACGCAGGGCCGGTTCCCGCTCATGCTCGCGGCGCTGCGGCGCGTGTCGGCGGTGCTCGGCCGCGACGCGGCGATCGTGGCGTGCTTCGACCAGTTCCCGTTTTCCCTGGCCGCCGCGCTCATGGGGATCAACGACCTGATGCTGGGGCTCGAGGACGATCCCGGGCTGGTGCAGGCGGTGATGGAGCGCGGCCTCGACTACGGGCTCGCCTATGGCCGGGCGCTCGCCGCGGCCGGGGCGGACGTGCTCACCGGCGGCGACTCGCCGGCCGGGCTGATCGGGCCGCAGCGCTACCGGGAGTTTGCGCTTCCGTATGAGCAGCGCCTGATCGCCGGACTGAAGGCCGTGACGGGCAAGCCGGTCTCCCTCCACATCTGCGGCGACACCCGCCCGATCATCGCGGACATGGCGCGCAGCGGGGCCGACGGGCTGGAGATCGATCATCGCATGGACCTCGCCGAGGCGTTTCGCGCGGTTGGCCCGAACGTCACGCTGTGGGGCAACCTCGACCCGGTCGGCGTGCTCGCGCGCGGGACCCCCGCCGACGTGCACGCCGCCGCCGGCCGCGCCCTGGCCGCCGCGCGGGCCGCCGGCCCGGGCCGCCTCATCCTGAGCTCCGGCTGCACCCTCGCCGTTGAAACCCCCGCCGCCAACCTCACCGCGTTCATCTCCTCCGTGTCACTCAATGCGTGACGCCGCGGCGTCATGGGGTGGGTGAGCGGCGGCGGATTTTCGGCATCGCGTGATGCACGGGGCACGGCGCAGTCTACTCCCGGTCAATTGGCCATCCGACGCTCCTGCCGTGAATCCCGCCCGTCCTGAGTCGCCCGCCTCCGCGAATTGTCAGCTGCTCTATTTCACGACCTACAGCCTCACGGCCGACGGGACGCTGCTGGCGGCGATCACGAACGCGTACTCGTCGCACCCGGAGGGCGCGAGCCTGGCGCGCATCGATCGCGCCACGGGCCGGATGGAGCCGCTGGCGGAATTCCCCGGACCCGCGCTGCAGTCCTACCCGTATTTCGCCCGGCCGCGCTCGGCGGATCCACGGGAGGATTATCTCTTCAACGGCACGGTCGCGACGCACGGGCTCAACAAGTCCAGCCCGTGCCTGCACCCGGCCAGCGGGAATCTGTTCTTCGTCTGGGGCCGTGCCGATGGCTGGGGCCAGCTCGACTGCGTGAATCTCCGCACGGGCGGACGGCGGGCGGTGGCGGAGATCCCGCCCGACCGCACCGTCGGGTACTGTCACCTCGACGCGGCCGGCGAGCACGTGCTGCTGAGCCTCGCGGATCACCGGATTCTCGGCTTCGGCGAGCGCCGGTCCGGGAACCGCGAGATGTCGGAGAACTACGCGCGCCTTGGCCTGACCACGCAGATCGCCGAGGTGGAGGTGGTCTCGGGTCGCGTCGCGGTGCGGTGGGAGGAACCGGCGTGGGTGACCCACATTCAGTATCACCCGTGGCGCCGCGACGTGATCCTCTACAATCACGAGTGGACCTGGCCGCTCGGCCTCGAGCGGATCTGGCTGAAGGGCGACGGCGCGCCGCGGGTGCAGGTCCGGCGCGCGGACCGGCCGATCCAGTTCCGGCGCTCGCCCGACCTCGGGCTCGATGACGTGGCGCACGAGGTGTGGCAGGAGGACGGACGGGCGGTGATCTACCACGGCGTGAAATGGGACGGCGGGCCGTATCCGGACCAGTTTGTCGGCCGGGCGCCGGTGGACCCGGACCTGCCTCTGCGCGAGATCTCGATCCCGCCGGGCGTGGCGTCGTTCTACGGGCACTTCTTTCCGAGCCGCCAGGGCGACTTCGTGATCACGGACGCCATCGCCGACGAGACCGGCGTGGCGCGCCGGCGCGGCAACCTGATCTCCCGCCTCAACCTCGACTGGGAGCGCGGCCAAATGGAAGTCGTGCCGCTGTGCGCCTCGGACACCTCGTGGCTGACCCAGGACAATCATCCGCACCCGGTGCTGTCGCCGGACCAGCGTGAAGTCCTGTTCACCTCAGACCGCTCCGGCGTCCGTCAGATCTACTCCGTGCCGTCGGCGCCTTAAGACTGCGGGAGCACTTCTTCACCACGAAGAACACCAAGGGCACGAAGAGTGTGTCTGGACTTCGCGGTCGTAGCGGCCTTCGCGGTAAACCCGTTGGATTCCGATCCGTTTCACCGCCAAGACCGCCACGACCGCGAAGCTAGCGGCTTGGGCTTCGTGCCCTTCGTGTCCTTCGTGGCAAGAAATGATATCAGCGTGCCGGTTGCTCGGTGGTCACGGTGGCGTGGTTGAAGTCGAAGGTGTGACGCTCCGGGCCGTACTGCAGGGTGACGATGCCGGTGCCGGGCCGGGAGTTCATCCACGGGCCCTCGAACAGCGGCCAGGCCGCGAGGTCGGCGGTCACGCCGTCCACCACGCGCGCCCCGCGGTGGGTGAACCGGATCCGGTGTCCGCGGCTGGTGGTGTAGTCGGCCGTGAGCGTCGCCTCGTCGAACTTCGGCGTCAGCTGCCGCATGCGGGCGCAGAACGCGTCGAAGTCGGGATACTCGCGCTTCGGCACGGCCTCGAGAATGACGGCGGTGCGCGGATGCTGGAGCGTCAACCGATCATAATCGGGCTCCACCACCCAGGTGCCCAGGACGCTGGTCCAGACCGCGAAAAAGACACCGTCGGCCCGCGCGAAGATCCAGCCGCCCTCCTCGCGGCGCTCGGCCAGCACGTGCGGGAAAAAGCCGTTGATGTGCTGGCGCGACGCGTCTGGCGGAAGGTCGTACAGGTCGATCACGGTGTTCTCGTGCTGCCACACGTCCTCGTACGGCGAACCCTCGATCCACTTGTTGGGGTTCGCGTAGTACGGCCGCTGGCGGACGATGTCGGCCAGCACCTTGTCCACCGGCGAGTCGAAGTAGCGGCTGAGCTGCTCGGCGGAGTAGGAGGGATTGATGAAGAAGCACGTCGCGCCGTCGTGCGCCGAGCGCCAGGTCAGATCCCAGCGGTGGTTCTCGACGTCGGTGAGATCGCCCCACGACGAGCCGACCGCGAAGTCCGGCGTCATGTAGGTGTACGTCCAGGTTGGTTCGCCGTCGTGGATGCGCGGACCGCGGCGCGGGGCCTTGAGCTCGCGCAGCACGTAGGTGCCGCGGCGGTCGTTCGCCAGGCGCTCGATCAGCGGGAGCGCCGCGAACTCCTGCAGGCCGGCGAGCGAAATGAAATAGCACTCCGCGAGATCGAGCCGGAGCGGCGCGCCGCCGAAGTAGAGCCGGCCGAATTGCGTGGCGGCGCCGGTGTGCTCGCGGGTGTGGGTGACTTGGTTGTATTTTTCGCGGCTGTGCGCGCCCACCCAGTCGCCGGCGAGGTACTTCGTCGCCCAGTCGGCCAGCAGCACCTGCATCATCATCCACGACTTCTGCCGGAGACGCTCGTCGCGCGCGTACTCGTGCAGCGTGGCGAAGCAGAGCAGGTACAGGTGATGGTAATTCGGCGAATCGTACTCGTACATCCCGCGACGGATGGTGGCGTCGATCCACTGCTCGATCCACCGCGCGGCCTCCTGCTGCGACTGCACCGGCGTCGAGCCGTCCGCGAGCCGGGGACCGTCGGGCCAGGTCTGGCCGAAGAGATACCGCGCCGTGCGGTACTGCAGCATGTGGTTGTCCGTGAAACCGAACTCATGCGTGAAGCTCGCGGCCAGCCGGTCCCGGATCCGTGGGACCAGCGCCGTCGGAAGCTTCGGGCCGAGCCGCAGCACGGCATCCATGAACGCGTAGGTCTCGAAGCTGCTCCAGGCCTGCCTTGTGTCCGCGACCGCGTCGGCCAGGTACTGCTGGCCCGTGGCGGCGTCGATGCCGGTGGCGACTTTCACGACCCCGAGGTAGATCCGCATGCGGGAGTCGGTGCCCGGCTCCCAGTTCATCCGGGCCATGGTCTCGCGGCTGTACTGGCAGCGCTCGAGGAATGCCGTCCGGTAGGCATCCTGGGCGTTGGTCTCGGCGCGAGCGGACGGCGCGGCCAGCGCCACGGCGCAGGCAAGGAGGGCGAGGCGGGGCAGCGGGTTCATGTCCGCAGTGTCGGCAGGAGGCGCCGCGGCGCAACCCGGCACCGCGGCTGCCCTGTCATGAAAAATCGGATGGCGCGGTCTGTCCAGCTGGTCAGGGTGGGACGATGATCCCCCGCTCCCGTGCCGGACTGATTCGCCTGATGCTTGCCCTGCTCGGGCCCGCGGCGTTGGCTGCGCCCATGCGCGCGGACGAGACCGGACCGGTGGATGCGGCGGGAAGGCCGCAGATCGTGAAGCTCGGCACGATTGACTGTGACATGGTGGAGACGACGCCGGTCGTGTTCCGCGGGCGGGTGTACCGCTGCGAGTGGGTCCGGCCGCAGTACTGGGCGAATGCCACCAAGCAGCCCTACAGTCGCCTGGTGGACGTCGCGACCGGTGAAGCGACGGCGCCGTTCGCCCACGGTTACGAGTTTTCCAGCGCGTTTGCCGAGGGCGACACGGTCTACGTCACGGCCACGAGCACCGACCGCGCGACGATCCAGCTGTTCGCCTCGCGCGACCTGCGCACGTGGGAGACCTGGACGGTGTTCCACGACCCGGCGTACGGCCTCTTCAACACCTCGCTCTGCCGGGATGCGGACGGCTACGTGCTGATGTTCGAGATCGACCGGCCGAAGGACGTGGCCGGCGTGCCGTTCACGGCGCGATTCCTGAAGTCGCGCGATCTTCGCCACTGGGAGCTGACGGCGCCGGAGTGCCGCTACGCGCCGGACCGCTACACCGCGCCGCACTGCCTGCGGTTCCTGGACGGTTGGTACTACGACTTCTACCTCGAGGTGCGCGGCGGCTACGAGATGCGCGTGGTGCGGTCGCGGGACCTGGTCCACTGGGAGCCGAGCCGCCTCAACCCGGTGCTGCGTGCGTCCGTGGAGGACCGCGCGATCCGCAACCCGCGCCTCTCGGCGGCGCAGCGCGAGAAGATCGCGGCGGCGCGCGACCTGAACAATTCCGACATCGATTTCTGCGAGCACGACGGCCGCCTCGTGATGTTCTACTCGTGGGGCGACCAGGTGGGCACCGAGTTCCTGGCCGAGGCCGAGTATCGCGGCACGCTGGAGCAGTTCCTGCGCGGCTGGTTTCCCGAGCCGCGCGCACTCGACCAGCAGCTCATCGCGGCGGCCGAGCAGGGCGAGGTCGCCCGCGTACAGGAGTTGCTGGCCCGCGGCGCGCAGTTGGGTGCGCGCGACGACCGCGGCCGGACCGCGCTGCTGGCGGCGACGCACGCCAACCAGGTGGGCGCCGCGGCGCTGCTCGTGGCCGCCGGCTCGGACGTGAACGCCATGGATCTCAAGCAGGACAGTCCCTACCTCTACGCGGGTGCCGAGGGACGGCTGGAGATTCTCAAGCTGACGCTCGCGTCCGGCGCCGACCTCACGAGCACGAATCGGTTTGGCGGCACGGCGCTCATCCCGGCGTGCGAGAAGGGTCACGTCGAGAACGTGAAGGTGCTGCTGCAGACGAAGGTCGACGTGAACCACGTGAACAACCTCGGCTGGACCGCGCTGATGGAGACCGTGATGAAGAAAGGCCGCGGGCCGAAACACACCGAGATCGCGCGGCTGCTGCTGGCCGCGGGAGCGAACCCGAACCTCCCGGACAAGCACGGCGTGACCCCGCTCGCGCACGCGATCCAGGCCGGCAACACCGAGCTCGCTGAGCTGCTGCGCGCCGCAGGCGGCAAGTGAACCCGGCGCGTTGGTGAGGCGCACTCGCTTGGGGGTTGCCACCAAGGTCACCAAGAACACGAAGGCAAAGCTCGTCGGAGCTTCGTGTCCTTCGTGCTCTTCGTGGCAAACTTACTCCCGATCGAATCGCTAGTCCCGGCGGCTGCCGGTGCGGACGTCGAAGGCGTAGAAGGCGTCGGCGGTGACGGGCTGCTGCGCGATCCAGAGTGTGTGCGGGTCGGTCTGCGGCACGGCGATGGTGGCGAAGGCGGTGTTGGGATTGCTCACGCAGCCGAAGCGCCGACCGGCGCCGAGCAGCATGCGGGCGTCGGGCACCGTCGCACGGCCGCCGTGCGTGCCGAGCCACGCCGTGAGCTGGTCAAGCCGCTCGGGACTGTAGGCCCCCGGCTCCACGCCGGTGTAGCCGCGTTCGCGCAGTGCGGTCGCCGCTGGCTCGAGGGGGTGGTTGGTCAGCGCGACCGGGCCGGTCGCCGGGTAGCTCGTGTAGGCGCCGCAGTAATTGGAGCTCGCGAACACGCCGCCGTGGCGGTCTACGGCGACGAGGTTGCTGAAGAAATCGTATTTTCGGCAGCGCGCCTCGACGTCCGCGACGGTCGAGCAGAACTGCAGCATGTCGCGGAACACGAGGTCGACGGGAACGAGCCGGCCGAGTTCGAACTTCACGCCGGGGCAGAGCAGGGAGGAAATGCCGAGCGCGAGTCCGGCCTCGTTGAGCCCGCGGTTGGCCCAGGTGGTGCCGGCGAGCGGAAAACTCAGGTACCGCAGGCCCTGCCGCGGCTGGACCTGCGCGATGGTGTAGAGGAAGCGCGGGTCATCGAGGGTGCCGCCGGTGAGGATGTGGCCGTCGGGTCCGGCGACGGCGAAACTGGAGCAGGCGCCGGCGTGGTAGGCCTCGTACTGCCAGGCGCGGAAACTCAGCAGCTCCGCCAGCTCGACATCGAGGCCCGCGCCCTCGGCGATGCCGGCGATCTCGTCGGCCAGCCACGGCCAGTGATCGAGGCAGAACGTCCGCAGGCGCCGCTGCCAGGCATGGATCAGGTCCCGCGGCGGGCCGTGGTCGCCCGTGAGATAGCCGCCCAGCAGGGCGGCGACATTGGCGTGGACCTGCCCGCGCAGGGCGGCGCCGTGCTGGCGGCCGAGGTCGCGCGGTTCGCCATGCAGGACCAGGATGGGCGCGGGCGGGGTTCTCACGGGACGACAACCTGCCGGGCCGCGCCGGTAGGTGTCAAACGCCGCCCGCCATTCGCGGATTGCCGCCGGCGTCCGCCGCCCCAAGCTCCGCGCTTCGGACCAAACCCCGTCCTCCCATGCTAACCCCGGAACAAGCTCAGGCGTTTGACCGCGACGGCTACGTCCTCATCCCGGACGTGTTCAGCCCGCGCGAAATCGAGATCCTCCTCTCCCAAGTGTCGCAGGACGGCCGCGTGACGAAGCACCAGTTCGACATGCCCGACGCGGCGGGCCGCTCGAGCAAGCTCGCGCTCTGGTCGGACGTGAGCGACGACGTGTTTGGCGCGGTGACGACCAGCCCGCGCATCGTGAACCGCGCGCGCATGCTGCTGCGGGAGGACGTGTACCACTGGCACAGCAAGGTCATGCTGAAGCTCGCCCGCGTGGGCGGCGCGTGGGAGTGGCACCAGGACTACGGCTACTGGTACGGCGACGGCTGCCTCTATCCGCAGATGATCTCGTGCATGGTGGCGCTCGATCCCGCGACGCGGGAAAACGGCTGCCTCAAGGTGATTCCAGGCTCCCACCGACTCGGGCGCTTCGACCACGGCCGTGTCGGCCAGCAGTCGGGTGCCGACCAGGAGCGCGTGCGGGCGGTGATCGAGCGGCTCGGCGTGCAGTACTGCGAGGCGCCCGCGGGCAGCGCGCTGTTTTTCCACGGCAACACGTTTCACGCGTCGGAAGCCAACCTCTCGGAGCGGCACCGCCGCGCCTACATCTGCTGCTACAACGCGCTGTCGAACATCCCGTACGGCGGGAGGGGTCACGGGAAGCCGGTGCCGATCCGGACTTCGCCCGACGACTCGATCCTGAGCTTCGCCGCGGCGCCGGCGGGGGCATGACGGCCCCGGGCGACCAGACGGCGGTGATCCGCGAGGGCGTCGCGGCGGCGATCCGGCAGACGCTCGAGCCGGCTGCGGTCGAGCGCGCGTACCCGGGCCATTTCACGATCGTCGCGGACGGCCACTGGTTCGGCCAGGAGAACACCTGGCCCGGGCTCGACTCCTGGCAGATGGCCGGGGCCTACCTCCTCCTCGGGCGGACCCGACTGGCGCTGGACTATTTCGCCTACGTGACGGCGTCACAGCGGGCGGACGGCAACATTCCCTACGCAATCGTGCCGGCCGACCCGCCGCCGGAACACGTCACGACCTACAACAAGGGCATGCGGTATCCCGCGGACGTTTTCACTTTCGATTCCGGGCGGCCGGGCTACCCGCCGCGGCGGTGGATCGGTTCCTGCAGCCACTGGATCGCCGGCATCAACCCGCTGGGCGCGCTCGCGACGGTCAGTTACGTGCTGCTGGCGTCCGAGATCTTCGCCGCGACGAAAGACGCGACGTGGCTGGCCTCGAACCTGGCGGCGGTGGAGCGGGCGGCGGAGTATCTCCGTTCGCGCCGGAGCCCGAACGGCCTGATCGCCGGGGCGGGCTTCTACATGGAGCTGCCGCCGCGGCACCAGTGGGACGGCGTCGCGCAGTGCTACGTGGTGCACGCGTGGCGGCAGTGCGCGGCGCTGCACGCGGCCCTGGGCCGGGCGGACGCAGCGGCGACGTGGGAGCGCGAGGCCGCGGCGCTGACGGCACGATTCCGCGAGACCTACTGGCGCGGCGACCACTTCGCGGAGTACGTGCACCCGGAGCGCGGGGTGGTGGACGCGCATGGCCTGTCGGACGTGAACTGGGCCGCGATCGCTTACGACGTGGCCACGCCGGCGCAGGTTGACGCGGTTTGGCCGCGACTGATGAAGGAGACGGCTTTCTGGCAGGCGGACATGCCGACGCAGACGGTGACGCGACCCTTTGCCTACGAGCCGTGGGAATTTGTGAACGCGCACGAGGACGTCGGCTTCGAGATTCCGGTTGCGCAGACCTACGACGTGGCGGCGATGGGACGCGTCTGGTTCCTCGAGTGGCAGGCCTGCCGACGCCGCGGCGAGGTGGCGCGGCTGAGAAAGTCGGTCGAGCTGGTCTGTCGTCGCGGCCTGGCGGATGGCGGTTTCTGGCACGAGCGTTATCACCCGCTTCCCGACGGCTCGATCGACCACACCGGTCCGCGCGGCTACGGCGAGTATCCCGCGATCCTGGTGCGCGCGGTGCTGGGCAACCCGGAGCTGTTCGCGGACGTGCACCTGGAAAACGAGCTGGGCCGGAACGCGGAAGCGTCCCGGCCCAGTCGAACGTAACTGACGACTCACCGCGGTTCCATGGCCGCAGCGAGAATCGTGGTCCCGGTCTGGCGGGGGTGGGCGCGGAGCGCCGCAACCGCCGCGGGCGTGGCGAGCGAGAGGGAAAGGACGCGGCCATTGGCAAAGGTGACCACCAGGGTGCCGGTGACGTCGCCGGCGGTGTAGCCGTCGTAAAGCCAGGTGCCGTCCGCGAGCCGGTCACTCGGGGCGCCGAGCTTGGCGGCCACCTGGATGAGGTAGGTGCCGGCGCCGACGTAGGGACCGACGGACGCAACCGGGAGCGCGCCAACCACGGGGGAGTGGGCGGTGGTCCCGGCGGCGCGGGCAAAGGATGGGGAGAGGACGACGAGCGCCAGGACGAGGGTGGTGGCGCGGAGGGCGGACGAGGTGACGATTTTCATGGGAGGAATTTTCGACTGAGGGTTTGAGTGGAGGTCCCGTGGTGGGATGCGGCGAAGTTGGGCGGGACGAGTGGCTGGCGCGAAAAAACTCCAGCCAACGACTCGGGCGGCGAGCGAGCGGCGGCGCGGCGCGAGTGAACGGCTCGGGCGACGAGTGAACGGCTCGGGAAACGCGTGGACGAGTTCGGCCGTGCCGACCACGCTGGCGGGGCCATGCGAAGATCCGCCCTGAGGTTGTCGGTGCTGCTGCCAGCCTTGGCGTTGCTTGCCACGGCCAACCTCGCCGCAGCGGTGCGATCAACGCACCACCAGACGGGAGATGACCCGCGCTGGGCGGCGCCGGACTGGAATGACTCCGACTGGCCCGAGGGCAACGTGGTGCCGATGCGAACGGGAATCCAATGGGTGCGGGTCCGCTTTGACCTGTTCGGCGGCCTGAAACTCCTCCCCAACGCTCCGCTGCGCGACTTGTCGGGGGTTGGAGTGGGTGCACCGGTCGACAGCGTCTATGTCGCTGCGCCCTACTCGTACGAATTCTACTGGGACGGGCGGCTGATAGGGCGCAGCGGCATGGTTGGAGCGACCCGCGAGCTGGAGGCGATCGGCCCGCTGGACCAGATGCTGATGATTCCCGAGGAGCTGCGGGGTCCGGGAGAGCACGTCGTGGCGATCCGCCTGTCGAGTTTCCACTACAATTTTCCGGCCGGGGCGGTGGCGATCAGCTTCCTGCCCTCCAACGCGCAAGGCCACTATGCGTCGGAGCGGCTGCGGCTGGTGGCGCCGCTGATCGGGCTGGGCGGGGCGCTGGTGGTCGCGCTCCTCAGCTTCCTGCTGTACTGGCTGGCGGGCCGGTGGCGCCCGCTGCTGCTCTGCGGCTGCGTGAGCCTGGCCCTGGCGGCTTTCTATCTGCTGGTGGCGTGGCGGTGGCTGGCGGCCGAACCCTACGATTGGTTCTACTGGCGGCTGTTGACGGCCACGGGCGTGATGACGCTGGTGGCGGGACTCTTTCCCTGGCTTTTGCTCGAGCAGTTTCGCGTCCCGCGCCGCGGCTGGTGGCTGGTCGGTCTGGCGCCGCTGCTGGCGGCCGCGTGGATGACCTCGCCGCTGTACGAGACCAAGGCCCTGTGGCTGTGCCGGGCGATGCTGCTGGTTTCGCTGGCGGTGGCCGGATGGAGTCTCTGGCGGCGGCGCCCGGGAGCCGGGCTGGTGCTGGTCGGAGTGCTCGCGAGCCTGGTTCTGGTCAAGGCGGACCGCCGGGACTTTCTCGATCCGACGTTTTTCCTCACCTTCGGGGGCTTGGTGCTCTTCGTCTTCGCCTCCCTGGGCCTGCAGCTGCGGGCGGACCGCCGCCGGGCCGAGGCGGCGTCGCTGACGGCTGCGCGCCTCGAGACCGAACTGCTGAAGAAGAACATCCAGCCGCACTTTCTAATGAACACGCTCACGACCATCATGGAAGTGATCGAACAGGACCCCAAGGCCGCGGTGGACCTGATTGGCGCACTGGCTGGGGAGTTCCAGATCCTGGCGCGTGTTTCCGGCGAAAAGCTCATCCCGCTCGGGCAGGAGCTCGAGCTCTGCCGGGCCCATCTGCACATCATGAGCCTGCGGCGCGGGGTCAGCTGCACATTGGAGGTGCTGGACGCCGACGAGTCGTCGCCGGTGCCCCCGGCGCTGTTCCTCACGCTGGTCGAGGGCGGACTCACGCATCAGCGGCCGCGCGACGGCCGGCTGCGTTTTGTGCTGGAGGCGGCCTATCAGCCCGGGTTGGCCCGCTACACCCTGACCGTGCACGGCGAAAATCCGCCCACCGACGGCCCGGTGCGGGACGGCACGGGCCTGCGCTACGTGAAGGCCCGGCTGGAGGAGAGTTTCGGGGGGCGCTGGACCTTCTCCGCCGGCCCGGTCGCCGAGGGCTGGCGCTCGCTCATCGAAATCCGTCGACCGCCCGGCGAATCGGGTGCCGCATGAGACTGCTCATCGTGGAGGACGAGCCGCTGATCGCGAAGCGCCTGGAGCGTTTCTGCCGGGAGCTCCTCGGGGAGCGGCTTGAGACCGTCCAGCTGGCGTCGGCCCTCGACGAGGCCGGCGCGCGGATCGACGCGGCGCCGATCGACCTGCTGCTGCTGGACCTGAACCTGAGCGGCCGGGACGGCAAGGAGTTGCTGCGGGCCAGCGCGGCGGGGTCCTTCCACACCATTATTGTCTCCGCCAACCTGGACCAGGCGCTGAAGGCGTTCGAGTACGGCGTGATCGACTTCGTGCCCAAGCCGTTCACGCGGGAGCGGCTGGCGCAGGCGCTCGCGCGGGTGACGGACCGCGACGGCCGGGCGGCGGGCGCGGCGAAATACCTGGCGGTGCGGAAATTTGGCAAGGTGCAGCTGGTGCCGGTTGACCGCGTCCTGTATGCGCAGGGCGCGGGCGCCTACGCCGAGCTGGTGCTGGACGACGGTACGCGCGAGCTGCACGACAAGACCCTCGAGAAGCTGCACGCGCTGCTGCCGCCCGCCTTCGAGCGGATTCACAAGAGCTACGTCGTGCGCCTGAGCGCCGTCCGGGCGTTTCACGCGAGCGAGGGCAGCCACTACGAGGCCGAGCTGAAGAATGGCCAGCGTCTGCCGATCGGCCGGAGTCGCTACAAGGAACTCCGCGAGAAACTCCTGGGCTGAAGCGTCAACGCGGCGGCACCACGGTCGGCTCGGCGAGCTTCGCGGACTGGTAGGCGAAGAGGCGCCACGCGCCGTCCTCGCGGCGCCAGACCGACTGGAAGCGGAGGGCGAACGCGACGCTCACCGTGCCGGCGGTGGCGCGGAGCCGGGCGCGGCCGGTCATGATCACCACGTCGTCGGTGACGGGCGTGACCTTCACGTCGTCGTAGTCGTACGAGTCGTACTTGATGCGGCCGGATTTCACTGCGGCGAGGAACTCCGTCTTGGACTGCACGCGGCCGTCGGCGTGGCCGTAGATCAGGCCGGAGGAGAGCAGGGGATCGAGCCGTGCGACCTGGCCCGCGATGGTGGCCATCACCCGCGCCGTGTCAGCCGCGCGGACCTCCTCCGCGGGCGTGGCGGCGTGCAGGACCGTCGCGGCCAGCAGCGCGGCGGCGAGGAGGCGGAGGGAAACGAAACGGGGCAGGGTGGCGGGCATGGGTCAGCGTTTGACGGGGTGGGGCTTGCCGGTCTGGTCGATGGCGACGTAGACGAAATGTCCGGAGGTCACGAGCTGCTGGGTCTCGGTGGTGTAGCGGTGGACCCAAGCCTCGACGGCGATGGTCATCGAGGTGCGGCCGACGCGGTCGAGCTTGGCGTAGCACGTGACGATGTCGCCGACGGCGACGGGCCGGTGGAAGGTGATGGCGTCGATGGCGACGGTGGTGACGCGGCTGACGGCGGTGCTGCGGGCGAGCACGGCGCCGCCGATGTCCATCTGGGACACCAGCCAGCCGCCGAAGATGTCGCCGTTGTTGTTCGTGTCGGCGGGCATCGCGATGGTGCGGATGACGACGTCGCCCGAGGGCGTGGCCGGGCTGACGAAAGGGGTTGAGCTCATGGCGGGGCGGGTGGGATTGGGCGACACGCTGGACCGTTCCCGGCCGGTGCACAAAGCCTAATCCCGCCAGCCGCTAAAGCCTTGTTTTCCGAGGCGGCCGGCGGCATGGTCTGGGCCTCATGATCGGAGGCTCGTCAGCGTCGTGGCGCCGGCTGGTCGACGAGGTCGGCACCGTCGACACCGTCGGCATCGAGGAGCGCGTCGCCAAATACACCACCCGCAGCATCAAGAAGTCCGCGAAGGTCTGGGGCCTGCGCACGGCCGTGACCATGGTCGACCTCACCACGCTCGAGGGCAAGGACACGCCGGGCAAGGTCGCGTCGCTCTGCCAGAAGGCGGTCGCGCCGAGCGACGATCCGACCGTGCCGCCGGTGGCGGCGGTCTGCGTCTATCCCGCGATGGTCCGGCACGCGCGCCGGGCGCTGGGCCCGGACGCCAAGGTCCGCATCGCCTCGGTCGCCACGGCGTTCCCGTCCGGCCAGGCGCCGCTGCGCACGCGGCTCGCGGAGGTGAAGGCGGCCGTGGCCGACGGCGCCGACGAGGTCGACATGGTGATCAACCGCGGCGCGTTCCTGGCGGGCGAGTACGACCGCGTGCAGGACGAGATCGCGGCGGTCGTGACGGCCTGCGGCGAAGCGACGCTCAAGGTGATCCTCGAGGTCAGCGAACTGGAGACCTACGACAAGATCCGCGCCGCGTCCTTCCTCGCGATGCGCGTGCTGCGGCCGGGCGACTTCATCAAGACGAGCACCGGCAAGACCTCGCTCAACGCCACGCTGGGGAACAACCAGGTGATGCTGGAGGCGATCCGCGACTTCTACCTCGCGACCGGCGTCCCGATCGCGATGAAGCCCGCCGGCGGCATCCGCACGGCGAAGCAGGCGCTGCAGTTCCTGATCGCGGTGAAGGAGACGCTGGGCGATGCCTGGCTGAACAACCGTCGCTACCGCTTCGGCGCGAGCGCGCTGCTCAACGACCTCCTGCGCCAGCTCGAGAAGGAGCGCACCGGCGCGTACCAGGCCCCGTACTATTTCAGCGAGGCCGCCGAAAGCTACTAACCCATCCCTTGCCGCGTCCCCGCGGATTTCCCGCCGTGCCCACCGCCACCCGCTCCTCCTCCCGCCGCGCTCCCGAGCTGATCTTCGGCGACCTCTGGCCGTTCGATCCCGCGCCGGAAACCGCGGACCCGAAGCTCAAGGCCCGCTACGAGCTCTTCATCAACGGCCGCTTTGTCGCGCCGCGCGGCGGCCGCTACTTCGACTCCATCAATCCCGCCACCGAGCGGAAGCTCGCGGACATCGCGCTGGCCGGGCCGGCGGACGTGAGCGCCGCCTACGCCGCGGCGGCCCGGGCGTTCCGCACCTGGGGCCGCCTGCCGGGCCGCGAGCGCGCCAAGTACCTCTACCGCATCGCGCGGCTGCTGCAGGACCGGGCGCGCGAGTTCGCCGTCGCGGAGACGATGGACGGCGGCAAGCCGATCAAGGAGTCGCGCGACTTCGACGTGCCGATGGCCGCGGCGCATTTCTTCTATCACGCGGGCTGGGCCGACAAGCTCGACTACGTGGCGCCGGGCCGCCGCGTGGCGCCGCTCGGCGTGGTCGGGCAGGTGATCCCGTGGAATTTTCCCCTGCTGATGTGCGCGTGGAAGCTCGCGCCGGCGCTGGCGATGGGCAACTGCGTGGTGCTCAAGCCGGCCGAGACGACCTCGATCACCGCGCTGAAGCTGGCCGAGATCATCGCCGACGCGGACCTGCCGCCGGGCGTGGTGAACATCGTGACCGGCGCGGGCGAGGTGGGTGCGGCGGTGATGAACCACCCGACGCCGGCGAAGGTCGCGTTCACGGGTTCCACCGAAGTCGGCAAGATCATCATGCGGTCGCTCGCGGGCACCGACAAGAAGATGACCATGGAGCTGGGCGGGAAGGCCGCGAACATCATCTTCGAGGACGCGCCGCTGGACCAGGCGGTCGAGGGCATCGTGAACGGCATCTTCTTCAACCAGGGCCACGTCTGCTGCGCGGGCTCGCGCCTGCTGGTGCAGGAGCCGGTGGCGGACCGCGTGCTGGCGAAGCTGAAGCAGCGCATCCGGGTGCTGCGGGTGGGCGACCCGCTCGACAAGAACACGGACATCGGCGCGATCAACTCGCGCGAGCAACTGGGCAAGATCGCCGCGCTGGTGCGGTCCGGCGTGAAGGAAGGCGCGGAGATGTACCAGCCGCCGTGCGCGCTGCCGGCGCAGGGCTTCTTCTTCCGGCCGACGGTGTTCTCGAACGTCTCGATGAGCCACCGGATCGCGCGGGAGGAGATCTTCGGCCCGGTGCTGTCGATCCTGACCTTCCGCACGCCCGAGGAGGCGGTGGAGAAGGCGAACAACACCGCGTACGGCCTGAGCGCCGGCGTGTGGACCGACAAGGGCTCGCGCATCCTGAAGATGTCGACGGAGCTGAAGGCCGGCGTGGTCTGGGCCAACACTTACAACAAATTCGACCCCACCTCGCCGTTCGGCGGCTACAAAGAGAGCGGTTTCGGCCGCGAGGGCGGCCGCCAGGGCCTGCTCGACTACTGCCGCCTCGCGTGACCTCCGAAATCTCACATGCAAACCGACCGGAGTGGGACACAGAGGACACCGAGGTGGCACCGAGACCACGGAGCCCGGCATTGGATTACCTCCTCGGTGTCCTCCGTGCCCACTCGGTGGACTCTGTGACCCAAGCCCCACTTTCTTGATCGCGGCTCGGCCGCACTGAGACCCCCACAATTTCCATGGCCGAAGCCTTCCGCACGACTCCCGTCCACACGGACAAGATGCCCCCGGGCATCCCCTTCATCATCGGCAACGAGGCCGCCGAGCGCTTCTGCTTCTACGGGCTCCGCGCGATCCTCGTGGTCTACATGACCCAGTACCTGCGCAACCGCGCGGGCGAGCTGGCGCCGATGAACGAGAACGACGCGAACAAGTGGTACCACCTCTTCGTCGCCTCGAACTACTTCTTCCCGATGCTCGGCGCGATCGTCGCCGACGCGTTCTGGGGCAAGTACCGGACCGTGTTCTGGATCTCCCTCGTGTACTGCGCGGGCTGCGTCGCGCTGGCGTCCGACCCCACGCGCTGGGGCCTGTTCACCGGCCTCGCGCTGATCGCGCTCGGCTCCGGCGGCATCAAGCCGTGCGTGTCGTCAAACGTGGGCGACCAGTTCGGTGCGGCCAACCAGCACCTCGTGTCGCGCGCCTTCGGCTGGTTCTACTTCTCGGTCAACGCCGGCTCGATGATCTCGATCCCGCTCACGCCCATCCTGCTCGACAAGTTCGGCCCGCGCGTGGCGTTCGGCGTGCCGGCGGGACTGATGCTGCTCGCCACGGTGATCTTCTGGTCGGGACGCCGGCAGTTCGTGCACGTGCCGCCGAAGGGAAAAGCGTTCCTCGCGGCCACGTTCAACCGGCAGACCATGGCGGCGTTCGGCCGGCTCGCGATCCTGTTCATCTTCGTCGCGGTGTTCTGGTCGCTGTGGGACCAGAGCGGCGGCGAGTGGGTGCTGCAGGCGGAAAAGATGGAGCGGCGGGTCAGCCTGCTCGGCTGGAACTACACGCTGCTCTCGTCGCAGATCCAGGCGGTGAACGCCGTGATGATCCTCGGGCTGATCCCGACGTTCCAGTACGCGATCTATCCCGCGATCAACGCCGTGTGGAAGCTGACCCCGCTGCGCAAGATCGGCCTCGGCATCTTCACGATTGGCGTCTCCTTCCTGATCAGCGCCTGGATCGAGGCGCGCCTCGGCGCCGGGCACCAGGTCCACGTGCTCTGGCAGCTGCCGGCGTACCTGCTGCTCTCGGCGGGCGAGGTGATGACGTCGATCACCGCGCTGGAGTTCGCCTACACGCAGGCGCCGAAGCACCTGAAGGCGATCGTGCAGGCGCTGTACCTCTGGTCGATCACCGCAGGCAACCTGTTCACCGCGCTGGTCCAGATGTTCATCCAGAACCCCGACCACACGAGCAAGCTGCCGGGCGCGTGGTTCTACCTCTTCTTCGCGGGCCTCGCGATGGGCGCCGCGATCGTGTTCTCCCTCATCGCCCTCCGGTACAAGGAGGCCAGCCATCTCCAGGACGAGACCCCCGCGGCCGTCCCCGCCTGATTTCCCGCCATGTCACGCCTGCCCATCACCAAGACTCCCAAGGTTTACGTCGGCGGTGCCTTCATCCGCTCCGAGAGCGCGCGGGTGTTCCCGCTCGCCGACGCCGCCGGCCGGTTCTTCGCCAACATCCCGCAGTGCACGCGCAAGGATCTGCGCAACGCCGTCGAGGCCGCCGCCAAGGCGGTCCCGGGCTGGGCGAAGCGCACGTCGTACAACCGCGGCCAGATCCTCTACCGCCTCGGCGAGATGCTCGAGGCCCGCGCGGCCGAGATGGCCGGCGCGCTCACGCTCGGCGCCACCTCCGCCCGGGCCCGCGCCGCGGCGCAGCGCGAGGTCGCGGCCACGGTCGACCGCCTCATCTACTACGCCGGCTGGGCGGACAAGTACGAGCAGGTGCTCGGCAACGTGAACCCCGTCGCGGCCCCGTACTTCAATTTCACCGTCACCGAGCCGATGGGCGTCGTCGGCCTGCTTGCGCCCGCGCAGCCCGCGCTGCTGGGCCTCGTGTCGCTGTTCGCGCCCGCGATCGTGAGCGGCAACACCGTGGTGGCCGTCGCATCCGAGCCGGCGCCGTACCCGGCGATCCTGCTGGGCGAGATGCTGGCGACCAGCGACCTGCCGGGCGGGGTGGTGAACCTCCTGACGGGCTTCCGCAAGGAACTCGTGCCGACCTTCGCGACGCACACCCACCTGCGCGCGATCGGTGGCGTGGCAAATGCCGACGAGCGGAAGACCCTGCGGCTCGGCGCTGCGGCCAGCGTGAAACGCACCCGGCTGCTCAAGGCCGAGGAGCGGATCGACTGGTACGGCCCGCACGCGGAGAGCCTCGAGGCGATCCGCGAGACGCTGGAGTTCAAGACCACCTGGCACCCGATCGGGGCGTAGGATAGGCGCGAAGCACCCGAAGGCCTGGCCGGTTCATTGCAGCCTGGTCGTGAAGGCTTCGCCGCGCGGTTTCCCGCGGATTGCGCGGATGAACGCGGATGGCAGGAATCGATCCGCGTCTTTCCGCGCCATTCGCGGGAAGCCTGGCTTTGCGATCGTCGCCGCCGCTCGGGTCAGCTTTTGCCCTTGGCGGGGCGTTGGGCCTTGCGCTGGCCGAGCTCGGTGAGGCGGTCGAGGAGACGCTCGATGCGAGTGACGCGGGTCTCGGGCCGGCGCGCCTCGTCGAGGTAGGCGACAACCCAGCGGCGGACGGACGCGGGACCCTGCTCGAAGGCGGCGCGGGCGGCGGGCCGGAACTGCAGGGCGCGCTGGAGGTCGGGCGGCGCGGCCGGATCGCGCGGGTCGGACGACCGGGTGAGCGTGACCTCGATCCGGTCGCCGAAGTCGAGCCCGGCGGCCCGCACATAGTCCGTCAGCACGATCAGCCGCCCGCGGCCGCGCCCGGCCGGCATCACGGTCGTCAGCTGCTTCTCGCCGGCGTAGGCGGCCAGCACGGGGATGCGGGTGCCGCCCCCGAGGGCCCTCATCACGGCCGGCGGCACGATCACGCAGCGCATGATCCAATTGCGCTCGATCCGGGCGGTGAAGGTCGGCATGGGGACGGCCCACGCTGGGCCGGAGCCGGGGAGGCGGCCAGCCCGAAAGGGGTGGGAAGCCGTTCGCGGGGCCGGGGGACCGCTCGTCCAAAGTTTGCGCCCCCGGGGGAAGGGCCTTGTAGTGTGCCAGAGATGGAACGCATGCCCCTGCCGAATGTGCTGCTGGAGAATGAGCAGCGCCGGATCCGCGCGAAGGACCGGCTCTATGTGATTTTCCAGGCCGGCGGCTGGCTGTCGTTCCTCGGTCTCGAGACCTTCCTGCTGCTGGCGTTCCCCAGCAAGGAGGGCACCACGACCGAGGACATGGTTTACAGCTTTTCGATCGTCATCTTCGTGATCTGCCTCGGCTGGCTGATCACGCACTTCGCCCGGGTGCCGGTCGCGCGGTGGGGCTGGAAGAACCTCGGCTGGCGCGGGCTGGCGCCGCGGATCCTGGGCATCAGCTTCGTCCAGTCGTTCGTCTGGAGCGCGGTCGGCTACGGCTACCCGTACCTGGTGCTGCACCTGCCGTGGTCGGGCAAGGTGTCGTGCTGGCTGGCGTTCGCCTTCAGCATCATAAACGGCACGTTCATGCTCACCGGCTGGTGGTGCATCTATTTCTTCTATCACCTGTTCGACCGCTACAACCGGCTGCAGATCGAGCAGCTGAGCCTTGCGACCCACGTGAAGGAGGCCGAGCTCCGCGCCCTCAAGTCGCAGGTCAATCCCCACTTCATCTTCAACTCGCTGAACTCGCTGCGCGCGCTGATCGACGAGGACCCGAGCCGGGCGCGGCAGGCGGTCACGCAGCTGGCCAACCTCCTCCGCTACTCGCTGCAGAGCGGGCAGCAGGAGACCGTGCCGTTCGAGGACGAGCTGCGGGTCGTGAACGACTACCTCGCGCTCGAGCAGGTGCGGCACGAGGAGAGACTCCGCCTGCGGCTCGACGTCGCGCCCGAGACGCTGCAGCTCCCGATCCCGCCGATGCTGCTGCAGACGCTGGTGGAGAACGCGGTGAAGTACGGCATTTCCATGCGACCCGAGGGCGGCGAGATCGCGATCATTGCGCGGCGCGAGAGCGGCTCGCTCCGCCTCCAGGTCACGAATCCCGGCGCGCTGGAGGGCGGCACCGAGCAGCTGGCCCGCGCCAGCACGTCCACGGGCGTCGGGCTGTCCAACGCCGCCAACCGGCTCCGCCTGCTCTTCGGTGACCGGGCTTCGCTGCAGCTGCGTCCCGACAAGCCGGGCTACGTGGCGGCGGAAGCCATCATCCCGCTCACGGCCTCCCACGCATGAAAGCGCTCCTGATCGACGACGAGCGGCTGGCCCGCAGCGAGCTGCGCCGGCTGCTGGCGGCCTTCCCCGACGTGACGGTCGCGGGCGAGGCGGCGAACGCGAAGCAGGCCCGCGAGCAGCTGGCGGCGCTGACGCCGGACCTGCTCTTCCTCGACGTGCAGATGCCGGGGGAGACGGGCCTCGAGCTGCTGGAGTCGCTGGAGCCGCCGGTGCCGCACGTGATCTTCACGACCGCCTACGACGAGTTCGCGGTGAAGGCGTTCGAGTTGAACGCGCTTGATTACCTGCTGAAGCCGGTGGATCCGGCGCGACTGGCGGCGGCGATCGAGCGGCTGCGCGCGAAGCTGGGCGCGGCTCCGACCCCGGTGGAGCGGCCGGCGCGGCTGGCGGCGGAGGACAAGGTGTTTGTCCGGGAGGGCGACCGCTGCTGGTTCGTGGAGGTGAAGTCGATCCGCCTGCTGGAGAGCGAGGGCAATTACACCCGCGTGCATTTCGAGACGGCGCAGCCGCAGCTCTTCCGCTCGTTGAACGCGATGGAGGAGAGGCTCGACCCGAAGTACTTTTTCCGCGCCAACCGGCGCCAGATCATCAACCTCGCCTGGATCGACAAGATCGAGCCGTGGTTCAGCGGCGGCCTGCTGGTTCACCTGAAAGGCGGCGCCAAGGTGGAGCTCAGTCGACGCCAAGCCCAGGACTTCCGCGAGAAGATGAGCCTTTAGGAAAAGCGGGAATCCCTGCCGGGGAAATCGGGAAAGATGAAACCGTCTCCCCGCGCGCCTCCGCCGCACAAACAGTCTCCCACTTTCCGAATCTCCCGCTTTCCCGATTTCCCTCTAACCCTCCCATGATCGAAGCCCACGACCTCACCAAGACGTTCAAGGACAAGAAACGGGGCGAGATCCGCGCCGTGGACCACGTTACCTTCCGCGCCGAACCCGGCCGCATCTACGGCCTGCTGGGCGCCAACGGCGCCGGCAAGACCACCACGCTGCGCGTGCTGGCGACGCTCCTGCAGCCCACCTCCGGCGCGGCAACCGTCGCCGGATTCGACGTGGCGCGCGAGCCGGAGAAAGTGCGGGCGCAGGTCGGCTTCCTGGCGGCGAGCACCGCGCTCTACGGACGCCTGACGGCCCGCGAGATGATCGAGTACTTCGGCCGGCTCAACGGCCTCGCGCCGGCCGAGATCCGCATGCGGATCGCGCGGCTCTCCGACGAGCTCGACATGGGCGAGTTCCTGGACCGCCGCTGCGAGAAGTTCTCCACCGGCATGAAGCAGAAGACGTCCATCGCGCGGACGCTGATCCACGACCCGGCGGTGATGATCTTTGACGAGCCGACGCTCGGCCTCGACGTGATGACGGCGCGCGCGATCGTGCGCTTCGTCCGCGAGTGCCGCGACCGCGGCAAGACCGTGATCTACTCCACGCACGTCATGAGCGAGGTGGAGAAGCTCTGCGACAAGGTGGGCATCATCCACAACGGTCGCCTGTGCGCCGAGGGCACCGTTGGCGAGCTGAAGCAGCGCTATGGGGAGCATGACCTCGAAGAAGCCTTTGTCCGAATCGTCGAGGAGGAGGAAAGCAAATGAACTGGCGCAATATCATCACGGTCTACCAGAAGGAGCTGAAGGACTCGCTGCGCGACCGGCGCACGCTGATGTCCACGATCATCATCCCGACGCTCGTCATGCCGCTGCTCACATTTGGCGTGGGCAAGGTCATGACGACCATCCTTTCCCGGGCCCAGGAGGAGATCCCGACGGTGGCGATCATCGGCGGCGCCGACTCGCCGACGGTGGTGGCCGCGCTGAAAAAGGCGCCCAAGCTCCGGGTGGTCGCGGTGCCGGCGGATTGGAAGCAGGCGATCAGTGACAAGAAGCTCCGGGCGGCGGTGGAGATTCCGGCGGGCTTCGAGGCCGGCCTGAAGGCCGGGGCGGCCCCGACGGTGCGCGTCTACAACTACTCGGGCGAACTCAAGTCCGACCTGGGCGCGCGGGCCGTCGAGCGGGTTCTGATCGACCTGCGCGAGCAGACGGTAGTGGACCGGCTGGCCGAGCGTGGCCTGCCGAAGACGGTGGCCCGGCCGTTCGAGTTTGAGCGCGAGAACGTGGCGCCGCCCGAGAAGGTCGGCGGCAATCTCTTCGGCGGCATCGTGCCGTATCTCATCATCATCCTTTGCTTCAGCGGCGCGATGTATCCCGCGATGGACCTGACGGCGGGTGAGAAGGAGCGTGGCACGATGGAGACGCTGCTCTGCAGCCCGGTCGCGCGCGAGGACCTGGTGTTTGGCAAGTTTCTCATGGTGCTGACGGGCTCGCTGTCGGCGATGTGCTTCATGCTGCTCTCAATGGGCACGACGGCCGCAATCGGCGGCTCGCTGATGATGTCGGGCAGCGGCACCGTGAAGGTCGGCGCGATGGCGGCGGGAAAGACGGCGGCGGCCGGCGTCCTGCCCACGATCGACCCGCTCGGGTTGTTCGGCGTGCTGGGGATGGTCTTCCCGGTGGCGGTGATGTTCGCGGCGGCGGCGTTCACCGTCGCGCTCTTCGCGAAGAGCTACAAGGAGGCGCAGAGCTACCTCGCACCGATGATGATCGTGGTGATCATGCCGGCGGTGATCGGCATGCTCCCCGGCATCGACCTCAACGCGCGGCTGGCGCTGGTGCCGCTGCTCAATCTCTCGCTGGTGTGCCGCGAGATGCTCTCGGGCGTCTGGCACTGGAACTACATCGCGCTGATCTTCGGCTCGTCCTGCTTCTACGCGGGCATCGCGCTGACGCTCGCGGTGCGGATGTTCAAGCGCGAGGACGTGATCTTCCGGGCCTGAGGCTGCGCAGTTGAAGGTCTTCAGTTGAAAGTTGAAAGAGCGGAGGCGGAGGGAGTCCGCGGCTAGAGCGCGTCCTCACGCCTCCGGTTGTCATTCTTCGCTTCGCTCAGAATGACAGGCGGGAGAACCGATACTGAAATCCCCAGAGGCGTTGGGTCTCTGCCGAGACGCCGCTGCGTCGGCGAGGGCAGCTGTTTCCTGTCTCGGCGACCCGCGAGATCCGCCCGGCTTTCAACTGCCGTCCTTCAACTTTCAACCGCCCGCGCCCGCGCGGGCTCCGCGCCTGTAAAAAACTTCCGAAAACCGGCGCGAGCGGCGTAAACGCCGGGTAAAAGCCGGGCGCACCCGTCGCCTTTTTCGGGAGAATCCGTCTTGCTGGGTGCGTTACGCAGTTCCACCCACACGCACCCATGAACCCGGTCATCAACTTCCCGGCGAACAAGCCGGACCTCAAGTTGTCCTCCCACACTTCCACTTCCCACCCGCATCCCCTCGAAGACCGCCGCCATCTCGAGGAGGACATCGAGAGCCTCCGGCAGCGGGAGACGAACCTCCGCGAGTACGAGGCGCGGCTGCGTCTCTGGCAGGATCGCCTCGAGCAGGGCTCGGGCTCGGCCACCGCGCCGCAGTTCCCGACCCAGGCCGCGAGCCCCGAGCAAGACCTCGCCCTTGAGGTCGCCTGGGAGAAGCTCATCCGCGCCCGCGAGCTGCTCGAGGCCGAGCAGGCCCACCTGCGCGACGATCGCCTGACGATCAAGGAGGCCAACGCCGCGCTCAAGCGGCGCGAGGACGCCCTCGCCCTCCGCGAGGCCCGCCTGGCGCAGCGCGAGGAGCAGCTCAACGCGGCGATGCAGGCCGCGATCACGGAGCGCGCGAAGCCGTCCGCCCTGTCCCGTTTCACCCAGGCACCGTTCGCCCTGGCCAAGTCCGTTTTCGGCGCCAACAAGCCGAAGTCAGAGTAGGAGGGTATATCACGCCACATGGTTCGCGGGGCGCGGGCGGGGGCCTGCGCCCCGTTCCATTTTGGGATGGGGAGGATTGGGATGGGCATCCGCCGCCGAACCGGGCAAAGCATCGGGGCCATGAGCACCTCCGCCGCCTTCGCCCGCACCCCGGCCCCGCCGTATTATGCCGTGATCTTCACCTCGCAGCGCACCGCCGGCGACGCCGGCTACGACGCGATGGCGGCCCGCATGGTGGAGCTCGGCTCGAGCCAGCCGGGATTCCTCGGGATCGACAGCGTGCGCGGGGCGGACGGGCGCGGCATCACCGTGAGCTACTGGGCCGACGAGGCCGCGATCCGCGCGTGGAAGGCCAACACCGACCACCAGCAGGCGCAGCGCGGCGGCCGCCAGACCTGGTACCAGGACTACTCGGTCCGCGTCGCCCGCGTGGAGCGCGCCTACGGGTTCACCGCGCCGTAGCCGGCCGCCCGCCGTCTGCGGCGTTGCGCCGGGCGCGACGAGCCGGTTCAGTACCCGCCATGAGCGAGCTGCTATTTCCCCAGCACATCATCGCCCGGAAGCGCGATGGCGGCGTCCTGACGCGCGACGAGATCGCGGCGTTCGTGCGCGGCGCAACCGACGGCTCGTGGGCGGACTACCAGCTCAGTGCGATGCTCATGGCGATCTTCATCCGCGGCATGACCCCGGCGGAGACCGCGGCCTACACCGACGCGATGAAAAACTCCGGCTTCGTCGCGGACCTCTCGGGCGTCCGTCAGCCGAAGGCCGACAAGCACTCGACCGGCGGCGTGGGTGACAAAGTCTCACTCCACCTCGCGCCGATGGTCGCGGCCTGCGGCGTGGCGGTGCCGATGATCTCCGGCCGCGGGCTGGGGCACACGGGCGGGACCCTCGACAAGCTCGAGTCGATCCCGGGTTTCAGCGTCAACCTGACCTCGGCCCAGTACCAGGCGCAGCTGGCGCGGATCGGCGTGTGCCTGATCGGGCAGACCGCGGAGCTGGCGCCGGCGGACAAGAAACTCTACGCGCTGCGGGACGTGACCGGCACGGTGGAGTGCATCCCGCTGATCTGCGGCAGCATCCTCTCGAAGAAACTGGCCGAGGGCACCGAGGTGCTCGTCGGCGACGTGAAGTTTGGCCGCGGCGCGTTCATGAAGGACAAGGCGAAGGCCCGCGAGCTGGCGCAGGCGCTGGTGGCGGTCTCGAACGCGATGGGCATGCCGATGCGCGCCGTGCTCACGGCGATGGACCAGCCGCTGGGCCGGGCGGTGGGCAATGCGCTGGAGGTCGCCGAGTCGATCGCGTGCCTCCACGGTCGCGGCCCGGCGGACACGATGGAAGTCACCTATGCCCTGGGCGAACAGATGCTCCTGCTGGCCGGCGTCGCGAAGTCGGCCGGGGAGGCCCGCACAAAGCTCGAGGCGAGCATCACGCAGGGCACGGCGCGGGAGAAATTCCGTCAGCTGGTCGCGGCGCAGGGTGGCGACGCCCGGGTGGCCGACGAGCCGGGCCGGTTGCCCCAGGCGCGGCTCAAGGTTCCGCTGGCCGCGCCGGCGGCGGGTTATGTCCGCGACGTCGATGCGATGACCGTTGCGCTCGCGGCGCTGCAGCTTGGCGCGGGCCGGGTGAAGGCGTCCGACCCGGTCGACCCGGCGGTGGGCATCGATGGACTTGTGAAGATCGGCGAGCGCGTCGCGGCGGGTCAGCCGCTGGCCCTCGTGCACGCGAACGACGAGCGGGCGCTGGCGGCCGCGACGAAGCTGCTGGCGACGGCCTTCACGATCGGCGACACGCCGGTATCGGCGCCAAAGCTGATCGACGAAATCATCGGCTAGACTGGGATTTTGCCACGAAGGGCACGAAGCCCACGAAGGCCAGGAGCATCAGGCCTTCGCGTGCCTGGCGTGCTTCGCGGTAAACCGGACTGGGATTCGATCCAGTTCTACCGCCAAGACCGCCAAGGCCGCGAAATCTAGACCAGCCTGGGCTTCGTGAGCTTGGTGTTCTTGGTGGCAACCCCAACCGCCAAGCCCGCGTTGACGGTTATTCGCGCTCGAGGTCGGCTAGTTTCTGCGCGGCTTTTTCCCAGGCGGAGGTGGCGGCGGCGACCTCGTCGACGATCACGCTGAGCTCGCGGTTGAGATGGTGGAACTTGCCCTTGTCGGAGTAGGTTTCCGGCGCCTCGAGGGCGGCGGTGAGCTCGTTCTGCTTGGCCTCGAGCCGTGCGACGTCCTCCTCGAGCTTGTGGACCTCGGCGTGGAGCCGCTTGATCTCGTTCGGGCTGCCGCGGCGCTTGGCAGGGGCCGGCGCAGCGGCGGGGACCGGGACAGCGGGTGTGGGAGCCGGGGCCGGAGCGGCCGTCGGGCGGGCGTCGGTGAAGCCGGCGGTGAGGGCGGCCCGGGCGTTCGACGCCTTGGACTTCTCGAGGTAGTAGTCGTAGTCGCCGGCGTACGGGGTCAGCCGGCCGGAGTGGACGTGCAGGACGTTCCGCGCGAGCTGGCGGATGAAATAGACGTCGTGGCTGATGAAGATGAGCGTGCC
>CAYYGV010000040.1:0-29054 GCA_964471615.1 uncultured Opitutaceae bacterium
GCGCATCGTCGACACCGCCGGCCGCGTCGAGAAGTTCACCTCGAAGTTCAAGCGCTCCTCGAAGAAGTAAGCGCCGTCCCTCGCGGACCCTTTCGAGCCCTCCGGATTCCGGAGGGCTTTTTTGTTGCCGCCCGCGGGCCGGGACTGGCTCCCTGTGGGCGTGTCGGCGACCAAGTTGATCTGCCTCGACTGCGACAGCACCCTCTCCGCGATCGAGGGCATCGACGAACTGGCGCGGCTCCGCGGGCCGGACGTGCTCCGGCGCGTCGAGCAGATGACGAACGACGCGATGAACGGCCTGGTGCCGGTCGAGCAGGTGTTCGGCCGGCGCCTGGAGATCATCCAGCCGCGCCGCGAGGACGCGGCCGCCGTCGGGCGTCGCTACGTTGAAACTGTCGAGCCGACCGCCCGGGCCACGGTGACGGCGCTGCGCGCGCGCGGCTGGACCCCGGTGATCCTCAGCGGCGGCTTTACCCCGCTGATTCGGCCGCTGGCCGAGTTCCTGGGCATCGACCGGGTCGAGGCGGTGGACCTGTATTTCAATCCCGACGGCAGCTACCTGAGCTTCGACGCGGCGTACCCGACCACGCGGTCCGGCGGCAAGCCCGAGGTGGTGGCGCGGCTGCGCGACGCGCTGAAACCCGCGACCGTGGTCATGGTGGGCGACGGCGCCAGCGACCTGGAAACCAAGCCCGTGGTTGACCGCTTCATCGGCTTCGGCGGCTACGTGAGCCGCCCGCGGGTGCGGGCCGAGGCCGGGACCTTCGTCCACTCGCTCCAAGAACTGCTGGCCCTGCTATGACCCTGGCTCCCATTCTCGCCTCGGGCGCGGTGGAAATACCGCCGGTGATGCTGGTCCCCTTTGCGCTGCTGCTGCTGCTGATCGCGGTGATGCCGCTGACGCCGGCCAAGGTGCACCACTGGTGGGAGCACTACTACCCGTACGTCTCGGTCGCCTTCGCCCTCGTGGTGGGCGGCTACTATTTCCTGGGAGTGCCAGCCGGGCGGATCGTGCTGCAGCACACGCTGCACGAGTATGTCTCGTTCATCGCGCTGATCGGCTCACTGTACGTCGCGGCGGGCGGCATCCACCTGCGGGTCAAGGGCGAGGCCACGCCGCTGGAGAACGTGGTGTTTCTCCTCATCGGCGCCGTGCTGGCGAACTTCATCGGCACGACCGGCGCGTCGGTGGTGCTGATCCGGCCGTGGATCCGGATGAACAAGATCCGGATCAGCGCGTACCACATCGTCTTCTTCATCTTCGTGGTCTCGAACGTGGGCGGCGCCCTCACGCCGATCGGCGACCCGCCGCTGTTTCTGGGTTATCTCCGCGGCGTGCCGTTCTTCTGGTTGGTCCAGCACCTCTGGCTGGAGTGGATCGTGACCGTCCTGATGATCCTCGCGGTCTTCTACGTCTTCGACCGCCGTTCGTTTGTCCATCTGCCGCAGCCGCTCCGGCGCGAGGTGTCCGATCACCACGACACCTTCAAAATCGAGGGGCTCCCGAATATCGGCCTGCTGGCGGTGATCGTGGCGGGCGTGTTCCTGCCGGCGCAGTACCTGATCCGGGAGATTGTGATGGTGACCGCGGCGCTGGTGTCGCTGAAGACCACGCCGCGCGAGATCCACGAGCGGAACCACTTCAATTTCGGCCCGGTGAAGGAGGTCGGCTTCCTGTTCATCGGCATCTTTACGACGATGATGCCCGCGCTGAACTACCTGGAGACGCATGGCCGCGAACTCGGCGTGACCCGGCCGGCGCAGTACTACTACGCGACGGGCGGCCTGTCGGCGGTCCTCGACAACGCTCCGACATACGTGAACTTCCTGAAGCTGGCCGAGACGACGTTCGTCCAGGAAACGCCCGAGGAGCAGGCGTCCGGAAGCGGTGACTACGACCGCCGGGCGGTGGCGCAGCTGCTGGAGACCCATTCTCCCATCGTCGTGGCGATCAGCCTGGGCGCGGTGTTCTTCGGGGCGATGACCTACATCGGCAACGGCCCGAACTTCATGGTGAAGTCGATTGCGCAGAGCGCCGGGGTACACGTCCCGTCATTCTTTGGCTACCTCTTCCGCTACAGCCTGCCCATCCTGCTGCCGATCCTGGCGCTCGGGGCGTGGTTGTTTTTGTGAGTCGAAGGTGACAGGTCGAACGTCGAAGGTCGGATTCTAGCGGGTTGGGACGTGCGGAGGCTGGTCTCGGACAAAAAAAGTCGCAGGTCGAAAGTCGGCTAGAACCTGACCTTCGACCTGAGACCTGCGACCTTCGACTGCGGGAGTCGCCCGCCTTACGGGAACAGGCCGCGGGAAGCCTTGGCTTCGGCGACGCGGGCGATGCCGAGGGTGAGGGCGGCGAGGCGGCGGTTGAACTTGAACTTCCGCTTCTGGGCGTCGACCGAATCCTTGGCCTTGTCGAGCATGCCGTAGAGCTTGTTCAGCACCTCGTCGCGGGTCCAATAGAAGCTCGAGAGATTCTGGAGCCACTCGAAGTACGAGACGATCACGCCGCCGGAGTTGCAGAGCACGTCGGGGATCAGCTCGATTTCGTCGCGCTGCTCGAGGATGCGGTCAGCCGCATTGGTGGTCGGGCCGTTGGCGCCCTCGGCGAGGACGCGGCACTTGAGCTTGCCGGCGTTCTTGTCGGTGATGACGCGCTCAAGGGCCGCCGGGATGAGGGCGGTGCACTTCAGCTCGAGCAGTTCCTCGTTCGTGACCGGCTCGCCGCCGTCGAAGTCCTTCAGGACCTTGGCATACTTCACGTACTCGAGGGCCTTCTTGATGTTGATGCCCTTCGGATTGTAGATGCCGCCCGTGTAGTCGGAGATCGCGACGATCTTCGCGCCGTAGTTGGAGAGCGCGATCGCGGTCTCGCTGCCGACATTGCCGAAGCCCTGGATGGCGGCGGTGGCCTTGGTGATCGGCAGCTTCATGTCCTCGAGGTACTTCTTGGTGAGGTAGGCCACGCCGGCGCCGGTGGCCTCGCGGCGGCCCTGGGAGCCGCCGAGGGCGATGGGCTTGCCGGTGACCACCGCGGGCGAGAGATAGCCGACGTGGGTGGAATAGGTGTCCATCATCCAGCCCATGATCTTCTCGTTGGTGCCGACATCGGGCGCGGGAACGTCGGTCTGCGGCCCGAGGAAGTTCACCATCTCCTGCATGTAGCGGCGGGAAAGGTGCTCGAGCTCGGACTCGGACAGGTTGGACGGGTTGACGATCACGCCGCCCTTGGCGCCGCCGTAGGGCAGGCCGGCGAGGGAGCACTTCCAGCTCATCCACATCGCCAGCGCGGCGACCTCGCCGAGCGTGACGTCCTGATGGAACCGGATGCCGCCCTTGGACGGACCGGTGGAGATGTTGTGCTGGACGCGGTATCCCTCGAAGACCGTGACACTTCCGTCGATCCGGCGAACCGGGATCGAGACGGCCAGGCAGCGCCGCGGATACTTCGTCCGGTCGCGGATCGCGTCCGGGAGATTGATCGCGTCGGCGGCCTGGTCGAACTGGCGGCAGGCCATCTTGAAGACGTCCGAATCGTAAAGACTGGAAACAATCGCTTTAGACATAGGGTAAGGGGTTTGAAGGGAAGGAACTTGGTTGGGCCGAGGTTGGGTCAAAGCCGCCGGTTTAGCAATTGGCATCCGGATCGAACCGGCGTTCAATGATCGGGACTAATCCCGCGAAACACGGTGCATGATAAATGGGCGCGTTGCTTAAAATAAGCCGGTGGTTGCTTGAGAAATCCGCGACCGCCGGGCTGATCCTCGGCTTGGCCCTCGCGGCCTCGGGCCTGTGGTTGTATCTACAGGACAACGTGGACTTTGACGAATGGCGCCATGACGTCATTCGGGCCCTGACCGGCGAGCGCGCCAAGGTCCAGTCGGCCTTGGAGGATGTCCGCCAGCGCCTGCACCAGACCAACGACGCCATTGCGGCCGAACAGGAAAAGATCCGCCAGACCGACCGGGTCATCGGCCAGCTCAAGGACCTCGACAGCACCTGGGACCAGTTGACCGGCGACGCCCAGCAGAAGGCCAACCGGGAGCGACGGCAGAAGCTGGAGCAGTCCAAAGCCGACTCGCAGGCCCGGGTGGCGTCGCTGCAGCAGGACGTGACGCGGATCGGCTGGGAGCGCGACGGGCTGGAAATCGCCCTCGGCAAGGTCGATGCGCAGCTCAAGGCAATTGAGGCCAAGCGGTCGAAAGTGATGCACTACCTCGAGCGGGTCTGGAATCACCGGGTGGGCCGTTTCACTGTGAAAGGCTGGGTCATCCTCACGCTCGGCCTGTATTTCTTCGGCCCGACGCTCGGGAAGCTGGCGATGTACTTCCTGGTGGCGCCGCTGATCGCCCGTGGCCGGTCGGTCCAGTTGACCCCGAATTTGCCCGAGATGCCCGGCGTCGGTCCGAGCGCAGTGTCGGCGGACCTGGCGCTGCTGCCGGGTGAGCGGCTGATGGTGCGGGAGAAGTTCCTGCAGGCCTCGGACGAGGGTCTGGCGCGGCGGACCCGGTTCCTGCTCGACTGGCGGATGCCGTTCGCCAGCTGGGCCAGCGGATTGACCGAGCTGATCGAGATGAAGAACTGCCATCTCTCGCGGGAGTTTCGCTGCACGCTGTCGAACCAGGCAAACCCGCACAGCGAACTCGCGGTCGTCCTGCTGCGGCCCGGCGCGCGCATGGTGGTCCGCCCGAGTTTTGTCGCCGCCGTGCTGCTGGGGAGCGACCAGGAGCTGCGGGTCGAGCGTCGCTGGCAGCTGTGGCGGTGGCAGTCGTGGGTGACGCTGCAGTTCCGCTTCTTCGAATTTCACGGTCCCTGCCGCCTCGTGGTGGCCGGCAGCCGCGGCGTCCGCGCGGAGTGGCTGGCGCGGAGCGAGGGCCAGCCGCCGGCGGCCCGGCGCGCGAACCAGGACGCGACCATCGGGTTCACGCCCAACCTCGAGTATCGGCCGGCGCGGGCGGAGACCTTCTGGAGCTACTACCGCGGGATGAACCCGCTCTTTGACGACCTGTTCACCGGGGCGGGGCTGTTCCTGTGCCAACAGGTCGCCTCCGAGGGCGAGGCCAAGGCGGCGCGACGGTTTTGGTCGAATGTCTGGGGCGGACTGCTCAAGGTCTTCGGGCTCTGACCATGCCGTTTGCCCTCAAGTCCGACTATCCGCCCCGCGGCGACCAACCCCAGGCGATCGAGCAGCTCGTGAAGTCGATCCAGGCGGGGAATCGTTGCCAGACGCTCCTCGGCGTCACGGGTTCGGGCAAGACCTTCACGATGGCGAACGTCATCGCGCGGCTCGACCGGCCGACGCTGATCATCTCGCACAACAAGACCCTCGCGGCGCAGCTGTACTCGGAGTTCAAGAATTTCTTCCCGGACAACGCGGTCGAGTACTTCGTCAGCTACTACGACTACTACCAGCCCGAGGCCTACATTCCCTCGAGCGACACGTTCATCGAGAAGGACTCGTCGATCAACGAGGAGATCGAGCGCCTGCGCATCTCGGCGACCAGCGCCCTGGTGTCGCGGCGCGACGTGATCGTGGTGGCCAGCGTGTCATGCATCTACGGCCTCGGCTCGCCCGAGGAGTTCACCCAGATGCGGATCCCGCTGCGGCGCGGCGAGGCCTTTGGGCGGCACCGGCTGCTGGAGCGGCTGGTCGACAACATCTATGAGCGGAACGACATCGAGCTGAAGCCCGGCCGGTTCCGCGTGCGCGGCGACGTGGTGGACGTCATGCCGGCCTACCTTGAGCACGGGCTGCGCATCGAGTTTTTCGGCGACGACATCGAGGCGCTTACGGAATTCGACCCGCTGACCGGCGAGGTGCTGCGGCAGCTGGAGCAGTTCGACCTCTACCCGGCGAACCAGTACGTCACGAGCCGCGGCCGCCTCGATCCGGCCATCGCCGCGATCAAGGCCGAGCTGGACGAGCGCGTCGCGTATTTCGAGCAGAACGCCAAGTACCTTGAGGCGCAGCGGGTGCGCATGCGGACGAACTACGACCTCGAGATGCTGCAGGAGATGGGATTCTGCAGCGGCATCGAGAATTACTCCCGCCATCTCACCGGCCGGAAGGCGGGCGAGCGGCCGTTCTGCCTGATCGACTTTTTCCCCAAGGATTTCCTGCTGCTGATCGACGAGAGCCACGTGACGGTCCCGCAGATCCGCGGGATGTACAACGGCGACCGCGCGCGGAAGCAGACCCTGGTGGACTTCGGTTTCCGCCTGCCGTCGGCCCTGGACAACCGTCCGCAGAGCTTCGACGAGTTCGAGCAGGTGGCGGGACAGACCCTGTACGTGTCCGCGACGCCGGCCGAATTCGAGCTGAAGCGCTCAACCGTCGTGGCCGAGCAGCTGATCCGTCCCACGGGCCTGCTGGACCCGGAGATCACGATCCGGCCGGCGAAGGGCCAGGTGGAGGACCTGATCGGCGAGATCCGGCGCGCGGTCGCGGCCGGCGAACGCGTGCTGGTGACGACCCTGACGAAGCGGCTGTCCGAGGACCTGACGACCTATCTCCGCGAAGCGAAAGTGCGGGTGGAGTACCTCCATTCGGACATCGACGCGATCGAGCGGGTCGAAATCCTGCGCAACCTTCGGCTGGGCAATTTCGACGTGCTGATCGGCATCAACCTTTTGCGCGAGGGCCTGGACCTGCCGGAGGTGGCGCTGGTGGCGATCCTCGACGCAGACAAGGAGGGCTTCCTTCGCAGCGAGACCAGCCTGATCCAGACGGCGGGCCGCGCCGCGCGGCACGAGAAGGGTCGCGTGATTTTCTACGCGGACCAGCTGACGGAATCGATCAACCGCACGGTGGCGACGGTGAAGTACCGGCGGGAAAAACAGCTGGCGTACAACCGGGAGCACGGGATCACGCCGCGGAGCGTCCAGCGGGCGGCGCAGTCGAGTCTGCACATGTACGATGGTTCCGGCGACCGGGCCGAGCCGCAGGTGGCGGAAGCCGTGGACGACGTCGCGGCGGTGGTGGCCGAGCTGGAGGAGGAAATGCAGGAAGCCGCGGGCCGGCTCGAATTTGAGCGGGCGGCGGTCCTCCGCGACCAGATCAACGCACTCAAGACCGGCGACTACAAGAAAGCCGCTCGCCCGGCGGACTACCCGTCAAAACGCGGCGCCCGCAAACCGCGGCGTTAGCGACGGATTTGCCACGAAGAACACCAAGGGCACGAAGATCGGAGTGGAATTCCGTCTTCGTGGCCTTTGCGGCGTTGGTGGCAAAATGCGTCCGAGATGCTCCTGAATCAGGAGCGTCGGAGGTTACGGACCGCCGGCGGGCTTGGCTCCGCCCGAGGTGTGGACCTGGGTGCTGAGCTGCTCCGCGGTCATGGTCTCGGTCGGGCTGCCGATGGTGGAGGCCTTTTCGCCCTTGCGGACCTTGACGGCGATGTTGGAGCCGACGGGGGTGACCCATTCGTACTCGCCGTTGTCGGCCTTGGCATCCTTCGGCTTGGGGTTGCTCGCGCATCCGGCGAAGGCGCCGGCCACGAGGGCAACGAGGGTCAACATCTTCAGGTTCTTCATAAGCGTGGTGGGGTAAATCTAGGTGGAGAGTTTCTGGCGCTCGGGTTTGAGCACGCCGATTGAGGTGAGGTTCCGGTAGCGCTCGGCGTAGTCCAGGCCGTAGCCGACGACGAACTTGTCGGGAATCGCGAAGCCGACGAAGTCGGCCTCGAACGGCACCTGGCGCCGGCCTTTCTTGTCGAGCAGCACGCAGACGCGGAGGCTGGCCGGCTGGAGGCCGCGGATCATGCCTGTCACCAGCGCGAGGGTCTTGCCCGTGTCGAGGATGTCGTCGACCAGCAGCACATGGCGATTCGTCACGTCGAGGGTCAGGCTGTGCACCAGCTTGGGGGTGCCCTGGGACTCGGTGGCGTTGCCGTAGCTGGAGATGCGGATGCAGTCGAGGCGGACGGGATTGTCGAGTTGGCGCAGCAGGTCGGCGGTGAACAGGATCGCGCCGTTCATGATCGAGATCACCGTCAGCTCGGCGCCGCCATAGGTGCGCTTGAGCTCGGCGCCGAGTTCGCGGACGCGGCGCTGGATGGCTTCCTCGGTGACGAGGACGGCCTCGATGTCGGGATGCAGGGCGGGCGTGGCTTGGGCCATGGTGGGCTTAGAGCGAGGCAAACGAAAACCGATCTGGCAATGGTCTTTCGACGAACGGCAGGACCAGTCGGACCGCCATGGCCTAGGCCGGCGTCGCCGTGTCAACCGGCGCCATTTCCTTTGACTTGCCCGGAGGCGAAATCTTGCCTCGGCGCCGGCGTTGTCCCGCATGATTTCGATCCGGATCCAGAACCTCACGAAGCGCTTTGGCAGTGTCACGGCGTTGCAGTCGCTGAGCCTGACGATCAATCCCGGCGAGTTGTTCTTCCTGCTCGGCCCCAGCGGCTGCGGCAAGACCACGCTGCTGCGCAGCCTGGCCGGGTTCTATGTGCCGGAGCAGGGGACGATTCACTTCGGCGACGAAGACGTGACGCGACTCGAGCCACACAAGCGGAATACCGGGATGATGTTCCAGAGCTACGCGCTCTGGCCGCACCTGACGGTCGCGGAAAACGTCGCCTTCGGCCTGGAGGAGCGGAAGGTGCCGAAGGACGAGCTCAACCGTCGCGTGGCGGAGGCCCTCGAGTCGGTCCACATGGGCGCCTACGGCGCGCGCCGGCCCAACGAGCTGTCGGGCGGCCAGCAGCAGCGTGTGGCGCTGGCCCGCGCGCTGGTGATCCGGCCGCGGTGCCTCCTGCTTGCCGAGCCGCGCTCGAACCTCGACGCGAAGCTGCGGCTCGAGATGCGCGGCGAGATCCGCCGCGTGTGCCAGGAATTCAAGCTGACGACGGTGTACGTGACCCACGACCAGAAGGAGGCCCTGTCGATCGCCGACCGCCTCGCCGTGCTCGATGCCGGCCGCGTGCTGCAGGTCGGCACCCCGGGCGAGCTGTACCGGCGGCCCATCTGCCGCACCGTGGCGAACTTCATCGGCGAGACGGATTTCCTGCCGGGGCGCGTGACGGCCGTGGACGACCAGCACGTGACGGTGGAGACCGCGATCGGCGTGTTCACGGGCGTCCGGGGCGATCCGGCGGCGAGCGTCAAGGCGGGCGACGAGGCGACGCTGTCGATCCGTCCCGAGAGCTGGCGGATCAGCCGGGAATGCCCGGCGACCAACGCGGTGCGCGGTCGGGTGGGCGAGTCGGTCTACCTCGGCGAGCTCGCGCAGCACGAATTTGTGGCGGGCGGGCAGCGCCTGAAGGTGCTCGAGCTGAACCCGCGGTTCCATGACCCGGCGATGGCAGGCGAGCTCTATGCGGCGGCGTTGCCCGAGGACGTGATCGTCCTGCGCCGCTGACGGCCATGGTCAAGCGCTCCATCCTCCTGGTGGCGCTGGCGGCTGTCGTCGCGCTGCCGTTCCTGCTGCGCCCCCGGCGCTCGGTGCTGCAGCGCGCGGACGACACGGTGGTGGTGATCACGCCGCACAACGAGGCGATCCGGACCGAGTTCGCGCGCGGCTTCAACGCCTGGTACCACGCCCGGACAGGCCGCACGGTGCTGGTCGACTGGCGCATGCTCGGCGGGACGAGCGACATCACGCGCTTCCTCGAAGCCGAGTACACCGCGGCGTTCCGCAATTTCTGGACGGGCAAGCTGGGCCGGCCCTGGAGCGCGGAGATCCAGGCGGGCTTCGCAAACGCGCGGTTGCCGGCGGATGCTCCGGCGGCGGTCCGGGAGGCGCGGGCCGAGTTCCTGCGCTCGGACGTGAGCTGCGGAGTCGATGTTTTTTTTGGCGGCGGAAGCTACGACCACATCCGGCAGGCCGAGGCCGGGCGCCTGGTGTCGGTGCCACTGCGGGAGCGCCACCCGGGGTGGTTCACCGACGACGTGATTCCGCAGGGCTATTCGGGCGAGGTCTACTGGGACCGGCAGGGGCGCTGGTTTGGCAATGTGCTCAGCACGTATGGCATCCTCTACAATCGTGACACGGTGCGGCGGCTCGGGCTGGCGCATCCGCCCGTGCGGTGGGACGACCTGCAGGACCCGAAGCTGATCGGCGAGATCGGCCTGGCGGACCCGACGAAGAGCAGCTCGATCGCCAAGGCATTTGAGAACCTGATCCAGGAACGGATCCAGCAGCGCGTGAAGGCCGGGATTCCGGAAAAGCAGGCGGTGGCCGAGGGCTGGGTGGCGGGGCTGCAGCTCATCCAGCGCATTGGCGCGAACGCCCGGTATTTCACCGACAGCTCGCAGAAGCCGCCGATCGACGTCTCCCAGGGCGACTGCGCGGTCGGCATCGCGATCGATTTCTACGGCCGGGCGCAGGCCGAGGTGACCAACGCGCGCAGCGAGCGCGAGCCGCGGGTGGTGTTTGTAACCCCGAAGGGCGGGGCGGTGGCCTCGGTCGACCCGATCGCCCTGCTGCGCGGGGCGCGTCACCGGTCCGTGGCCGAGGCCTTCATCGAGTACACGCTCTCGCCGGAGGGCCAGCAGCTCTGGAACCTGCGTCCCGGCACGCCAGGCGGACCGGAGCGGTTCGCGCTGCGGCGCCTGCCGGTGCGGCGGGATTTCTACGCTCGCGCGGACCTGAAGCCGTACCGCAGTGATCCGGACGAGTCGCCGTTCGGTGACGAGGATCATCTGGTCTACCGGCCCGAGTGGACCGGCGGGCTTTACCGCGAGCTGGCCTTTGTGATCCGCATCATGGTGCTCGACACCCATGACGAACTCGGCGCGGCGTGGCGCGCAGTCGTGGCGGCGGGCCAGCCGGCGGACGCGCTGGCGGCGATGGGCGACATGTCCGTGATCACCTACGACCGCATGGCCGGCATCAAGCGCCGGCTCGATTCCAAGGACAAGGTCGACGAGGTGCGCCTGGCCAACGAACTCGCGGCGCACTTCCGGGCCCAATACCGGCGGGCCGAGGAACTCGCGCGGCGTCACGGCGGCGGCTCATGAACCCTCCCGCCGCAACCCGCGTTGCCGGTCCCGGCGTCCCGTGGCTCCGCATCACTGCGTGGTTCGTCGCGACCCGCCTGCTGATCCTCTTGATCGCGCAGTTGGCACTGCTGGGCGTGGCGAAAGGACCGCATTTCGCCGGCAATCCGAACGTCCTGGAGGCATTTGTCCGCTGGGACGCCGGCTGGTACATGGGCATCGCGCGCGACGGCTACACGTACAACCCGGCGGCGCAGTGCTCGGTAGTGTTCCTGCCACTGTATCCGCTGCTGCTGAAGGCGGTCTGGTACGCCGTGGGCAACTATGCGGTGGCCGGGGCGCTGGTGGCTAACGCGGCGCTGCTCGGGCTCTGCGGCGTGCTCTGGCGGCTTGCGCGGGAACTGCTGGGGAGCGAGACCGCGGCGCATGATGCGGTGCTGCTCCTGCTGCTGTCGCCGGTGACGTTTTTCTTCTCGTCGATCTATTCCGAGAGCCTGTTCCTGTTCGCGATGCTGGCCACGATGTGGTCGGCCCACCGGCGGAACTGGATCGGGGTGGCGGTCGCCGGTTATCTCGCGGGGTTGACCCGCAGCGTGGGATTCCTGCTGGTGATCCCGCTGGTGGTGGAGTGGATCCAGCAGGGCAATCTGGGCGAGACGGAACCGGCCGGGCGGCGGTGGGGCCGACTGGCGGCCTGCCTGATGCCGGGCGCCGGACTCGCGACCTATTTTGCCTACCTGGGCGTGAAGTTCGGCGACCCGCTGGCCTACGTCCACGTCCAGAACTACTGGTTCCAGAAATTCACCTGGCCGACGGAGACCTTTCACAACACCTACGCGAACCTCGCGCCGTTCTACGGCTGGTGGTTCACGCTCGCGCTCGCGGCCGGCGTGATTGCGCTCGGACTCGGCTGGCGGCGCCTGCCGGCCGCGCAGCGGACGCTGGCGGTGACCTTCACGGTCTTCTACCTCTGCAAGAACCACCTCGACTCGCTGCCGCGGTACCTGTCGATCGTCTACCCGTTTTACCTGGCGCAGGCGGCGGCGCTGCAGCGCTGGCCGTGGACCGGCAAGTGGATCTGGAGCCTGAACGCGGTGTTCCTGACGCTTTCGACGATCCTGTTCGTGACCGGGTTCTATTTCTCCTGACGGGCCGCGGCGCGCCGGTAGACCTCGGGGTCGCGCTTTTCCATGTAGCGCTCGGGCTGCGCGACCGCGGTGAAGCCGAACGGCCGGTACAGTTCGTGGGCGTCGCGCGTGACCAGATTGAAACGCCGGAGTCCCTGCAGTCGCGGATGCGCCATGGTGACTTTCATGGCCGCCTTCGCGAGCCCGCGACCGCGATGGGCCTCGAGCACGTACACGTCGCAGAGGTAGGCGAAGGTGGCGTAATCGGTGATCACGCGCACGAGTCCCACCTGCGCGCCGTCGGCGGCGTAGATGCCGAGGCAGAAGGAATTGGCCAGGGATCGCGCCACGGTTTCGCGGGGAATGCCCGGCGCCCAGTAGCTCTGGGCGAGATAGGCGTGGACGGCGTCGACGTCGATCCGGGCGGGATCGTCGGACAGCAGATAGTCGCCGTGACGGGCTTCCACGGCGCTCACGCGAGCCGCGCGAACTCGGCCGTGAACCGCGAGCGGTCCGGCGCGCGGAAGAACGAGGTGCCGGCGACAAACGTGTCGGCGCCCGCGGCGCGGCACTCAGCGGCGGTGGCCAGATCGATGCCGCCGTCGACCTCGAGGCGGAACTTCAGGGCCCGCTCGCGGCGCCAGTCGGCGATCTGCTGGAGCTTGGGCAGGACGTCGCGACGGAAGGACTGCCCGCCGAAGCCAGGCTGCACCGTCATGACGAGCACGAGATCGACCTGATCGAGCACCGGGGCGATGGCCGCGGCGGGCGTGCCGGGATTCAGCACGATGCCGCACTGGCAGCCGAGCTGGCGGATCCGCGCCAGGGTGCCGGCGTGGTCGTAGGTCGGCTCGATGTGGATGCTGATGAGGTTGGCCCCGGCCTTGGCGAACGCCTCGACGTACCGGTGCGGCTCGGCGAGCATGAGGTGCGTGTCGAAGAACAGCGGGGTGTGCGGGCGCAGGGCGGCGAGGGTCTGGGGACCGAACGACAGGTTGGGCACGAAATGCCCGTCCATGATGTCGAGGTGGAGCCAGGTGAGGCGGACCTCCTCGACCAGGCGGACGCTGCCGAAGAGATTCGAATGGTCGCCGGCCAGCAGCGAGGGGCAGAGCAGGGGCGGGAACATGGGGATCACCAGACGTCGAGCACCGCGTGCGAGACCTTCTGGGCCAAGGCGTCGGCCAGCAGCGGCACCACCTGGTACTCGGCCTGGAGCTGGCCGCCGTCGGTGAAGGCGTCGCGGCTGACGGAAATGGCCCGCTTGGCGAACAGGTCGCGGCCGCTGCGGTTGTCGTGGAGCGTGCACTCGGCGGCGAGCGTCAGGGCGAACTTGCGGGCGAGGCCGGTGTCGTCCTCCCGCACGGCGCGCACGTCACGATGGTAGTCCTTGAGGGTCACGGTGAGCGTGGCGTCGGCCGCCGCGGGCTCATTGACGAGGCTCACGCGGCCATCGCGTCTCAGCACGTCGCGGAGCTGCGTGCTGACGGCGGCCTGCGCCTGGGGCAGCATCGTGGCGTTGCCGACCGGGGCGACGTAGAGCGTGGTGAAGGCGAGCTTGCCCTCGGTCCCGAGCTGATAGTGCCCGCAGCCGGAAACCAGCAGGGCCGTCATGGCCAGCAGGCTGAGGAGGGCGGGACGGAAACGCATGGGGCGAATCAAGAGTTGAAAGCTGAAAGTTGAAAGATGAAAGCGCGGGTCCAGGTCGCGCTCGGGTGCCGAAATCCTCCGGCTTTCAACCCCTCAACCTTCAACGTTCAACTGCACCCCGCCAGCGGCCAATCAGAACAGCCAGAAACGCTTCTTCTTGGAATCGCCCTCGACGGGCTTGCCGGCGGCCTTGGCCTCAACGGCGGCGAGGCGGGACTTGGCGAGCTTGGCGACGTCGGACTCGGGGTAGGCGGTGATCGCCTCGTTGTAGAACACCCGGGCGGCGACAAAGTCGTCCCGCTTGTAGAAATAGAAGTCCGCCATCTTCATCTTGCTCTCGGCGAGCTGCTTTTTCATCGAGTCGAGCCCCTTGGCGGCCTCGGAGATCTTAAAATCGTTCGGAAAGAGGATCATGAAATCCTCGAAGTAGGTGATGGCCTCCTGGGTGGACGCCTGGTCGTAATACGGGCCCTGGACGAGCGAGGAGTTGGCTTGGGCGAGCCGGAGGTAGGCCTCGGGGGCGAGCAGGCTCTGCGGGTAATTGTTGATCATCCGGTCGAGGGCGTTGATGGCGTCCTCGGTGTCGTTCTGCTTCAGGTGCCCGCGGGCGACGTTCATGAGCGCGAGCGGCGCGTAGTCGCCGTAGGGGGCGTTGACGACGATGTACTCGAAGTACTCGATCGCGCGGTTCTTGGCGGTGAAGCCGGGAAAGATGCCCCAGATGCGGGGCCGCGTGCCGTCGAGCAGGAGGGAGGCGATGCGGTACTGCTCGCCGACAATCTCATTGAACCGCTTCGTGTTCGGGTAGCGGCCGATGACGTTCTGGAAGGCCTCGAAGGCGTCGAAGTACTGCTTGCGCGCAAGGCGGAGCTTGGCGACGCGGTAGAGGGCCTCGGGCGTGTAGACGGAATTCGGGTATTTCTTTGCGACCTTGTTGTAGGCGCGGATGGCGGTGAGGCGGCTGCCGCGCTCCTCGGCGAGGCGGGCCTTGTTCATCAGGTCGAGGGCATTGCGACCCTCGGACCCGGTGGAGACGCCGGCCAGGACGCCGCCCTCCATGCGCCAGCCGGTGGAAGGCGACCAGACCAGCTCGGCGGCGAGGCGGCCGGGCAGGCACCACAGCACGGCCGCGATGAGGAGCCCGATGGGTAGGCGACGGAGCAGGAGGCGCGGCATGTTCGTGGAAATCACCAGCGAACCAGCGCGGCCCCGTAGGTCAAGCCCGCCCCAAACGCGACGAAAAGTGTCACATCCCCGCGCTTGATGCGGCCGGCCCGCCGCGCCTCGTCGAGGGCGATCGGGATCGAGGCCGACGACGTGTTGCCGTAGCGCTCGAGGTTGACGTAGAACCGATCCATCGGGAGCTCCAGATACTGGGAAATGGACTCGATGATGCGGAGATTCGCCTGGTGGGGGATCACAAGGGCAATCTGATCCGCATGCAGGCCCTGTTGTTCCAAGATATCCCGGGCCGCCTCCTCCATCGCGCGGACCGCGATCTTGAAGACCTCCTTGCCCTTCATCTGGATGAAGTGATCGCCCGCGGCGATCGAATCGGCCGTCGCCGGGCTGGTGCTGCCGCCGCGCGGGATGCAGAGCAGGTCGGTGCTGTCGCCGTAGGCGCCCAGCTTGGTGCCCAGCAGGCCCACGCCGGGCTCGTGGCTGACGCCCAGGACGACCGCGCCCGCGCCGTCGCCGAACAGCACGCAGGTCGTGCGGTCCTTCCAGTTGGTGACGGCGGAGAGTTTCTCGGCGCCGATGACGAGGGCGTGACGGTACCGGCCCGAGGCCAGCATGGCGCTGGCGGTGTCGAGGGCGTAAACGAAGCCGGAGCACGCGGCGTTCAGGTCGAAGCAGGCGGCGTGGGTCGGCACGCCCAGCTTGTGCTGGATCATGCAGGAGACGGCCGGCAGGGGCTGGTCGGGCGTGACCGTGGCGACGACGAGCAGGTCGATGTCCGACGGCTGGAGCTTGGCGTCGGCCAGGGCGTTCCGGGCCGCGGCGACCGCCAGGTCGGAGGTGGCCTCGCCCGGTCCGGCGATATGGCGCTCGCGGATGCCGCTGCGGGTCCGGATCCACTCGTCCGAGGTGTCGACGATCTTGGCGAGGTCGGCATTGGTGAGGACGCGCTCCGGGGCGAACGAACCGGTGCCGAGGATGATGGTGGAGACGGTGGCCATTGAAGGGGAGGGACGGGATCAGGCGGCGCCCGGCGCGCTGATGCGCTCGTTCACGCGGGCGATGTCGGCCTCGATGCGGTGGTTCATGTCGGCCTTGATGATCTGGCTGGCGGCGTGGATGGCGCTCTTGATGGCGTGGCGGTTCGAGGAACCGTGCGCCTTGAGGATGTTGCCCTTGAGCCCGAGCAGGGGGGCGCCGCCGTAGCGCTCGGGATTGATGCGCTCCTTCAGGGCGCTGAAGGCCGACTTGGCCAGCAGGGCGCCGGTCGCGCGCATCGGGTTCGCCTGGAGCTCCTCGCGCAGCATGCTCGAGAAGAAGCGCACCAGCGACTCCCAGCTCTTCAGCATGATGTTGCCCACGAAGCCGTCGCACACGACCACGTCGACGTGGTCCGCGAACACCTGGAAACCCTCGATCGGGCCGGAGTAATTGATGATGTCGCTCGTGTGGCGGAGCAGGTCGTTCGTCTCCGTGATGAGCGCGTTGCCCTTGCCGTCCTCCGTGCCGATGGTCATGAGCCCGACCCGCGGCGACGGGATGCCGAGCATGACGCGGCAGTAGTGGCTGCCGAGGACGGCGTTGTGGACGAGGTGCTCGGGCCGGGCCTCGGGATTGGCGCCGGCGTCGATCAGGACAAAATGGCCGTTCTCCCGCGGCACGACGGCGGCGAGGCCCGGGCGGGCGACGCCCTCCATGGTGCGGAGGCGCAGGGTGCCGCAGGCCATCAGGGCGCCGGTGTTGCCGCAGCTGACGACGACGCTGGCCTGGCCCTCCTTGACCAGCTCGATGGCGCGGACCATCGAGGAGTCCTTTTTCCGCTTCAGGGCCATCAGCGGCTTGTCGTCCATCGTGACGACCTCGGACGCGTGATGGATGCTCAGGTGCTGGCGGCGGCTCAGCCCGGCGTCATGGACCAGCGGCCGCAGCACGGCCTCGTCACCGACGAGCGTGACCGGATTGAGGGCGGGATACTGGCGCAGGGCCAGCTTGACGGCCTCGACGACCTCGGAGGGGCCCATGTCGCCCCCCATCGCGTCGACTGCGATGCGGCCGTTTTCGCCGGAAGAAGTGCCCATCGCGAGGATGGCGGGAACGGAGAACCGGGAATCAGACCTCGACGTTGAGGACCTGACGACCGCGGTACATGCCGTTCTTCGGGTTCACCCGGTGCGGGCGGAACGCACTGCCATCGGTCGGATCCTTGGCGAATTCAGGGGCCTTGAAGGCGTTGGCGGCGCGGCGGTTGGCGCTGCGGCGTTTGGACTGTTTGCGTTTCGGATTGGCCATGGGAGTGAGCGATTTGGATGCTGGCAGTGCCGGTTAAAACACCGCGAATTTTGAGTGAAAGGGTCGGAGTAAAGAGCGGGGTTTCGGTGCGTCAAGCGCCATAATCGCAGCACCTTTGCACGCAGAATGACTCAGGTTTTGCCGCCGGCGTTCAATCTTCGGGGTTTCACCGCCGGTTTTGGGGTCGATCTGAGGTTCAAGGACTTGCGTCGCGAGGGCGTTTCCTTGGACCACGCCCCACCTAAAGCCAAGTGACGGCCGCCAGAACCGCCGCCAGGGCCAGTCGGTAATAGGCGAACACGCCCATGCCGTGACGGGTAAGCCAGGTCACCAGAAACCGGACGGCCAGGGCCGCGCAAACGGTGGCGACCACGCAGCCCAGCAGCACATGCGGCCAGCCGAAAACCTGGATCATGGCGGCACCACTTTGCAGGCTCTTGTATCCGGTGGCGGCGGTGAGGGTCACGAAGCCGAGCAGGAAACTGAACTCGGCAGCCTTCCGCGCCTCGAGGCCCGCCAGGTAGCCGCCGACAATGGTCATCATGGATCGGCTGGTGCCCGGCCACATCGCGACGCATTGCAGCAGTCCGATCTTGAGCGCCTTCCGCGGATTCAGGCTGTCGCCGGCAGTCTCGGTCGCTGCGTGCTTCCGGCGGTAGGCCTCGGCCCACAGGATCAGGAAGGCGCCGCCAACTTGGGCGACCAGCACCGCGCCGATCGAGAACAGGTGGGCGTCGATCCAATCGTGCGCCAAAAGCCCGAATACCGCGGCCGGCAGGAAAGCCAGCAGGAGGTTGCGGACCAGATGGAGTCCGGCCGGATCGCGGCCGAGGAGCCCGTTGATCATGGACCCGATCTGCCGCCAGTAGAGCAGGGCGACGGCGGCGATCGCGCCGAACTGGATCACGATGGAGTAGGTGTCGGCCGCGAGCTTCAGCGTCAGCGGGATGCCGGCAGGGTGGCGCGGCGAAGGCTTCCGGTACCAAAGGGGATGCCCGGCCGGATCGGTCAGGGGTTGCTCGGATTCGAGTCCGAGGAAACGCGACGCGATGATGAGGTGGCCGGTCGAGGAAATGGGCAGGTACTCGGTGATGCCCTCAATCACGCCGAGGAGGACCGCGTCGCGAGTCCGGAGCTCAGCCACGGGCCGGGCGGCGGTCTCGGCGGCCGCGAGCGGCGCGAGCAGGGCGCAGGAAGCAAGAAGGAGGGTCAGAAATCGCCGCATTCGCTTTTGCTCCCAGAAGCCACGGAGCTACGCAATTTTATTTGCCGCGCGCTCCGGTGCGGCAACGCTCGCCCTGCTGTCATGTCTGTCCTTTCCACGCTGACTCCCACGCTGCAGGCCCGCCGTGAACTCACGGCCGAGGAGATGACGTCCGCGGCGGACGACCTCGCTTCGCCGGCGGTTGCCGACGCTGACAAGGAGGCTTTTCTGGTCGCGCTGGCCCAGAAGGGCGAGACGGCGGCGGAGATTGCCGCGCTGGCTGCGGCCTTCCGGGCCCGGGCGATCGATCCCCGGGTCGAGGCCTGGGCCGGTCGGGCGATCGACGTCGTCGGCACGGGCGGCGACCACGCCGGCGGCTTCAACATCTCGAGCCTGGTCACACTCGTGCTGGCCAGCGGCGGCGTGACCGTGATGAAACACGGCAACCGCGGCGTGACGTCCCGCTGCGGCAGTGCCGACCTGCTGGCGGGCCTCGGCGTCAACCTCGAGGCCACGCCCGAGCAGATTCGGCGCGCGCTCACGGACCTGGGCTATGCGTTCTTCTTTGCTCCGGCCTGGCACCCGGCGTTCAAGGCCATCGGCCCGACCCGGAAGGCGCTCGCCGCCCGCGGCCAGCGCACGGTGTTCAATTTCCTCGGTCCGCTGATCAATCCGGGCCGTCCCGCCCACACGCTGCTCGGCGTGGCGACCGCCGGCATGGTGGAGAAGATGGCGCTCGCGCTCAACGCCCTGGGGGTGGACGCCGGCCTCGTCGTGCACGGCGTGATCTCGGCGGAGCAGGGCATCGACGAACTGACGGTGGCGACGCCGAACCGGGTGCAGGGCGTCGGGCGCCTCAAGGCACTCAACGAGGAATGGCTCCCGGAGCAGTTCGACTTTCCGCCGGCGCCCTTCTCCGACCTCGTGGGCGGCGACTTGGCGGCCAATCTCGCGCTGACCGACGCCGTGCTCGCCGGACGCGCCCCGGCCGGACTCACCAACACGATTGTCTTCAATGCCGCGGCCGGGCTCTGGCTGACCGGCCAGGCCGCCTCGGTCCGCGAAGCCATCGAGCCGGCCCGCGAACTGCTCCTCGGTGGCGCGGTGGCACGGAAGATCGCCGCGACGCGGGAATTCTACGGGAAATGAACCGCAAGTACTTTGGCACCGATGGTGTCCGGGGACCCTATGGCGGTCCGCTGATCAACGAGACTTTCGCCGCGCGCCTTGGTTTCGCCGCGGCGCGGGCGGTCGGACGGAGTGGACGCGTGCTGATCGGCCGCGACACGCGCGGATCCGGCGCGGTCCTCGAGGCGGCCGTGGCCCGCGGCCTCCGCGCCGGCGGGCTTGAGCCGGTGTCGCTGGGCATTGTCCCGACTCCGGCCGTGGCGCTGGCGGTCCGGGCGCATCAGGCACCGCTCGGCGTGGTGATCACCGCCTCGCACAATCCGGCCGACGACAACGGCATCAAGTTTTTCGGTCCCGGCGGGCTCAAGCTCACCGACGACGAGGAGGCGAGGATCGAGCAGTTGCTGCCCGAGACCGTGGACGTCCCGGCGACGCCGCTTGCTGTCAGCGACGCCCGCGGCGACTACGTCGCGGCGGCGCAGCGGCTGCTCCCGCCGCAGGCGCTGCGGGGCTGGCGCATCATGCTCGACACGGCCAACGGCGCGACCGCCGCGACCAGCCCGGCCGTGCTGCAGGCGCTGGGCGCGGACGTGGTGGCGATCGGCGACCAGCCGGATGGACGGAACATCAACGAAGGCGTCGGGAGCGAGCATCCGGCCAAGCTGGCCGCTGAGACGCAGGCCCGAGGGGCGCGGCTGGGCGTGGCGCACGACGGCGACGGCGACCGCTGCGTCGTGTGCGATGAACTCGGCCAGGTGCTGGACGGCGACGAGGTCCTCACGATCCTCGCGACCCATGCGCTGGAGCGCGGCACCCTTGCGAACCGGATTCTGGTCACCACCGTGCAGAGCAATCTCGGCGTTGATGCCGCCATCCGGGCGGCGGGCGGACGCGTCACCCGCACCTCGGTGGGAGATCGCTACGTGATCGAAGGCATGCTGCGCGAGCGCGCCAACCTCGGCGGCGAATCCAGTGGACACATCATCTGCTCGGACATCTCGCCGACGGGCGACGGTCTCGTGGCGGCGCTGAAGATCATTGAGGTCATGCTCGCCACCGGACAGCCGCTTTCGCAGCTGCGCCAACGTCTCCGGAAATTCCCGCAGCTCACCGCGGCGCTGAAGGTCGTGGAAAAGAAGCCGCTCGAAACGCTGCCGGGCCTGCGGGCGACGATCCAGTCATTGGAGGCGGAACTGGGCGACCGCGGCCGGGTGCTCGTCCGGTACTCCGGCACGGAGGCCAAGCTGCGCCTGCTGATCGAAGGGCCGAGCGACGATGTCGTCCGGGCCGGACTCAACCGGCTCGACGCGGCCGTGCGAGCCGAGCTCCGCGTACTCTAAGGCTGCGACTCGCCCGGTGCGTTGGCGTTGGTTTTTTGCCACGAAGGACACCAAGGACACGAAGCGCCCACGCGCTAGATTGCTAGATTGTCTTCGTGTCCTTGGTGATCTTCGTGGTGGACCCGACGAGCAGAGTGAGCCGTGGGACGCAGAAGTTCGAAGACAAGCGGCACGGAATTGGCTGGGATGTCCTGGGAGTAGGAGAAAACGGGCAGTCGTAGTCATTGCTAAACAATGACATAAACCGATTGATCATTGACGTCTTTCTCCCATCGAGCTCCCTCGGCGCATGCCCGGAATAGAAATCGAGTCCCTCAGCCCGCGTCAGCAGACGCTGGTGGCGAAGGCGCAGGTGGCGGTGGCCTCGGCGCAGCACGACTATGCGCTCGAGGTGACCGGCGAGCTCCTGCGCGAGGTGCCGGGATGCGTTGAGGCGCGGCGGCTGCAGCATGCGGCCCGGTGCGCGCGATGGGTCGGGCGGCGGTCGCTGGGGCGAATCATCCGGGCCCGGGTGGCGATGCTTCGTCTGGTGCTGCGGCCGCCGTGCACTGCCGTGCAGCGCCTGCTCGCCTACGAGCGCGTGCTGGCGGTCGACCCGACCTTTGCGGCGCCCCTGCGGCGGATGGCCGACGCGGCGGTGGAGCAGGGGTGGCCGGAAAACGCGGTGTTTGCGCGGTCGGCGCTTCGCGACCTGCGGCCGCACGACCGCGACAACACCGTGGCGCTGGGCGAGGCGCTGATCGGGGCGGGACGGCCGGCTGAGGCGCTCGAGATCGCGGAGCAGGTGCTCCGAGAGGCGCCATCAGACGGGCCGGCGCTCGAACTGCTGCGCCACGCGTCGATCGCCAAGACGATGGCGGAGGACTGGGCGCGAACCTCGTCGGCGGTCAGGCCGAAGATCTGGTGAGCCGGCGCCGCCGGCGGCGAAGGCTGGCCGCCAGAACCGCAGCGCCGAGGCTGGTGAGCGCCAGCGTGCTGGGTTCGGGCACGGCGGTGAAGTTGGAAAGCGTGACCGCGCTGCCGGTGTAGTTCACCTGGAAGTAGCCGTAGCCGTCGGTGGTGAGCAGCATCGAGCCGTTCGCGGCGTTGCTGAACACGCCCGTGAGGCTCGACGCCGAGACGATGGTGAACGTGTCGGAGTTGAGGATGCTGGACTCAAAGCCGCCGTACATCGTCAGGTTCAGCGTGCCGGCGAGCGTCGCGTTCCCCGAGACCGGCATGAAGTCATAGCTGGTGCCCTGTCCCGTGCCGCCGATCTCGAAGAAGGTCTGCGCCGTGCCGAGCAGTGTGAGATTGCCCGTGATAGTGAGCGTGCCGGGGGAGTTTCCCGGCGAGACCACGCCTCCCGCCGTTACCATCGGCGAGGCCACGGTGCCGTTGCCGCCCAGGACGCCGGAGACGCTGAAGTTCGACGCGGCGGCAAAGATGGCCGAGTTGTAGACGAAGATCGAGCCGCCGCTGTTCGTGAACGCCCCGTTGACGGCGAGCGTGCCGGAATCGACGATCACAGTGCCGGTGTTGGTGAAATAGGTGTCGATGTTGGTCGTGCCGCCGCCGGACTTGAGGTAGGTCCCGTTGTTGACGAAGGTGAACGTGTAGCCGCCGCCGAACGGATTCTCGATGTGGGAGCTCGCGGTGTCGTTGATCACGCCGTCGGCCGCGTTGGTGAACGTCGCATTGTAACCGGACCGGAGGGCGCCGCCCTGCCAGTTAATCACGCCGTGATTGGTGAGGTTGCGGTAGTTGAAATTGTGGTCGTTGGCGGTGGTGACATAGAGCACGCCGTCGCTGGCGATCGTGGTGCTGGTCGAGCCGCCCGAGCTCCAATCGGAGCCCTGCCAGTCGTACTCCGCTCCATGCAGGGTTTGCGAGCCGCCCAAAGTGCCGCTGACAAAGGTCAGGTTGTCGGCGAAGAGGTGGCCGGCAATGGAAAGGGTGCCGTTCGTGAACTGGTAGACGCCGCTGCCGAGCAGTTCCGAGCCGTCGGCGAGCGTATAGCTGCTGTTGAAGGACGTGGTGGCGCTGATGCTGGTGTTGAAGACTCCCGCAGCGCTGTTGGTGCCGCCGCCGTTCACGGCCAGCACACCGGCCTGCACGTTGACCGTGCCGTTGTTGTTGAGGTACGTGTCGAGGTAGGTCGTGCCAGTGCCGCTTTTCACGTAGAGGCCGTCGTTGATGAACGTGAACGAGTAGCCGCCGCCAAACGGGTTATCGAGGTGGGAGTCGGCGGTGTCGTTGAAGGTGCCGGTTGAGCTGTTGGTGAACGTGGCATTGTAGCCGGAGCGGAGGTAGCCGCCCTGCCAGTTCACGATGCCATTGTTGACGAGGTTCCGGTAATTGAAGCTGTGGTCGTTGCTGGTGGCGATCGTGAGTACGCCGTCGGAAGCGATCGTGCCAATGGTGCTGGTGCCAGAGCCCCAGTCGCCCGAGTTCCAAAGGTAACCTGTGCCGTGCAGGATGGGCGAACCGGCCAGGACGCCGCCGTTGAAAGCCAGATTCGAGGCGGTGAGATTGCTCGCAATAATCAGGGTGCCGCCGGTCTGCTGGTAGATGCCGGCGCCGGTCAGCGTCGTCCCGTCGCCCAGGGTGTAGCTGTTGGTGAAGACCACGGACGCGCCCGACGACGTGTTGAACACGGCCGTTGAGTTGGAGGAGCCGCCGCCGTTCACACTAAAGGTCCCGGCCTGGATGTTGGCGGTCCCGGTGTTGTAGAACGGCGTGTCGAAGTGGGTCGTGCCGGTCGCGGTCTTGTTGTACGTGCCGTCGTTCTGGAAGGCGAAATAGTAGCCGCCGCCGTACGGGTTGTCGACGTGGCTGCTGGCCGAGTCGTTGAAGATGGCGCCCGGGGAGTTGGTGAAGGCGGAATTGTAGCCGGAGCGAAGGTAACCGCCCTGCCAGTTCACGATGCCATTGTTGATGACGTCGCGGTAATTGAAGTTGTGGTCGCTGCCAGTGGCGATCGTGAGCACGCCGTCGGAAGCGATGGTGGTCGTGGTGCGACTGCCCGTACTCCAGTCGCCCGTGTTCCAAAGGTAACCCGAGCCGTGCAGGATCGGCGAGCCGCCGACGGCGCCACCGTTGAAGACCAAGTTCGACGCGGTGAGATTGCTCGTGATGACCAGGGTGCCGCCGGTCTGCTGGTAGGCGCCGGCGCCGGTCAGGGTCGTTCCGTCGCCCAGGGTGTAGCTGTTGGTAAAGACGACGGACGCACCCGACGACGTGTTGAACACGGCCGTGGAGTTGGACGAGCCGCCGCCGTTCACACTGAAGGTCCCGCTCTGGATGTCAGCGGTCCCGGTGTTGTAGAACGGCGTGTCGAAGTTGGTCGTGCCGGTCGCAGTCTTGTTGTAGGTGCCGTCGTTCTGGAACGCGAAATAGTAGCCGCCGCCGTACGGGTTATCGACGTGGCTGCTGGCCGAGTCGTTGAAGATGGCGCCCGGGGAGTTGGTGAAGGCGGAATTGTAGCCGGAGCGAAGGTAACCGCCCTGCCAGTTCACGATGCCATTGTTGATGACGTCGCGGTAATTGAAGTTGTGGTCGCTGCCAGTGGCGATCGTGAGCACGCCGTCGGAAGCGATGGTGGTCGTGGTGCGACTGCCCGTACTCCAGTCGCCCGTGTTCCAAAGGTAACCCGAGCCGTGCAGGATCGGCGAGCCGCCGACGGCGCCACCGTTGAAGGCCAGATTCGACGCGGTGAGGTTGCCCGCGATGATCAGGGTGCCGCCAGTCTGCTGGAAGGAGCCGGCGCCGGTCAGCGTCGTCCCGTCGCCCAGGGTGTAGCTGTTGGTGAAGATGATGTACGCGCCTGATGCGGCGCTGAAGACCGCGGAGCCCGAGGATCCGCCGCTGCCGCTGAGGCTGAAGGTGCCGGCCTGGATGCTGACGGTCCCGGTATTGTTGAAGTAGGTTTCGACCATGGTCGTCCCGGTCCCGGTCTTGTTGTACATGCCGTCGTTCTGGAACGTGAACGAGTACCCGCCGCCAAACGGATTATCGAGGTGGCTGTCGGCCGAGTCGTTGAACGTGCCGCTCGTCGAATTCGTGAAGACGGCGTTGTAGCCCGAGCGGAGGTAGCCCGCCTGCCAGTTCACGATCCCGTTGTTGAGCACGTTCTGGCCGTTGAACGCGTGGTCGGCAAAGGTCGTGATGTTGAGGGTGTCGAGCACGCCGACGGTCTGGGTCGGGATCGAGCCGCTGGACCACGTGAACACGGTCTGGGCCTGGCCCGGGAGCGCCAAGCCGCCCCAAGAAAAGAGGACAACCGTCCAAAGGCGACGCATCGCGGCCAAGGCTCGGGCTTGTCCCAGGGGGGAGGACACGAGCGGGGAAAATGGACTTCCCCTCGGAAAACGCCACCCAATTCCCGGCCGGGCCCGCCGTGGGCACGCTAGCGTTTCCGGTCCGCGGCCAGCCAGACGGCGAGGCCCATCAGGCCGCCGCCGAGGAGGAGGCGGGGCAGGTCGGCTTTTTCGCCGAAGAAGGCGAGGGAGCAGGCGACGCCGAGGGGAACCTTCGCATTGTTGAAGACCGCCAGCGTGCCGACATTTACCCGCGCGGCCCCGACGTTCCAGCCGAAGAAGCAGGCGCCCGAGGCGATCACCCCGAGGTAGGCCAGCACGGCCCACTGGGCGGCCGTCGGATGCACCGCGCTCCAGTCGGTGAACCACAGCGAGCCGAGGCCGGCCGCGACGACGGCGCCGGCGTAGGGCAGCGCGAACAGGGAGGCGTCCGTCCGCTCCGGCGGGAGGCCTGCGCGCTCGCGGCGCCACGCCAATTGCCCGGCGGCAAAGCAGAGGTTGGCCAGCTGGACCAGCAGGAAGCCCGGCCCGAAATTCCCGGTCGGCGTCGCCTGATACCAGACCGCGGCGGAGCCGACGAGCGCCAGTGCGGCGGCCGCGAGATATCGCAGGTGCCAGCGCCGCGCGAGGATCGCGTCGAGTCCGGCGACGAACAGCGGGGTCGTGAGTGTGAACAGCACCACGGCGTAGGCCGGCAGGTAGGCGTAGGACCGCTGGTAGAACAGGTACATCAGACCGAACTGGACGGCCCCGATGCCCGCGAGCCGCAGCGCGCGCGCCGGGCCGATCCCGGCCGGGCGCAGGAACGGCAGGAAGACCGCGAGCGCCAGGACAAGCCGGAGCGTGGCGACCGCGGTGCTGTCGAGGCCGGCCAGCTGTCCCTTGATCAGGCCAAAGGAGAAGGCCCAGACGAGGGAGACCAGGAGCAGCAGCGGCATGGGCCTAGACGCGGAACAGCGTGCCGAGCTTCTTGCCGAGGAGCACGCTGAGCCCGGCGATCGTGATGCCGAGGAACGCCATGGCCCACACGCCCAGCGCGCTGGCGATGAACTTCCCGTCGCCCAGCAGCTGGAACAGCTCCATGATCGCCTTGGTGATCGGATAGAACGCCTGCTTCTGCGCGAGCACGAGCGAGTCGCTGACCTCGAGCATGGCGAAAGCGAACGCGAGCAGGCCGCCCGCGATCAGGTTGGCGGTGATGAGCGGGATCGTGATCCGGAGCGTGGCCTTGAGCGGCGGGCTGCCGAGATTCTGCGCGGCCTCCTCCAGGGTCTCGCTGGTCTGCTGGAAGCCGGCGGCCGCCGCGCGCACGACGTACGGCAGGCGCCGGATCGAGTAGGCGATGATCAGCAGGATCGTCGGGTTGCGGACCGGATTGAGGAATGCGAAGAACCGTCCCTCCTGCGACATCGCCAGGTAGCCGAACGCGAGCACCAGGCCGGGCACGGCCAGCGGCAGCATCGCGAGGAAATCAAGCACCTGCCGGCCGGCGAGCTTTGAGCGCACCACGACGTAGGCGATCGCGACGCCGAGGAAGAGATCCACCACCGTGGAGATGCTGGCGAATTTCAGGCTGTTCGCGATCGCGGGTACCGTCAGGTCGTGACCCAGCGCGAGGCGGAAGTTGTCGAGTGTGTAGGCCTGCGGCAGCACCGCCGCGTACCACTCCCGGGCGCAGGCCACGAGGACGACGCCGAGGTGGGGCAGGACGGCGACGGCCGTGACTCCCGCGAACAGCGCGGTGCAGAGCCAGGCCCGGCCGCGGGGCAGGCGCCGCGGGCCGCCGGTGCTGGTCGCCTTGGCCATCATCGCGTAGCTGTCGCGGCCGAACAGTCCCTTGCCGAGCGCGTAGATGCCGATCGAGCTCGCGAGCATGATCGCGACGAGCGCGAACGGGAACGGGTTCCCGCCGATGTCGCGCAGGCCGTAGTAGATCTGGACGCTCGTGAGCCGCGAGTAGTCGAACACCAGCGGCGTGCCGAGTTCGGTGAACGACCAGATGAACACGATGGTGCCGCCGGCAAAGAGGCCCGGCTTGATGAGCGGGACCGTGATCTTCCAGAAGCGCCGCAGCCCGGTGCACCCGAGGTTGGCGGCGGCCTCCTCCATCGCCGGGTCGATGTTGGCGAGCGCGGCGACGGCGTTGAGATAGATGATGGGATAGAGCGAAAGCGCCTCGACGATGGCGACGCCCCAGAACTGGTTCGCCGCGAACCAGTCGTAGGTCCACCCGGTCGGCCGCAGTCCAAGGTCGATCAGGAGCGAATTGAAAGCGCCGTATTGGCCGAAGATCTGGCGGATGCCGATCGCGCCAACAAACGGCGGGAGGATCATCGGCACCAGCACCAGCGAGCCGAGTAGCGTCTTTCCCGGGAACACGAACCGGTCGCTCATGAAGGCCAGCGGCAGCGCCAGCAGCATCGCCAGGGTCGTTGCGGCGAGCGCGAGCAGAAACGAGTTGCCCAGCGCGCCGCGGTAGGTCGGATCGGCGAGCAGCGCCGTGAAGAACGACAACGTGAAGTGCCCGTCGGCGTCGACAAACCCGCCCTGCAGGATCTGCGCGATCGGCCACAGGAAAAACACCGCGAAGAAGGCCGCGGTGAACGCAAAGACGGCACGGGCAAACTTCGTCGACATCGCCGCGGAGTGTGTCGAGCCGCCGTCGCGCCCGGCAAGGCGAATTGGGCACGATGAATGGAGCTTTCAGCGGTCAGCTATCAGCCGTCAGCTCTTTGAGCCTGTCGGCCGCAAAAAGGTCTTTGGCTTCTTAGGCCTGCGCATCTTTGGTGGCCTCCGTCCGGGGCTGAATCGCTGCACGCGAGCTCAAAGCTGACAGCTGATCGCTGAATGCTGACAGCTGAGAGCTGATCGCTGACAGCTGAAGGCCCTAGTGTCCTGTCTAGCGGGCGGACCGGCGGACGTGGCGCTCGAAGGCCGCAAGCGTCTCGGGACTCACGTGGTGCTCGATACCCTCGGCGTCCAGTTCGGCCGTGCGCTCGGGTACGCCGAGCGAACGGAGGAAGGCCACCACGGCGGCGTGCCGCTGCCGGCAGGAGGCGGCGAGGCGGCGGCCGTCGTCCGTCAGGAAGATGGCCCGGTAGGGCTTGGCCGTGACAAACCCGTCGCGCTGGAGGCGGGCGAGCGTGCGGTTGACGGTCACGTGGGTGACCCCGAGCCGGCGGGCCAGGTCGACGACGCGGGCCTCGCCCTGCTCGTGGGCGAGGTCGGCGATGGCCTCGACATAGTCCTCGGCCACCTCGGAGGCGTGTTCGCGCCGGGTCTGCTGGAGGCTGGCGGCCTGCAGGTCGGAGGAGCGGACGGAGCTGCGCGAGGGGCGGGGAGCTTTCACGTACACGGCACCGGAAACACGTCGGCCTTGACAAGTCGAGCCGGTAAAATGTAGCCCTTGCTACATCATGTATTCCAACCTACGCAACTGGCGGCCTGCGAAGGGAGGCGCGCGATGAGCGAGCCGGTCCAGGCGTCGCCGTCGGGCGAGACGGGGTGGAAGCGGGCGAACGGCACGCCCAGCCTGCCGGAGTCGCATGGCTCGGTCCGCGTGCCGGCGGCGGCCGGTTTCTGGCGGAAGCTCCTGGCCTTCTCCGGCCCGGGCTATCTGGTCGCGGTCGGCTACATGGACCCGGGCAACTGGGCCACGGACCTCGCCGGCGGCTCGCGGTTTGGCTACACGCTGCTGAGCGTCATCCTGCTTTCGAACCTGATGGCGATCCTGCTTCAGGCGCTGTGCCTGAAACTGGGCATCGTGACGGGCCGCGACCTGGCCCAGGCGTGTCGGGATCATTATTCCAAGCCGGTCACGATCGCCCTGTGGCTGCTGTGCGAGGTGGCGATCTGCGCGTGCGACCTGGCGGAGGTGATCGGCACGGCCATCGCGCTCAACCTG
>CAYYGV010000041.1:0-29021 GCA_964471615.1 uncultured Opitutaceae bacterium
TAGTTACCCCGAAAAGCCGGCCCCGCGGACTCACGCGGGGCCGGTCCATTTTACGAAGCCGCGTAGCGGCTTCGCAGGTCACAAGTACCAGGTCGCAAGTCGCAGGTCTCGTCCGCGGCTTCGCCGCCCCGCAGGGGCCTTGGATTGCCACGAAGGACACGAAGCACACGAAGTCGCTTTGCTTCGCGGCCTTGGCGGTCTTGGCGGTAAAACAAGATCGGCTTCCGATCCGGTTCACCGCAAAGACCGCAAGGATCGCTATGATCGGAGGGAGGCTTGGGCTTCGTGTGCTTCGTGCCCTTGGTGGTTCACCCAACCCACCGTCGGAACGAGTCGTCAATTCGGGCAAGAAATGCGCAGCATTTCCGGCGCGCGGTGTTACTGTTGTCCAGTCAAGGGTGCGCAACGTTCAACCTAGGAGTCATCATGGACACCCGACTCAGCGAGAAGGTGACCGCCGAATTTCAGGAGGGCATGTTGAAGATCCGCCTGCCGAAGGACACGAAGGCTCCCGGCAAGGCGGTCGAGGTCAAGATCGGGTAAGTCGAAGGGACATAAGTAGAGAGCCCTCCCCGGCGCCGCACTCACAGGAGCGCGGCGCCGCTGCGTTGGGACCGGACGAACGCCGAACGTCGGACGCCGAACGCCCAACGTCGAAGTCTCCTTCTAGGCCCCCGCGCTGGACTAACCCTTCGGTGTCCGGCGTTGGACGTCCGATGTTCGACGTTCGCCCGGTGCTCGGGCCTGCCGCCATGTCGTCGCCAGCAGCAGCATTCCGATCACCGCCGAGCCACCGTAAAACCACAGCGCGCCGTTCCAGCCATAGTGGTCCACCAGCCAGCCGGTGCCGATGCCGCAGAGGGTCGCGCCGAAATAGCCGAACAGGCCCGTGAGTCCCACCGCGCTCGACGACGCCACCTTCGTCGCGAAATCCGCCGCGGCCACCGCGACCAGCATCTGCGGTCCGTAGACCAGGAAACCGATCGCCGCAAACACCACTGCCATCGTCAGTCGCTGGCCGTTGGGCACGAACAGCAGCGCCGCCAGCGCGCCGACCAGCAGGACCATGAACACGACCGACACGGGCCCGCGCCGCCCGCCTAGCCGGTCCGACGCCCACCCGGCCGCATACGCGCCAAAGATGCCCGCCACCTCGAACACCGACAGCGACACGCCCGCATCCGTCAGCTTGAAGCCCTTCGCCTCCACCAGGTACTTCGGCGCCCAGTCCAGGACGCCGATCCGGACGACATACACGAAGAAATTCGCGGCGCTCACGATCCACACCCACTTGTTCGCCAAGATGTGCGTGCGGAAAATGCCCCAGAACGAGCCGTCCGCCTCCGGCACCTTCGCCGGCGCCGTCTCTTCGCCGCTGTGCACCTCGATCGGCGGCAGTCCCATGGCCTCGGGCGAATCGGTCAGGCGGTTCAACAGCCAGAACGACCCAATCGCGCACAGCGCCGCCGGCGCCCAGAACGCCGCGCGCCAGCCGTAGTGCGTGATCAGCCAGCCCGCCCACACCGCGATCACCGCGCCACCCACCTGATGCGACGCGTTCCAGACGCCCCATGCCCGGCCGATCTCGCGCGGACTGAACCAATGCGTCAGCAACCGGAAGCACGGCGGCGAGCCCGCGCCTTGGAACAGGTTGTTGAGCGCCCAAACCACCACGAGTGTGCCGAGCGCGGTGCCGAAGCCGAACCACACGTTTGCCAGCGCCGAGAGCATCAGCCCGCCCGCCATCAGCCAGCGCGGGTTCGCCCGGTCGCCGATGATCCCGCTCAGGAATTTCGAGATCGCATAGACGATCGTCGCCGCGCTGAGCAGCAGGCCCCACTGCGTGTTGGTGAACCCAAACTCGTCGACGATCGGCTTCGCCGCCATCGAGAGGTTCTTCCGCACGAAATAGTACAGCGCGTACCCGGTGGTCATCGAGTACATCACCCGCACCCGCCAATACCGGTACAGCCGGTCGATCTCCGCCGGATCCGTCACCACCCGCCCGCCAGCGCCGCTCACGGCCGCACCGCCTTTGCCGCCACGCGGCGTCGGACCGCAGCCGCCAGTTCGTCCAGCGTCGCGACCTGCTCCACGCCGTAGGCGGAGGCGGTGAGGTCGACGTTGCCCTTGCGCCAGAATCCCTCCGGACAGAGCACGATCAGTTTCCCTGACCGCGCATGGAGGCCGAGCTCCAGCAGGCTCACGGGACTCTGCGACTTCGGGGCGAGGTACATCACGATCACGTCCGCCGCCTCGAGCGCGGCGAGCTCCCACTGCACCTGCTGTCGAAAGTGGGGATCGCCGGCCTCGGGACGCCACGCCGGGTCCCAGTCGCGCCGGCGCGGATTGAGGAAAACCACGTCGAGGTCGCCGAGGGTCTTGGTCAATCCCGCCTGCCAATCCACCGACGCCCCCATGTCGATCGTTCCACCAAGGAACACCCACGGTCGGTCATGCTTCGCGGGCAGCGCCTGCGGCGAGGTCACCGTGACCGCCGGTTCCGCCGCGAGGGAGACCCCGCCCGTCACCGCCGCCGCCAAAACCAGCGCCCGGACCAGGCGCCGCAGGGGTTTGTTCATGACTCCACCCAAGCGGGCCGACGCGCCGGCGTCGAAGCGTTTGTTGGCACAGGCGGGCCAGACTTCCGGGCCTCCTTTCAAGACCGCCGTTCTCATACCGACCACTACCGACCTCTCGGTCTCTCCCTCCCCTGTCATTCTGAGCGCAGCGAAGAATCCAGTTGGACTCTGTCCCACGATTCGCCGCGCGGTTCGTTTAACCACGGATTTCGCGGATCGCGCCGATCAAGACATCCAGCGAATCCACGCGGTGGAGCTGAAGACCTGAAGGCGAAGGCACGCGACTCGACCAACGCCAATTGCCGCCCCGGCGGTACAGGGGCGCGTCGCGCAGACGACAATTCGATTCCTGTCACCCGACCCAACCGATCACTTGGTCGTAGGCGGACCGGACGGCTTACTCCCGTCCCCCTTCGACACCGAACCCGATTTGTCCGCCGGCTTGGCGTCCTTGGTTGTGGCCTTGGAGGTCTCGGCGGGTTTCTTGTCGGAGGCCTTGGCGGAATCCGCGGGCTTCTTGTCGGGGGACTTTGCTGGCTCTGCCCAGGCGCTGAGTGCGAGGCAGGCAAAGCAGGCGATCAGGAGCTTTTTCATGGATCGGTTGGTACACCGGCTGGTTGCCGGCAGGAGGAAACCTGCCGGGCAGGGAATTACATGAAATCCCCGGCCCAAGGACAAGGGCATACCACCCCAGCCTCCGCTCAGAACCGGATGCGCGCGCCCTTGACCGCCGCCGCGCTCGGCGGGTCGGTGGGCTTGCCCGCCGAGTCAAAGGTCTCGAGGCGCAGCGTGCCGGTGAAAGCGTTGCCGTCGGCGGAGAGGGTGATGTGTTGCGTCAACACGCCCCGGCCGCCCGGCGCCCAGCCGCCGCCCTTCGCGATTTCGTCGAAGTTCGCCGGCGGTTTCGTCCAATAGAACTCGTACTTCAGCTCATACGTCCCGTCCGCCACGCGTCGCCACACGCCGTAGGCCGGGGGAACCGGCGGGGCGCCATCGTAGTTCGACGACTCGGTCATGGTCCCGCCCGCCTGGAAGGCGTACATGAACTCGAGGTCCTTCACCGCCGCAAAGGCCCCGCTCTCAAACTGTACCCCGCCGCGCCACGCGCCGACCAACGGATCCACCGACGCAAGCGGGGCCGTGGTGCAGGCCGCCGTGGCCAGAATCAGAACGGCGCCGAGGAAGAGGAAACGGGATTTCATGATTCGCAGGGGTGGTCGCTCCAACCCGACTCGGGTGGTCTGGCCCTTTCCGGTAGCCGGAGGCCCGACGCTTGCCGAGACAAACTTCGCCGGGCGCGCCGATTTCCCCTCGCCTCGGGTCCGCCCGCAATGCGAGACCTTGATTCATGGTCTACGCCATCAAGACGGAGATCCGGGACGTGCGGGCGAAGTCGTACGCGTTTGACGCACAGAAGACGATGTACGGCGGGAAACGGATCGCCGTCGGCGACACGCTCTATCTCTTCGCGAGCGAGAACGAGGGCGGCCCGGGCCTGATCGCCTGCGGCCTCGTCACGGCCGCCAAACCGACGCCCCGCCAGCGTGGCGTCGCCCGCCAGACTCCCCGCGTGAGCATCGCCGTGAAGGTCACCGCCCGCGCCAAGCGCCGGCTCGGTCGCGCCGAACTCAAGCCCTTCGCGCAGTGGAACGACGGCCACCCGGAAACCGAGCTGAACTTCAAGTACTACCGCCAGGCCACGAACAAGATCGTCGGCCTCTCCGACCAAGCCGCCGAGTTCCTCCGGAGTTTTTTCTAGGGCAGGCCTTCAAGCCCCGTTTGCCATTCTTCGCTTCGCTCAGAATGACAGACAGGAAAGCCAAGCCTGAGACAGAGCGGATTGTCTCTGCGCCTTCTGCGCCTCTTTGCGGCTAAAAGCCTGCGAGAACGCGCTAGCTCTTCCCCACGCCGACAAACGGCTCGTCTTTCCGCGGCTCGGTGCCGAGCCACAGGATGTTGCCGTCGGGGTCCTCGAATTTCATCTCGTAGGCCCACGGGTGATTCTGCGGCTCTTGGTGGACTTCCACACCATTGCGACGGTACTCAGCGAAGAGTGTTTCATCCTCCACGCCGATCCACACCCAAGTCGGCTGGGTGACCGACTCGCGCTGCGTCAGCATCAGGGGATGACGGTCGCGCGAGATCCCACAGATGATCGAGTTCGGCGCCCCGCCCCAGTCCAATTTGAAACCGAGCTTCTCGGTGTAGAACGCGATGCTGCGCGGCAGATCGCGGACGGGGACCACGGGAATCGTGCACTCAACCTGGCCTGGGGTATGGCTCATGGGATCTTGGGTTAGCGTCGCCGCACACGCCGCGACGCCTTGGTAGCTGCCGCACTTTCCCGACCGGGTCACCGAAATTCCACTCGGGCGCCGCCCTCTGCCGACAGACCGAGACCTCATCGTCGCGCCCCTGCACCTCCGACCCTTCAACATTCAACCGACCGCTTTCAACCGGCCCCGCCCCCTCAGCTCTCCAGCACTTCCGCCGCGTGCAGGAAGCCGCCAGCGGTCCAGCCCATCATCTGCGGCATCTTGTACTCGTCGGCCACGTCGATCCGGCCGGTCAGGGCGTTGTACTTCTCCCAAAGTTTGCCGGTCGTCTCGAGGTTCCGGGCGCAGGTGAGCACGTACTTCTCCGCGATGCGCTTGGCGTCCGCGGTGTAGCCATGACGCAGCAGGCCCAGGATCGCGGCCGTCTGCAGCGGCGGCCAGGCATTCGGCGCATCCCACTGGTAGGTGTTGATCGAGGTGTTGCTGCCCTCGGCGCAGGTGATGATCCCATGGTCCCGCTCGACGAGCGGAAGATTGCGCGCCAGCGCCGCGGCCTGCGCGTCGGAACAAACCCCGGACCAGAGCGCGAAATACGGCGCCGCCGAGACGACGCTTCCCGGCCGGCCGTTCGCCCAGTCGTAGTCAAAATAGAATCCCTTGGCCTCGTTCCAGAGATAGCGGTCGACCAAGGTCCGCCGCCGTGCCGCGCGCTCGCGCCAGACTTTTTCCTCGTCGGCGTGGCCCAGCGTGCGGGCGAAGTCGCCCGCGATGTTCTCGAACTGGAAGAGGATCGCGTTGGTGTCGACGGGATTGAAATGCGCCGCGCGCTGGCTGAACCGCGGGTTGAAGTCCCACACCTCGCACTCCGCCATCTTGTGCCGCAGGTACTGCAGGCGGGCGACCGGCTCGTCCGGGATGTCGCGCAGGCGCTCGCGGATGACATCGTAGAATCCGGCCAGAGTGATCGGGTCGGCATTCGTGCCGCAGGTGTTCAGGTCGTTCGGCGCGAGCCGCAGGGCCATCCAGAACGCGTACTCCTTGCCTAGCGCCGCATAGGCCCGCCGCAGCCATGCGAGGTCGCCGGTGTGACGGAAGATGTCCTCGAACAGCACCGCCGACACCGGGATCTGCGAGCGGTTGAGCGCGATCCGCACCGAGATGTTGGGCACGAGGCCGATCTGCTCGATGCAGTGGATGACGTTGTCGGCGTTGTTGATCGCCTGGGCGAGACGGTTCTGCCGCAGGAGGCCGAGATTGGTGAAGTAGGTGTCCCAGTAGAAAAAGAGCCACATGCACGGGTCCGTCGACGGCACAGTGTGCGGGCGCGGCAGCGGGAACTCGCGGGCGGACTCGTGACGGGAGTCACGGAAGGTCTGCTCCCAGTGCGCGTCGATGTGGCGGCGGGTCTTGGCAATGGCTTCGCTGAGATTCACGGCCCTCCAACGTGGGGCGCGCGCCGGCCAATGCAATCCGGACCCTGCGCGTTCATTCATTCACAGCTCCTAGGTTTGGTGGTCGCAAAAAGGCGCAAGAGACGCAGAACGATCCGGCGCGTGGGCAGAGATTGCTTCGCTGTGGCTTGGCCCAATGCTCCGGCCTGTCCCTTCGCCCCATGAACATCGGCCTGCTCCTGTTCCCCAAGCTCACGCAGCTCGACCTGACCGGACCGTTCGAGGTGTTCGTGCGCGCGCCGGGCGCCAAGGTGCACCTGGTGTGGAAGACCCTCGAGCCCGTCGCGGCCGACACCGGCCTGACCATCACACCCAACGCGACGTTTGCGACCTGCCCGCCGTGTGACGTGATCTGCGTCCCGGGCGGCATCGGCACCATGGCGTTGATGGACGACGAGGAGACGCTTGATTTTCTCCGCCGCCAGGCCGCCGGGGCGCAGTGGATCACCTCCGTCTGCTCGGGTTCGCTGGTGCTCGGTGCGGCGGGACTCCTGCAGGGCTACCGTTCAGCCTGTCACTGGTCGTCGCTTGAGTTCCTGCCGCTCTTCGGCGCGATCCCCGTCGGCGACCGTGTCGTGATTGACCGCAATCGCGCCTCGGGCGGCGGCGTCACGGCCGGCATCGACTTTGCCCTGACGCTGGTCGGCCGCATCCACGGCGAGGACGCCGCGCGCTGGATCCAGCTCGACATGGAGTACAACCCCGCCCCGCCCTTCGACAGCGGCTCACCCGCCACCGCCGACCCCGCCCTCGTCGCCCGAATTCTCGAGGCCAAGAAGGCCTTCCTCGCCCGACGGCGCGAAGCCTGCGAACGCGCCGCCCAGCGTCTCCGAAATCGCCCGGCCCCATAGGCCGGTTCCCGCGCAGCCGAGGAAACGGAGGGCGCCGTCGGCCTCCCTCCGTTTCCCCGTGCGCGATCGATTTTCCGTCAACCGCCCTGGCTGCGGGTGTAGCCGGGCTGGCCGTCGAAGTGGTACAGCAGCTCCGTCTTCACCCAGTCGAAGCCTTCGGCGGCGACCGAGTGCAGCAGGCGCGTGATCGGGTCGTGCGAGATGCCGCCCGTGTCCGCGAGGAAGTCCGGGATGCGGAACCGACAGCGGAACACGTCAACGCAACTCGTCTCAGGCAACCCGTCGGGCCACACCCGCATGCCGCGATTCGAGATCATCTCGAGGTCCAGCGGTCCGCTCCGCAGCGGCATCAGCCTCCGCGCGAGCTCCGCCGGCGCGATGCCCGCCGCGTCGATGAAGACGTCCACTCCGACCAGCACCTTTGAGACGGTGGCCCGCGTCCGGGGCTGGGAGCGCACCGAGACCGCCGCACCCTGCGCCGGCCGCACTCTCGGCAGGTGCAGGGGTTCGCGGCCCAGCCGCTCCACCACCGCCCGCGCGAATTCACGTGTTCCGACCTTCTGGCGGCTGATGCCTTCCCGGAAGATGTCGTAGGTGTGGATGCCGTCTTCCAGGGTCTTCAGCCAGGCGTTGTGCACCCTCGCCGCCACGTCCGTCTGCCCAAGGTGCTCCAGCATCAGGATCGCGCCGCGCAGGAGTCCCGATGGGTTGGCGAGATTCTGCCCGGCGCGCCGCGGCGCCGAGCCGTGGATCGCCTCGAACATCGCGCAGCGTTCGCCAATGTTGGCCGACCCGGCCAGCCCCACCGAACCCGCGATCTGCGCCGCCACGTCCGACAGGATGTCGCCGTAGAGGTTCGGCATCACGATCACGTCAAAATCCCGCGGCGAATCCGCCAGCTTCGCCGCGCCAATGTCCACGATCCAGTGCTCCTTCTCCAGGTCGGGGAACTCCCGGCCGATCTCGTCGAACACCTGGTGGAATAGGCCGTCGGTCAGCTTCATGATGTTGTCCTTCGTGAAGCAGGTCACCCGCTTCCGGCCGTGGGCGCGCGCATAGTCGAACGCGTACCGCACGATCCGCTCGCAGCCCGGCCGCGTGATCAGTTTCAGGCACTGGTACACGTCCTGGGACTGCCGGTGCTCGATCCCGGCGTACAGATCCTCCTCGTTTTCCCGCACGATCACCAGGTCCATGCCCGGGTGCCGCGTCGCCACAAACGGGGCATACGCCACTGTCGGCCGGATGTTGGCGTACAGCCCGAGAGCCTTTCGCACCGTGACGTTCAGGCTCTTCACTCCCCCGCCCTGCGGCGTCGTGATCGGCGCCTTCAGGAAGACGCCGGTGCGGCGCAGCGAGTCCCAGGCCGCCGGCTCGATGCCGGCCGAGTGCCCGCGCGCGTACACTTTCTCGCCGATCTCGATCGTCTCGATGTCCAGCTGCGCCCCGGCCTCGCCGAGGATGTGCAGGGTGGCGGCCATGATCTCGGGTCCGATGCCGTCCCCGTGCGCCACCGTCACGGCGGTGCGAACCGGGGTTGGGGCGGCGCCTGTGGGCGCCGCGTGCTTGAGGGTCGGTGGGGGAAGGGTGGCGGTGTTCATGGTGGGAAAACACCCCAGTCTAGCGACCGGCCTTTGTTTTTAATATTCGATTGTTTGGTCGGTATTGTTCAGTGCTACTGAACCATGACCAATTCCCGCCGGCCGCACGTGTGCCACCTCAACTTCCACCATTTGCGGGCATTCTGGCACGTCGCCCGGGAAAGCGGAGTGGCACGCGCGGCCGAGGTCATGCACGTCTCGCCTTCCGCGCTCAGCATGCAGGTGACCGCCCTGCAGGCGGCGACGGGGCAGGTCCTGTTTGAGCGCCGGGGCCGCAAGCTCGCCCTCACGGCAGCGGGACGGACCGCGCTCGAATACGCCGACCGGATCTTTGGCGCCGGCCTGGAGATGCAGGACTGGATCGGCCAGGGCCACGCCTCCACTCGCCGGCCGCTGCGGGTTGGCGCCCTGAGCACGCTGTCGAAGAACCTCCAGTTCGATTTTGTCTGGCCCCTGCTGCGCGACACCCCCGACGCGGTCACGGTGGAGGAAGGCGCGCAGGACGACCTACTCCTGCGCGTCCGTGAGCACAGGCTGGATGTGGTTCTAACGAGTCTTCCCGCCGGCGCGGCCGACGCCCCAGCCCTGGAGCAGGTGTTGCTCGGTGAAATGCCGGTCTACTTGGTAGGGCGCCCCCCGTTTCGCGTGCCGCGCAAGCCGTTCCCTGACTGGTTGGACGGCCTGCCGCTCTTTCTTCCGTCCCGCCGCAGCACGGTCCGGCTGGAGTTCGACACGTTGGTCGCCCGGGCCAAGGTGCACCCGCAGGTCCGCGCCGAGATCGATGACATGGCGCTTCTCCGGTTGCTCGCACTTTCCGGGGCCGGCCTCGCGCTAGTGCCGCGGATCGTCGTGGAACGCGAAATCGCCGAGGGTGCCGACCTTCGGGTTGAGCGTTTGCCCGGGCTGGCCGAGCGATTCTTCGCGATCACCGGCGCCCGTCACCGGCGCGACGAACGCATCGAGCGATTGATCACCGACCTGCAGCGCCAACTCGCCGCCACCGAGAAGGGCCGGAAAAAACGGAGTTGAGGACGTCGCTAGGAAAGTCCCTCACCTGTCCTGTCCGTTCCGTCCGTTACCTCCTGTGAAAAGGGATTTCCCTTCCCTCCCTCACCGCATTTCCGGTGGATCGAACACGAACCCGTGGAAAAGCAGCCGGTCCGCCGGCTTGAGCCCGGCATAGAACGCCTTGCTGTAGCTCCAGTGCGCGGTGTGCGCTAGCATCCACGGCTGTTCCCAGGCGTAGTAGAGCATCTCGCGGCCGGGTTCGCCCGGACCGTACGGCGCGGCGGTGTGCCAGATCGCGTTGTGGAACAGGATCGCGCTGCCCGCTGGCGCGCAGACCTGCAGCGCGCCCGGGAAGAACTCCCGGCGCTTCCGCTCCTCCACCGTCGGCTCGGCACGCGATAGCTGGCTGCCGGGCACCACGGTCAGGTTGCCGCGCCACGGCTTGGTCATGTCGGTGAGATAAATGCCGAGCTTCAGCTGCAGCAGCGGGATCGGGCCGCGGAGCCGACGGTAACCCTCGTCGCTGCCGTCGATATGCCAGCCGTCGCGGCGGTCCGCGAAGTCCTTCGGGTCCTCCACGATCGCGTCCGAGGCGAGATAGTGCGGCTGTGGGTGGATGAACGCCTGCACGTACGGCTGCAGCGCCGGCCAGGTCAGCGGCTCGAACAGGAGCGGGTCCTCCTCGAGGAGATTGAGGATGCGCGTGCTCTTCGCGCCGTGGATCTGGGTGTAGTCGTTGGGACCGCGCGGCGGCCAGACGGCCTTCCAGCCCGCCGGCACTGACGCCCGCCGGCGCTGGATCGTCGCCGCGAGCGCGGCGCGCATCCGGGCGACGTGCTCCGCGGTGAAGAAATTCTCGAGGACGAGGTAGCCCTGGGTCTCGAAGAAAAAGCGCTCAGCCGCCGTCGGCACCGGACTCGGGGTGGAAGTCATGGAGGGGTGCCCGGAACCGTGGGGTTTCCGCAGGCGGGCTCAAGGGAATTAGCAGCAATCGGGCCGGTCGTGAACCGAGTCCCTCGTCATCGTTGCGCGGCGCTCGTCCGGCGGCCTGACGAAGCCGTCCTCTCACGGAAGACACGGAGGCGGCACCGATGGCATGGAGGCGGTCACCCGTGCCATCGCGACGCCTAAACCAAACTAATGTGGGCATGACATGCGCAGTGATACCGTCGCCGGCAGGCACCCGCACCATTGACCCCACCACCTTGCGTTTGTTTGGCTATATGCGGATGAGCGCGCAGCAGTCCCGTCTGGATGACCTGAAGATTGAGCGCGACAGCAGGCCCGGTCCCTCCCGTGGGCCCCTGCCGGTGGTTCTTGGCGTGACCATCCTCGTCATGATCGCGGTCGCCGCCTGGTGGGCCCTCCGCCCGCAGCCGCCCGAGGTGCGGACGGTGGCGGCGCGCGCGGCCGTCGCGGCCCCCGGCGCGGTCCGCACGGTGCTGAATGCCTCCGGCTATGTCACGGCCCGGCGCGAGGCCACCGTCTCCTCCAAGGTCACCGGCAAGGTCATCGAGGTGCTGATCGAGGAGGGCGTAAGGGTCGCCGAGGGCCAGGTGCTCGCCCGGCTCGATGACACCAATACCCGCGCCTCGCTCCACCTCGCCCAGGCCCAGCTTGAGGCCACGCGCACGGCGCTGGAGGAGACGCGGGTGCGCCTGGGCGAAGCCGAGCGCGAAGAGGCCCGCCAGCGAAAACTCGTCACCAGCGGCGTCGCCACCCCCGCCGACTACGATCATGCCGAGGCCGCCGCCAAGGCGCTCGGCGCCCGCCTGGCCCAGCTCGCCACCGAGGTCACGGTGGCCGAGCGCAGCATCGCCGTCTGGCAGCAGCAGCTCGACGACGCGGTCATCCGCGCGCCGTTCGCCGGCATTGTCACCTCGAAGAACGCCCAACCCGGCGAGATGATTTCCCCGATGTCGTCCGGCGGCTTCACCCGCACCGGCATCTGCACTGTCGTCGACATGGACTCGCTGGAGATCGAGATCGACGTCAACGAGAGCTACATCAACCGCGTGACGCCCGGGCAGCCGGTGGCGGCGACGCTGGACGCCTATCCCGACTGGCAGATCCCCTGCCGCGTGGTCGCCATCATCCCGACAGCGGATCGGCAGAAGTCGACCGTGCGGGTGCGCGTCGGCTTCGACCAGCCCGATCCGCGCATCCTGCCGGAGATGTCCATAAAGGTGGCGTTTCGCGATGCCGCGGCGACTGCCGCGGCCGGCCCGGCGCACAACGTCCTGGTGCCGGCCTCCGCGCTGCAGCAGGATGCCGGGCACGACGTCGTGTGGGTCGTCCGCGACGGGCGCGCGGAGCGGCGCGCTGTGACCGTGGCGGGCACCCAGGCGGGCGAGACGGAGCTCAGCGCCGGTGTCGCCCCCGGCGAACACGTGGTGACGGAGCCGCCGGCCGGCCTGGCCGACGGCGCGGCTGTCCGGGAGAAAATTCCATGAGCAACCCAACCGCAGACCAGGACGCCCTAGTGCGCGTCGCAGGCGTGGAGAAACTCTTCCACCGGGGTTCGGAGGAGATCCATGTGCTCGCCGACCTCCACCTGGAGGTGCCGACGGGTGAATTCCTTGCCCTGATGGGCCCGTCCGGCTCCGGCAAGAGCACGCTGCTCAACCTCATCGGCGGTCTCGACCGGCCGACGCGGGGCACGGTGAGCGTGGCGGGCGACCACCTGGCCGACCTGTCCGACCGGCAACTCGCCGCCTGGCGCGCCCGGCACATCGGCTTCGTCTTCCAGCTCTACAACCTCATTCCCGTGCTCACCGCCGAGCGCAACGTCGAGCTGCCCCTGCTGCTCACGCACCTGTCCAGGGAGGAGCGCCGGCGGCATGTCGCCACCGCGCTCGCCATGGTCGGCCTGACCCACCGGGCGCAGCACTACCCGCGCACCCTCTCGGGCGGCGAACAGCAGCGCGTCGGCATTGCCCGCGGTATCGTCACCGACCCCACCCTGCTGCTCTGCGACGAGCCGACCGGCGACCTCGACCGCCGGTCGGGTGACGAGATCCTCGACCTCTTGCAGGCGCTGAACCGCGAGCACGGCAAGACGATCATCATGGTCACGCACGACCCGCACGCCTCTGCGCGCGCGGCGCGGACGGTGTACCTCAACAAGGGCCGTCTCAGCAGCGCGCCGGTGACATGAAGTTCCTCCATCTCATCTGGGGCAACCTGCGGCGCCGGAAATTGCGCACGGCGCTCACTTTCCTCTCCATTGTGGTGGCGTTCGTGCTCTTCGGCTTCCTCAGCGCGATCAAGCAGGCGCTCGTCGGCGGCGTGGCGCTGGCCGGCGCTGACCGGCTGATCGTGCGCCACAAGGTGTCCATCATCCAGATGCTGCCCGTGAACTACCAGGCGCGGATGCAGCGGCTCCCCGGCGTCGCCGCGGTGGCGCATCAGACCTGGTTCGGCGGCATCTACCAGGATCCAAAGAACTTTTTCATGCAGTGCCCGGTGGTGCCTGAGGACTTCATGCCGATGTTCCCGGAGTTTCTCCTGCCGCCCGATCAGATGAAGGCCTGGCAGGCCACCCGCACGGGCGCCATCGTCGGCCGCAACACCGCCGAGCGCTTCCATTGGAAGATCGGCGACAAGATCCCGATCATGTCGCCTATCTGGCTCAACCAGACCTGGGAATTCGACCTCGTCGGCATCTTCGACGGCCGCGACAAGGGCACGGACACGACCGGTTTCTATTTCCGCTACGACTATTTCGACGAGGCGCGGCAAGCGCAGAACTGGGGCCACGGGATTGTCGGCTGGTTCACCATCCGCGTGAAGGATCCCGCGCAGGCGGCTGACGTCGCACGGCGCGTCGACGAGGAATTCGCCAACTCGCCCGCCGAGACGAAGACCGAGCCCGAAGGCGCCTTCATCCAGGGCTGGGCCAACCAAATCGGCAACATCGCCCTGATCGTGGCGGTTATCCTCGGGGCGGTCTTCTTCACCATCCTGCTGGTGACGGGCAGCACGATGTCGCAGGCCGTGCGCGAGCGCATCGGCGAACTCGGCGTCCTCAAGGCCATTGGCTTCACCAACGGGCAGGTGCTCGGGCTCGTGCTGGCGGAGTCGTGCCTGCTGGCGGTCCTGGGCGGCACCGCCGGTCTCACGCTGGCCTGGCTCATCATCTCGCGCGGCGATCCCACCGGCGGCCTCCTGCCGCTGTTTTTCTTCCCCGTCCGGGACGTGCTGCTCGGGCTGGGTCTGAGTGCCGGGCTCGGCTTCGGCACCGGAATTTTCCCCGCCCGCCGGGCGATGAGCCTGCGCGTGGCCGACGCACTCCGGAGGATGTGACCATGGCCGGACCACTCAACTGGCTCGCCCAGGTCGTCGCCATCACCCGCTTTGGCCTGATGAGCATCCCGCAGCGACGCGGCGCCGTCGCGGCCACCGTCTGCGGCATTGCCGGGGTCGTCGCCGTGCTGGTCGGCGTGTTGTCCATCGCCGCCGGCTTCCGCCGGGCGATGGCGTCGTCGGGCTCGGACGACGCGGCGATCGTGCTGCGCAGCGGCGCCGATTCGGAGATGGTGAGCGGCCTCGGCCGCCGGGAAACTCGGCTGATCGCGGATGCGCCCGGTGTGGCGCGCGACGCCCGCGGTCCGCTCGCCTCGGCCGAGCTGTTCGTCATCATCAACCTGCCCAAGCGGTCCACCGGCACCGACGCCAACGTGCCGCTGCGCGGCGTGGAGGCCACTGCGCCAGTCGTGCGCGGCAACGTGAAGCTGGTGGCCGGCCGGATGTTCGAGTGGGGCCGGAACGAGGTCATCGTCGGCGCCGGCGCCGCGCGGGAGTTCGCGGGCCTCGACCTGGGTGCCAGCATCCCGGTCGGCCGCGAGGCCTGGCCGGTCGTCGGCATCTTCACCGCCGCCGGCGGCGTGGCGGAGTCGGAGATCTGGAGCGACGCGAAGGTACTGCAGGGTGCCTACCAGCGCGGCGACTCGTTTCAGTCCGTCTATGTCCGGCTGGCGTCGGCCGGCTCGTTCGCGGAGTTCAAGGACGCCCTCACCGCCAATCCGCGGCTCAGCGTGAAGGCCCTGCGGCAGTCCGACCATTACGCGGAGCAGTCCCAGGCGGTGACGCGCCTGATCACGACGCTCGGGGTGCTGATCGCCCTGCTGATGGCCGTCGGCGCGGTCTTCGGCGCGCTCAACACGATGTACAGCGCCGTCGCGGCGCGCACCCGCGAGATCGCCACGCTGCGCGCGCTCGGCTTTGGGCGCGGAGCCGTGGTGGTGGCACTGATGGCCGAGGCCGTCGTGCTCGCGCTGACCGGAGGCCTGCTGGGCGGCGGGTTCGCCTACGCCGCCTTCAATAATTTCCATGCGGCCACCATGAACTGGCAGAGTTTCGCCCAAGTGACCTTCGCCTTCGCCGTCACTCCCGCCCTGCTCGTGCGCGGCATCGCCTGGGCCACGGCCATCGGCCTCGTTGGGGGCCTGTTGCCCGCCGTGCGTGCCGCCCGGTTGCCCATCGCTGCCGCCCTGCGCGAGCTCTGAGCCGACGGCTGCCGCGCACCTGTGCCCCTCTTTCGCCGTCAGTTCTTCTTGGCGGTGGCCGTGAGCGGCTTGAGGGTCATGGCCGGCAGCGCGGCCGTCTCCGACGCGCTTAGCCGCCCACGGTGTCCTCCATGTCCGACCTCCGTTCCCTCCGTGGTAAAAACACCTCAGCCCCACCCCGGCCCCCTTTACCGCTTTGACGGAAACGCAGGTCCCTCGTGTTGGCGCAGCACGAGCCCGCAAAGCCGGTTCTGCGCTCCAGGCCTGATCTCATGGGCCGTGGTTCGAAACGGGAAACCATCATCCCAATCCTCTTCGTCGTCCTCATCCTCCTCCGGATCGACCGGCACCCAATCGATGACCGAGCCGCCCGCCTGGTAGTAATAGGGACTCACGAGCAGATTCATCCCCTGCTCCCGTACGACCTTGAACTCCCGAACCACGAACCGCCGCTTGGCGTGAAGATCAAGGACCACCGCCCCCATGCTCGGCACCTCCACGTAGGGATAAAGTTCGTGGAGCAACCGCTCCTTGTGCTCCTCCGGCACCAAGTATTCCTCGGACATCCCACACCCCGGCCATACCGTCCGGTGCGGCAGGATCGGAAACGGCAGCACCGGATCGTGAAAAGTGAGCTGCAGGCGCATCCACCAGCCTAGCAGCCCGCAACGATCTGCGTAAGCTATCCTTTGGTAGAGATTGACGCACGCTTCGCGATGCACGTCGCCGACCGCGCGTCGGCAGGCAGGGTTGCTCGAGGTCACGCCCCCGTTTCCCTCGTGCTCCGCAAGCGCCCACCACCAACAGTGGCGGACCCTTACGGCGAGTTTCCGGTATCAACTGCCAGCGGGCGCACGCGCCGGACCAACTCGGCACCGAACTGCGACGCGTGGCTCCAGACCGAAAAATGTCCGCCGTGCTCCAGGCGCACCAGTTCCTTGTGCGGCGCCGAGATCCCGTTGAAATACTCTTCGACGAGCACCAACGGCGTCACGTGGTCCTCAGTGCCTTGGAACAAAAACACCGGGACTCCGAAGTCGGAGCCCAGGGTCGTGAGTTTGGTGCCGAGAATTTCCCGATAAAGCGCCCAAGTAGGCACCACCATGAAGCCTCTCATCCGGTTCCAGTCATCGCTCAGCGTGTAGCGTGGCGGTGGCGACAGGAGACTGCGCTGCAACTCAATCATCGCCGCGGTATCGGCGGGTGCCTGATATCGCCCCGCGCATTGGAAATAGGTGCTGGCCTGCTGCATACTCGCAAAGGGTGGCTGACCGATGGCGGTCAACTCGTGCAGGGTTTGGTCGTCCTTGGCGGCCGTCGCCGTCCCCCGGAGACGATCGATCTCCATGGTAATGCTGCGCGGCAGATCGCTGGCCTGTCCGGTGCCGACGTAGGCGAAAAACAGGTCGGGACGACGCTTGGCCATGTTGGTGGCGAGAATGCTCCCGAAGGAATGGCCAAGCACCACGATCTTGGTTTTCCCGAGGTGGTGGCGAAGGTGTTCGGCCACCTCGATCCCGTCCTGGACCATGCGCTCGATGGTCATGGTGCTGGCAATCGCCGGGCCGGTGGCCGCGAGCGTCTTGCCGGCGCCGCGCTCGTCCCACAGGACCACCGTAAAGTCCTTTTCCCAGGTCGAAAAAAGCCGGGTGACCGGAATCCACGTGCCGCCGGGGCCGCCATGAACACAGAGGAGCACCGGATTGTTCCGGTCCTGGCCCCGGATTTGAATCCACTGCCGGATCCCGCCGATCTCAACGTAACCCGCCTCGTCGATGCCCTGGGGTGACGTGATGGCGAAAGTCTTTTCGTTCGAGTGCTGACGCAGCGCTCGCAGCGACAGGAGCGCGCCGACACCGACAACAAAGACCACGACGAGGGCAATAACGACGATCTTGGCGACTCTCAGGAAGCGACGCATGGGGATGGGGGTAAGGTTGAACCGACGCAGACTTCTACACGAAAAGCCTCATGCCGGCGGGGGGGTGGCGTAAGCGAGCGGCAAAGAGGTTCAGTTCGAGTGAATATGCAACGGCGGATCGTATTATCCCGACCCGAACAAAAGAGAGACGCGGAAACCACCACTGCATCTGGTCATCACACTTCGAATTTCAAAGGCGACCGCGGAGCCAGATACTCAAATACTAATCCCACGGCCTCGGGTAAAGGGATGGCAGTGCCAGATGGTTCCGCGCACTTCAACTTGCGCGCCCTCAACCCGCCAACGTCTGAAAACCCGTTGCTGACCCCTTAGCCGGCGTCCGCGCCCTCTCGCCGTGTGGTCACGAAGAGTGCGACGGCAAACGCGGCCTCTATGGCGGCGCCGGAGAAGGCACCGAGCGATGGCGAGGCATTTGCTCGTCCCAGAGCGAGTCCGGCCAGGGCCAGCGCTCCACCGCAAAACCAATAGATCCGCGCGCCAAAAATCGTGAAGAAAGTCAGGTATCGTCCGCCGATGATCACGAGCATGGCTGGAAAGAACCACTCGATGCGCAGGCGGGAGACACCATACGCCAGCGGCATCATCAGGATCATCCAGAACGTCGTCGCCAGCGCGAGGGTGCCAAGGGGATTGTCGGTACTGTGTTTCCCGGTTCGTCCCAGGGCCTTGGTCAGCAACCGCGACACCGGGCTGATCAACACGCCGCCGATGAACAGAGCCCAAATCGCGCGTTCCGAAGACCCGACCAGGGATACTATGCCGGCGACCAGCCAGACGGTGGCGGAGGTCAGCATTCCGGGCGCGCCACCGTAGTGGGCCAAACGCATTTCACGTTGGGCGTTGACCATCGTCGCTGCGGAGTTTCCCGAGGGTAAAGATGGCATGGGTGGGGTCCGCCTTTATAGCGGAGGCTGAACAACGGCGCGGGGGAGAGTTCCGCGAAACCTAGCGGAACGCGCCGACGAGAATTCGTCGATAGGAACCCGAGCGGTCGGGAACGCGAGCGCAAATGTCCGCAACAGGCGACCCCACGGGGATTGGCTCGGCAGCCTCGTCCCGCTTCGCGGGCTCCGCGCTACGCGCGGCCCGCTCCGTTCCGCGATCGTGGAACTCCGCAAACCCCTCCGGGGTTCGAACTTTGGGCTGCGCCCAAAGCGTCAGCTTCGCTGGCGTCCCCACGGGGATTCGAACCCCGAGGCACATCGGTACAAAATGCTGCGTCCGATCAACCTGCAATAGCGCAACTGCATCGACCTTCCCCTGCAGCATCCTCGAAAATTGTTGGCGGTGGAGAAGGCATGGAAATCGTTGCCCGGTCATGGCCACTTCTGTCGCCCGCCCTGCGGGCGGCGATCCTGGCCATTGCCTACTCCACCACCCCACCGGCGCCACCGTGAACCCGACGTCCAAGCAAGCACCAAGCCCCATGAAAAAACCGAAAACGAGAACGAACCCGATCAGGCTCGACGAGGCCGACCGACCGCTGCGGCTTCCGGTCGTCGCCGAATGGCTGGGCGTATCGACCAAAACCGTACAGCGGCTGATCGAAGCGGGCCACCTGCGCTCGATCAAGCTCCGCGGCCTGCGTGTCATCATCCAGCGCGACTTCGAGGACTACTGGAAGAAGATGATCCAAGCCCCACGTTGACCTCCACCGCTCAAAGCGCGGGCGGCGCCGTCGCCGCCCGCGCCGTGTTTCAGTTCTGGGCGAACTCCTCGGCCAGGTTCCAGAGTTCCTTGTTGAGGGTCTGGCTCTCCTGGAGGCCGGCCATGGGCCGGGTCCGGTTGCGCATGAACCGCGTGCCGGATTCGAGCGCGGCAATGCCGGCATAGCGGTCGCCCCCGCGCACCAGGTGCTCCTGGATGACGTTGAACGTCGTCCAGAGGTCGGACGCATGGTCGCCGTAACGGAGCGGCGCCAGCAGCTGCCGGGCCGAGAGGAGCTGGCTCACCGGCTGGGTCGCATCCCAGCGCAGCAGCGCGGCCCGGCGCGCAAGTTCCACCCGCGCCGGTTCCATCATGGGCCGGGCCTGCCAGCGCCGGACGGTCTCGAGGACCGTCGGGGCGCCGGTGGCGACGGCCTGCGCCGCCTCCGTGAATTTCTCGGGCAGGATGTCGACATGCCGGATGGCCACGTGCGCGAAGGCCGCGTCGGCCACGACGAGGCCATTCCGGCAGACGAGGCGGTAGAGCCCGGCGTCAATCCGGTACGCGCGCGAGCCGTCATGCGCATTCTGCAGGACCAACTCCGGCCGCGTTCCCCCTACCTCGATCGGCTGGTGCAGGAGGTCGTCCCGCCGGGCGAAGCGGATTTCATGCATCTGGAAACCCTGCCGGGCCGCGAGGCGGACGTGCTGCTGCCGGGCACGGACCGGCACCCAGCCCTCGTCCTCGAGCAGGTCGACGATATCGGACGTGGCGACGAAAGCGTAGCGCCGGGAGACGCCGGGCTGGGCGGCCTCGGCGAACACCGACGGGGCGAGGCGGCGAAGGTCATCGCGGGAAAGCGCGAGCGGACCGACGCGGGGATAGGAGTCTGACGAGTCATTCATGGTATTCCTGGTTTGGCGCGGCCAACGAGCCGCATGCAGCGGGCCGCGCTGCGCGGACCCCGCCGGAGCCGAACCGAAAATCGGCCACCCCGGGGGGATGCCGCCGGACAGCACCGGTCCCGCGCAAGGTGGAGAGCGAAGCGGACCTTGAGGCCTGGACGTGAGGAGGCGCACCGCGCCGACGAGCGCCGCGGCCGGCGCAGGTGCTAGCCTGAGGCATCCCCCAGGGTGTGGCTTGGCTGACCCCGCTGGCCGCGAGCGGCCCCAACGGGAGCGAGCCCGGGGCGCTGCGGGGTGTCCCCGCTCGAATGGGGAGGGCGAGACCCGGGCTCGACCGCGGGGAAAGGCGTTTCCCCGACAGGACCGCAACCGGACCGCCCGCAACGCCCGTCCCAAACTACCGACCGCTCAATTCTGCACCCTTCGTCACCCCGCCAGCGGAGCCCACCCGCAGCCGGGTGAACACCTCCTCCCGGTCGAAGGGCCCCTGCTCCCGGAACCAGTCGACGGGCTTCAGCACCACGGGCGTCTTCGCCGAGATCTCCTCGCACAGCAGGGTCACGAACAGCCGGAAGTTCCTTTTGGACCAAGGCGACGTCAGCAGGAGCTGCTTCTTCTCGATCGCCTGCTCGATTTCCGGGGTCAGCCCCCGCTCCAGCTTCGCCTCACCCATGGCCTGCACCCACTCGAACAGCACCGCCGCCTCGCTGCTGAGCCGGAATTCCTCCTCCGGGGTCGGCCGCCCGAGCACCGCCTTCAGCTCCGTCTTCGTCTTTTCCCAGGACACCGCCGGCTTCACCTGCACCGTCCACACCGGGCTCCGATCGGAGAGATTCCACCCGATCTGGAACTCGGTCCGCGTCCGCATCGGCGCCATCAATTCGGTGAGGAATCCGGTTTCCAGGTCCGCGCCCAGTTTCTCCAGCCGAAAGCACCGCGCGAACTCCGCGCGGGTCGAGAGGCACCATAGGTTGATCGTCTCGCTGCCCGCCAACGGCGCCTCTGCGAGCAGGCGCAGGAACCACCCCTGAAAGACCCGGTGCGTCAGCCGCGGTCCCGGCGGCTCCGGCAGCACCGGGTTTAGTCCGGTCGGAGGCGACTCGAGCAAACCCCGCTCCTGTACCTCGAACCGCACTAGGTGCTGACGCTTGTTCCAGGTCCGGTCGGCCTCCTCGAATAGCAGCGCGATCCCTTGCTTCAGGCGGATCTCCGCAACGAGGTCCTCAAGCCTTGTCCACCCGAAGTACCGGATCCTCCGCCGCACCTTGAGTTCCGAAAGGAAGGCATCGAATTCACCGGCTTCGGTCCGGTTCAGCAGTTCCTCGGCCGCCGGCGACAGGATCCGCCCGGCGCTCGTCGCCTCGGACCCGTGCACGTACCGCAGCACGTCCGTCCATTCAACCGAACCCGCCAATTCGAAATCCAAGGCGGTAACCTCATCGCGCACCGACGCCTTGAATCCCGGGCATTCCTGCCGGGCCTCCGCCAGCACGGCCTCAATAAATTCCTTGGCCCGGGCGAGCGGCATTCCGGCATTTCCGAGCAATTCACGCGTATGCGCAGGGAGGCGCGAAAACAGGCGCCCCGTGTGGAACAGGATCAACGGGTGTTCGCGGATGGCATCCTTCACCAGTCCCCGCGCAACTTCGAATGGATCGATGGTGGATGACGGCTGCTCCCCTTTTGTTGCTTCCATCATCTCAGGAAAACGAAGTGGGTGCACCTCGATCCAGCCGCTTTTGCATCACACGAGGCCTTTACCGTCTGTTCAGGATCCACGCATTTGGGCCCCTCGCGCGGGGTACCTTCCCGATCCATTTCGGCAAATAAGTGCAGCCATATTTCTCGGCGGCTGTTGTCTGCAGGTACTCCGAATCGCATTTAGCTCACAAGAGGTTCGCCTCGCGGAAGCTGAAGTATCCCTTCCCCCGCGGGTCCTCGGCCACCCGTCCGATCACCACGTGGTCCAGGAAGTCGACATCGATCATCCGCGCCGCCTCGCGCAGCTGCCGGGTAACCGCGATGTCCGAAGCCGACGGAGCCGGATCTCCGGACGGATGGTTGTGCACCCCGACGATTGACACCGCTCCCTCCCGCAGGGCCACCCGGTACACGTCTCGCGGATGCACCAGGGTGCTCGTCGACGTGCCGGATGTCAGTTCCACCACCTTCCGCAGCCGGCACTTCCGGTTCAGGCATACGACCCAGAACTTCTCGACCTCCAGCCCTTGCACGAGTCCTGCGAAGTGCCGGGCGATCCGTTCGCCGCTGCCGAGGTCCGGCGCCGCCGACCTCGCCGGTTGCATCATTCTCCGGGCAATCTCTGTCACCGCCACGAGTTGCCTGGCCTTCGCCCGGTTCATGCCGGCCAGCCGCTCCAGGTCCCGTCCATGCAGACCCAGCAACCCTTGCAGCGATCCCGCCTCGAGCATCAGGCGGGACGCCAGGTCCACGGCGTGCCGGGCCGGGATGCCCCGCTGCAGGACGAGAGCGAGCAGTTCCGTGTCGCTCAGCGCCGCTGCGCCAAATGTCTCCAGCCGCTCCTGCGGCTCCTCCCCGCACGCCATCGGCATGTTTCCGGTGCCCAAGGCGTGGCCCAGTTCCAGTTCGATCTGATTCATAGTTCCAGGCGCGTGGTTCGCTGCCCGGCCAGGCTTCGTTGCCTGGTTCTCGTGGCGCTTGCCGCGCGCGTGGCCGCATTGCTCAGGCCAGTCACCGCCCCGCGCCCGGGCGAGCGACCGAGCGGAATGCTCGTCGCCGAGCCCGGACGGGAAGGCCTCGGAGGTCGCCGGCCCAGCGCGGCGCACCTTGACGGCCTGTACAATCGGAAACGCGTGCAGAAAGCCCCATCTCGGCGCCTAGCTGCATCCCCGGCGTCCCCGCCAATCTCCTTCAGTCAGGGCGGTCAGGCGAGGTACTCGATCCGGTAAACCGAATTGCGCGTCGCCACCATTCCCTCCTCGACCAGCATGACTTCGCTGCTGAGGAACAACCCGCCCACCGCCACCCCGCAGCGGACCCGCCGCAGGATGCAGATCTGCCGCCCGACCACGATCGGCGCCGTGAGTTCACCCTCCAGCTCGTAGTTGACCGGCAGCGGCGCCGTGCCTTCGCCCGGCTCCCCAGGAACGTAGCTCTCCCATTCTGCCGCGGGTGAATCCAGGTCCGGCGTTTCGGCCAGCTTGACCAGCCGCACCGTCGGATAGACCGGACGCTGTGGGTAGTGAATGCCGACGATGAGCCCGGGAGGAAAGGGTGCCTGCGAGAAATCGTGCATCGGCGGGTCTGGTCCAGTCCCCCGCACGACAACCGCTCGCCTGGCACAGGTGAATTCCTTTCCAGCCTTTCGCCCATTCGGCCTAAGGTCCGTGCCGACTCCCTCGTGATAATAGCGCTGCTGGGGCCGTCCGTGCTGCCCCGCTTCCTTCACGAAGTTATGCAGATGGAACAAGCTTATCGTCGACTCGCGCCGGTTCCAAGTTCCATCGAGGAAAAGCATCTGCCGATTTCCGCATCGATGTTCCTTGGCGGTAGACGCGGGCGGCATGGAAGTCAGGCAGGCCTGAGGTCGTACCTTCCGAGCCAGTGGGCCCAGATCATCACCATTGCGGCCGTGTCCAGCCTGCAGTACTGTAGGAGGAGCTTCCGCCGGTTTTGCTGGTCCGCGGCCAAGGGATTCGCGGTGAAAATGAGGTCCTGATAGACACGGATGGCACCGGTGCCCTCGCGGACGGCATCGTCCTCCGCCTCGTCGTCGCCAAACGGCAACTCCGGCAGTGCCTTGTAAGGATCGCCTGCCCCGGCCGCGGAATACACCGCAAAGAGTGGCACCGCCCGCAGCGCCCCATCCAGTCCCCACACCGACGGCAGTACGACCTTGATCGAGGTGCGGCCGCCCATGCCGGGATGAAAATAACGTTCCACCGCCGCCCGGTGCAGGTCGCGGATCCGCGGCGAGGACGAGCGCTTGCCTTTCTTGTCAGCCGGGCCCAGCAGCCGGTCAATCCACCCGGCGAGATCCTGCAGGGCCGCGGCATCCCGCAGCCCCGAAAGCCGCACCGCCCCATCCACGTCCCGGGCCATCCAGGCCTGAATCTGTTCCAGCACCTTCCGCAGCGTGGTCTGCTCATACCAGGACCACACATAGACAGTACCGTCCTCGCCAATGGTCTCGCGCAGCGAGGCCACGAACCCAAAGTTGGGGAATTCCCGTTTGTCGTTCAGCCACTCGTTATGGCGCACCGTTCCGTCCGACCTCACCGTGTGGCAGCTCCACTGGAACGCCACCCGCTCAAAGGGCCGCAATCCCGCGTGATGGGGCAGGGCAATATCGCAGGCCTCGAAGTCGATGAAATGCAGGGGCCAGCCGGGCACCGCCTGATGCGCCAGCAGCTCGTCCCGCAGGGCCGGCGGCAGATATTCCGGCCAACCTTGGGTGAGGGCCTGCCACTGCATCCTGCGCCGGACCGCGTATGAATTCTCCCCAAGCTGGTCTTCCCGCAGCTGCAGGATCGAGACCTGCCCTTTCCGGATCTGCTCCGGGACCGGGTCGGCGAAATCCTTCGAGCCAATCTGGGTCACCCGGTACAGGTCGAGCAGGTGCGGCTTGACCCCCGCCAGCGCGCCCCAGCACTCGTTGAACCCGCTCTTCTCCCCGGTCGTCCGGTAGTCGCATTTCCTGCAGCGGTCGTAGTGGTCGACGATCGGAAGCTGGTCGCGGGTGACCCCGCGGTCGGTGATCAAGGCAGCGAGCCTGTCCGCCGCTGCGACCATCTCCGCCTGCAGCGTGGCCAGTTCGTCTTCGACCGGCCGGAACGCCAGGAGCCGGCTGTTCGCCAGATCCGCGAGATTTCCCAAGTAGGTCACTGCCGGACGCACCTGCGGGTTGGCGGGATCCTTCCGCACTTGGAATTTTCCGAGCGTCTCGCTTTCGGTCACGACGCACAGCTTGTTCACGACACAGAGGACCGGCTTCACCACGTACCCCGGGCAGGCCAGCCGCAGGACGTGCGCCTGAAAGGCCAGGTCCATCAGGTAGCTGCGCCAGCGGCTGGTGACGGTTCCTTTCTTCGTCAGGAACGGCGACGACGCATCGTCGTCGTCATCCTGGTCTTCGACTGAGGAGGATTTCACCTCGATCAACGTCAGGACCTTGCCCTGCTGCTGCAGGATGTCGGTCCGCACGTGGAATTTCCCATGGATGAACCCGGCCTCGAAGATCGTGACATCGCCACCATTCAGGAGCTCGGCCGTCCGCTGGGCCGACTCCCGTTCATCCCTGATCCCCGCGAGATCATGGCCGCCGGGAAACCGGGCCTTGGCAACCAGTTCGATCATGAAGCCGCCGTCGGCCAGCATCTGCATGAACTCGTTGTCCTGCGACAGCCGGGGATAATGATTCTTCCGGTAATACAGGCGCGTGGGACACTCGAACGCCGCCTTGAAATCAGATTTCGTGAGGTACATGGGCAGGCTCCGCTTCAGGCCGCGTAAATCTCGTAGTCCTGCTTGATCGTCGCCACCACCGCTCCCAGTTCGAGCGAACGCTTTGACTCCAGGAGGAGCTTCGTCGCCGATTGGGTCGCCCGGACCGCAAACGGCGCCTTCCCCGCGCCCAGGGCCCCCTGGGCATCGAACCACTCGTACAGTTCATGGCCCTGCGCGCGCGCCTCCTCGATCGTCGCCATGCCCTTCCGCTGGATGATCGCGTCGGCAAAGGACATGCACGCTTCGGCCACAAGGTACCGGGGAGAGGAAAGGGAATCAGCCATGGGGTAAAGGGTCCTTGGGGTGTGGATCAGGACGACGTCACCTGCCACGACCGAGTGGGGATCGCCGTTGCCAGGTCGAATTCAAATTCGTCCGCCTCCGTGGAAGCCGAACCCAACCCGCAGCCAGGAATTCCAGTCTGGGGAATGGTAGCGTGACGGATTTGGACGGACAGGCTCATGAGGTTGGGCCGAGTGAGTGGGGGTGACACTGCGATTTCCTGCCCTGGAGCTTCGCCTATTCCGCGGCAAAGCCAACCACTCCAACTACCGGAATTCCGGCAGGATCGCCGGGTACTGCTGTTCGCTGGCAACAGCCCTGAGACCGCGCGGATCTGCCTTCCAACCAGCCAGCAATCTATCGCACCTAGCGCGGGCGCAGGGCCTTGAAGGCCGCGACCACGATCGGCTTCGCCCATTCAGGCGTAGCCTTCACCGCGTCGGCTCCGGGAAAATCAATCGCCCGGCCCGTGATCGCGAGCACCAGGCGCGGCTCGGGCGCCTGGCCCCGGCCCGGATCCCTTTCCGCCGAATTGTCGTACACGCGGAGGTTGGTCACATGAGGCAGCAGCTTGATCAGGTTCAGGTGGCTCCCGATCCACCGCCGGCGGATGTCGTCCTCCGGGATGGGATGTCCGCCCTTTGCCACGCGGGCAGCCACGCGCTGCAGGTGGAGGTCGACGCTCGCCAGTCCAGCATACCACACGTTCAACTTGGCACCCTTTCTCGCGGCCTCGATCAGAAGCCGCGTGATCGTATCGCCGCCGAGCGTCGACTCGAAATTGAAATCCGTCCGGTTGGCTATCGCCGCCTCGAGGAGTTCCTTGCCCTGCTTCCAAGCTAGGGCATTCGCCTCCGCCAGCGACAGCGAGGAGCGCGCACGCGCCTCCCGCGCCACGACATCCGGGTTGTAGAAGGCACCGCCACCCGCCTCAAGGAAGGCCCCGCCAACACTGCTTTTCCCCGCGCCGTTGACCCCGGCGAGGACCGTGATCGTGAATTCAGCGGGCATGCGCCGCCGCCTTCACGGCGGCCTTCCCCAGTTGTCCCGCCGTCGCGCCAAAGAGGGCCGAGACCGCCTTTCGCGACCTGGGCGTCTGCATTTTCGCGACCAAGCCATCAAACTGTTCCGTCAGGGCATCCAGCGGTGCCCGCCGCAGCTTCTCCAGCCGGACATACTCCGCCGCCGGCAGGATCACGAATTCCGGCCGGCTGTAGTGGCGGATGACCACGGCCCCCTTCGCCGCCGCGACCGCCACGTCGCGATACCGGTTCTTAACCGTCGAGGCATCGACCGAGTGCAGCCCGCTCAGGATCGGATCAACTACCACCGGTAGGGTTTTCATGACGGCAATGTTGGCCATCTTGGCCATTTTGTCCATAAATTCCCCTTTCCTAAGCTGCACGACCCCAAGGCCGGGAGCAGGCGACGGGGCCATGGGTCCCTCGACGAGAAGGACCCAAGGCCGTCACTCAGCCGGCCTTGGTCCGGATGCCCTTCGTCTCTGCGAACTCCGCGATGCCCCGCTGCCCAATCTCGTTCACCACATACTTCGCCAGCTCCTTGTCCGCGTAGTACGGGTGCACGCTCCGCAGCTTCGCCTCGATCTTCGCCCGCGCCTCCTCCGGCTGCGCCTCGTACCAGGCCTTCGCCACGTCGAGGTTCTTCAGGATCGCATACGCCGCGCGGTGGTCGGCCTCGTGGTCCTTGTAGATCGCGACGCGGACGAGCCGCTCGGGATTTTCGACACTCAGCTTGGTGTAGTAGGCAAAGTCCTTCGGCCGCGCGGAAATCCGCTGGTCGATGGCCCGGTTGATTTCGGGGTTGTTGGAAAACCCCGCGCGCGGCGTCTCCTCGCCGCCCGCGTCCTCATTCACTGCCAATTGCTGGTTCGTCTTGGTTCTGATTGCCATGTTGGTTCTGGGATGCCGGCCACTGCCGCGTGCGGGCCGGCGGACACGGGCGGAAAGCTCCGCCGGTTAATTCAATTGAGCACCGGGTTCGGCAGGTCCGCCGGCGGGATGCCCCGGATCGCCCGCACCGACAGCTCGAACTTCGCGCACAGGTCGTCCGCATCGTGCAGCCCCAGCGCGAACGCCATCAGCATCTGGTGCGTGATCGGCGGATTCGGCTCGTCGAAGATCCGGTTCAGCCGCTGGGCGGCCTCGATGTATTCGGCCGTGACCGGCCCGTGGGTGGTGACTGTGGTCGTGATCATGTTGGATTGGTTTTCAGATTCGTTCCGGCCGCGCGCACGCGGACCATCATCCTCGCCTGCAGGAGCTGCCGGCCGTCCCCCGTGAACTCCGCCGATTCCAGGAAGACCCCGGGCTGCCGCTCCAGCGCGCCCACCCCGGCCAGCACCGCGCCCCAGTCGTCCGCCTGCCCGGCGCGGCACGAGAGCAGAAAATTACCCTCCCCCTGCTGGGCCCACGTCCATCGGTCGCCCGCCGCCCGCTTCAGTTCCGCCAGCGGCGGCGGCGTGACGCTCCGCGCGAGGAGATCCCGGTCCCGCCGCAGCTTCGCCACCATCGCAGAGTCGAACACCGCCAGCGCCTGCTCTTCCGCCTGCAGCGCGGCAAACGCAGGATCGTCCCGCGGTCCCGGCGGCCGCAGCCGGTATGCCCCGCCCAGCGCCGCGCCCAGGACAAGCACCGCCACCAAATATCCCAGCCGCTCCCGGAGGCTCATGGCAGTCCCCCCTCCAGCGTGAACCCGCCGCCCGACGCCCCGGTGAACCTGGCCCCCGCGACCATCTTCCCCCATCCTTCGCCCTTCCCGTCCCTCGCCCAGCCCTTCGCAGTATATACCGCGCCCGCGACCCGGAGCTCCGTGAGCACCACGTCCGGCGTCACCGCGCTCCCGATCCGCCGGACAAATTCCGCCACGCGCGGCGCGGGCGCCGCCAGCGCGGCAATCTCCGCCTTCAGTCCCGCCGCCTCCGCCTGGTTCGCCTGCAGCTGCGCCACCGACCGCGACAGGTCCGCCTTCAGCCCCGCCCGTAGCGACGCCGCCGACCGCGCCCGCAGTTCCAGCCGGCCGTAGTGCGCCACGCCCACCAGGGTCGCGAGACCCACCAGCACCGTCATCCCTGTCACTGCGCGCGGCAGCGTGACGACCGGCCGCGGCGCCAGGAGCTGCGCCGGGTGCCGCGCCGGCACCGTCGCCCCCTTCCCCAGCGCCTCCGGCACCGAGAGCGCCCCGACCCAGTGTTCCGCCGGCAGGTCCAGCCGCTCCGCGATCGACGCGATCACCCCTTCCTCCGCGAGCACCGCAAAAACAAACTCCCCGGGCTGGTTCCGTACCAGCGACCGCAGGTGCGTGACCAGCGCCGCCACCGCGTCGCTCCCCACCACCTTCAGCGCCGTCCGCACCCCGCCCGGCGAGTGCCGGTACAGGCAGAACCTCTGCTCCTCCACGGCGAAGACCGTGATCGCGCCCGACCCCGTCACCTCGTCCGGCAGCGCATTGAGCCAGGTCGG
>CAYYGV010000042.1:0-27655 GCA_964471615.1 uncultured Opitutaceae bacterium
CCGCCGTCTTCCTCGAGAAGTACATCGCGAACGCCAAGCACATCGAGGTCCAGGTTCTCGGCGACAAGCACGGCAACGTCATCCATCTCCACGAGCGCGACTGCTCCGTCCAGCGCCGCCACCAGAAGGTTGTCGAGGTCGCCCCGAGCTTCGGCCTCCCGCGTGGCGTGATCACCGAGCTCTGCGACGCCGCCGCGCGCATGGCGCGCGAGGTGCGCTACGACAATGCCGGCACGATCGAGTTTCTCTACGACCTCGACCGGCACGAGTGGTTCTTCATCGAGATGAACCCGCGCATCCAAGTCGAACACACCGTCACCGAGGTGGTGACCGGCCTCGACCTCGTCCGCGCGCAGCTGCTCATCGCGCAGGGCCACGCACTGCACTCCGCCGAGGTGGGCATGCCGCTGCAGGCCGACGTGCCGTGCCACGGCTACGCCATCCAGTGCCGCATCACGACGGAGGACCCCGAGAACAAGTTCGTGCCCGACTATGGCCGCATCCTCGCGTACCGCTCGCCGGGCGGCTTCGGCGTCCGGCTCGACGGCGGCATGGGCTACGCTGGCGCCGTCATCACGCCGTTCTACGACTCGATGCTCGTGAAGGTCATCACCAGCGGCCAGAGCTACGAGATCGCGATGAACCGCGCGCGGCGCGTGCTGAGCGAGTTCCGCATCCGCGGGGTGAAGACCAACATCCCGTTCCTCGAGAATGTCATCGGCCACCCGCTGTTCCGGTCCGGCCAGGCGACGACCACCCTGATCGACACGTCGCCGGAGTTGTTCGCCTTCAAGCCCCGGCGCGACCGCGCCACCAAGCTGCTCAGTTTCCTCGGCAACGTCGTGGTCAACGGCAACCCGCACGCCAAGGGCTACCGTCCCGCCAAGCCGCTCCCGACCGTCACCGTGCCAGGTCGCGACGACCGCAGCGCGCCGCCGCCCGGGACGCGCGACCTGCTGCTCAAGCTCGGCCCGCGGAAGTTCGCCGAGTGGACCCGCGAGCAGAAGCGGCTGCTGGTGACGGACACCACCTTCCGCGACGCGCACCAGTCGCTGATGGCGACCCGCGTCCGCACCTACGACATGCTGGCCTGCGCGGGCTTCCTCGCGCGCCGCGCGCCGGAGCTCTATTCGCTCGAGATGTGGGGCGGGGCGACCTTCGACACCGCGATGCGGTTCCTCAGCGAGGACCCGTGGGAGCGGCTCCGCCACCTGCGCGCCCGCGTCCCGAACATCTGCTTCCAGATGCTGTTTCGCGGGGCGAATGCCGTCGGCTACACGAACTATCCCGACTCCGTCGTGGCCGGCTTCGTCCGCCACGCCGCGGCCAACGGCATGGACATCTTCCGGATCTTCGACTCGCTGAACTACCTCCCGAACCTCCGCGTGGCGATGGAGGCGGTGCAGGACACCCACGCGGTCTGTGAGGCGGCGCTGTGCTACTCGGGCGACATCCTCGACGGGAGCCGCGACAAGTTCACGCTGAAGTACTACGTGAAGATGGCGCGGGAACTGGAGCGCATGGGCGCCCACGTGCTCGCGATCAAGGACATGGCCGGGCTCTGCCGGCCCTATGCCGCGCACAAGCTGGTGAAGGCGCTCAAGGACGAGGTTGGACTCCCGATCCATTTCCACACCCACGACACCAGCGGCATCAATGCCGCCTCGGTCCTGCGCGCCGCCGACGCGGGCGTCGACATCGTCGACCTGGCCACCGCCGCGATGTCCGGCAGCACCGCCCAGCCCAACCTCAACGCCGTCGTGGCCGCGCTGCAGCACACGCCGCGCGACACGGGGCTCGACCTCGACGCGCTGAACAAGTTTTCCGACTATTGGGAGGGGGTCCGGGAATATTACCGCCCGTTCGACACCGCGCCGAGGACCGGCAGCGCCGAAGTCTATCTCCATGAGATGCCCGGCGGGCAGTACACCAACCTCAAGGAGCAGGCCGCGTCGATGGGCGTGGCGCACCGCTGGCCCGAGATCGCGCGCACCTACGCCGAGGTCAACCAGCTGTTCGGCGACATCGTGAAGGTGACGCCGTCCTCGAAGGTGGTCGGCGATATGGCGCTGTTCCTGTTCTCCCGCGGCATCCGGCCCGCCGACGTCGTGAACCTCGAGCCGGGCGCGACCCCGTTCCCGGAGAGCGTGATCGACATGCTGAGCGGCGGCCTGGGCTGGCCCGAGGGCGGCTGGCCCGTCGCGGTCTGGCGCGCCGTGCTCGGCGAGAAGAAATTCAAGGAGGCGCAGGCCCGCTACCTCGCCGCGGCGGTGGCCGAGCGGAAGCGCTCCCGCCGGAAGGGCGCCGCGCCCGCCACCGATGCGAAGGGCCACGCGACGGAACTCGCCGGCCTGCGGAAGACCCTCGCCGAGAAACTCCGCCGCGAGCCCTCGGACGACGAATTCTACTCCCACCTGATGTACCCGCAGGTCTTCGCGGACTTCGCGAAGCACCAGCGCGATTTTGGCGATGTCAGCGTGCTGCCGACCCCGGCCTTCTTCTACGGACTCAAGCCCCGCGAGGAGATCTCAGTCGAGATTGAGGAGGGCAAGATGCTCATCATCCGCCTCGTCAATCTCGGCGACGCCGACAAGGACGGCCGGCGCATGTTGACCTACGAGCTCAACGGCATCGCCCGTGAGGTTTTCATCCACGACCGCAGCGTCCAGGCCACCGCGAAGGCGCGCCCCAAGGCCGACCTCGCCGACCCGCTACAGGTGGCGGCCCCGATCCCGGGCCTGGTTGTGGTGCAGTCCGCCTCGGTTGGGGCAAAGGTCGCGAAGGGCGACAAGCTCTTCATGCTCGAGGCGATGAAGATGCAGACGACGATCTACGCGCCGGCCGACGGCGTGGTCGCCGAGCTCCATGCCGCCGTCGGCGAAACCGTCGAGGCCAAGGATCTCATCGTCAAACTCCGCCCCGTGAGTTGAGTTTTCACCGCCAAGCTCGCCAAGCCCGCGAAGATCTTGTCTGAAATCACCGGCACCAAAGACCCTGTCTTCGCGCTCGTGGCGAACTTCGCGGTAAATCCTCCAGACCCGTTTCCGCATGCAGGCCATCGAGCCCAATGAACTCCTGCGGCACCTGCGGTACCTGACCGAGACCATCGGCGTGCGCTTGGCCGGCAGCGCCAACGAGGCGAAGGCGGGGGAGTATGTCGCGGCCGAATTCGAGCGCGTCGGCGCCACGGTCCGGCGCGAGACTTTTTCCGTCCAGCGACGCGACGTCCGCGAGCAGCAGCTCCAGCTCTTCCACGACGGCGCATGGCACGACTATCCCTGCTCCCTCTTCGCCAACACGCCCGGGACCAATGGCGAGTGGGTCGAGGCGCCGCTGGTGTTTTTCGAGGGACCGACCGGCTACCAGCGATCGGACTTGGGGGCGCTGATGCGCGGCCGGATCGTGCTGCATCTCGGGTGTCACATCGAGTCGCGCGAAAACTACCGGCGGTTGATTAAGGCGGGCCCGGTGGGCGTGCTGATGGTGGACCTGCGTTATCCCGGCGCCACGCCGCTCGCGGATGCGATCTTCCCGGCCTACGTCGCCAGCTGCGGTGCTGTGCCGTCGTTGAACGTCGCGTACCTTGACGCGTGGGCCTGGCGGGAACGCGGCGCAACCCGCGCGCGTTTCCGCGTGGTGGGCGGACCGCAGCCGGCGGAGTCACAAAACATCGTGGCCGAGCTGCCAGGCACGGATCCCGCGGCGGGCGTGATCTTCCTCGGCGGGCATCATGACACCCAGGCGGACTCGGTGGGCGCGGATGACAACGGCTCGGCGACGGCCGGGCTGATTGAGTTGGCGCGGGTGCTGGCGCCCCAGCCCCGGCGGCGGACGATCCGGCTGATCTCGTTCGGCGCGGAGGAGCAACTTTCAGTGGGCAGCGCGGCCTATGTTCGCTGCCACCGCGCGGACCTGGGTCGCGACGGCCGGTTTATCTTCAATCTCGACAGCTTCGGCTCGCTGCTCGGCTGGAACACCCTGTCCGGCAACGGACCGGCCGGGTTGGACGATCAGCTGGCGCGGTATTTCGAGCGTCACGGGCAATTCGTGCGACGGGAGCGCGGGCTGATGCCGTACGCGGATCATTTTCCGTTCGTGGCGGCGGGACTTCCCGGACTCACGCTCATGCGTCCGAATTGTGCGGGCGGACGCTTCTTTCACCACCGGCCGGATGATGATCTCCGGCGCGTGTCGCCGGACGTGATGGCCGCGTTGCTCGGCGCTGTCGCGGAATTCACCGCGGACATGGCTGCGGTGGAAAAACTCCCGTTTCCAATCGAGATCCCCGCCGCCGAGCGCGTCCCGCTGGCGGCGTACTGGGAGGACCTCTTTGGCGGCTGGGACGCGCGCTAATCGCGTCTGGCGTGGAATTCGGAACGCCCTGACGCTCAGGCCGGGCAGGGCGCAGCCTCTAGGTAGCGGATCACATCCTCCGCGGAATAATGGTCGGCATCCGGACGAACCAGTCGCGCGAGTTCCGCGACCTCGTTGCCCGCGGTGAGGAGGGCGGGCTCGATTCCCTCTGGCCGGACTTGTCCCAGACCGGCGGTGGCCATCAGGCCGTTGCACAGGCACTTTCGGCCCACGGTATCGCTCAGATTGCCACCCTTGCGAACGTAAGACTCGACCGGCTCGCCCGCGCAGCGGTAACCGAGGCGTCCGTCCGCGGAGACGTACAACTCCCGCAGGTAGCCAAGATCGCAGATCCGGGACCGCGCTGTGTAAGTGGCGTCGTCGGACACGGTGCCAGTCATCTCCGCCACCTTGAACGGAAAGCCGGTGGGCGAGGCGGCCGGATCGGTGAACACGCTGGCCTGACCGGCCTGACTGGCGGCGATCACCCGGCGCTTGAGGGTTGGATCGATGCCGGACTCGTCACAGAAGGCGAAGGCCGTGCCGACCTGGATGCCGGTGGCGCCGACGCTGCGGGCCGCAGCGAGCTTTTCCGGCCGCGCCTGGCTGCCAGCCAGCCAGAACGGCAGGCCGAGTTCGCGGATCTTCGCCAAATCGGGCACGTCGCGCGGGCCGTAGATCGGCTCGCCGCGCGCATCGAGCGTCATGGTGCCGCGGGGCGGCGCGTTGTGGCCGCCGGCGAGTTCGCCCTCCACCACAAAGCCGTCGACCCGCCCGGATGACTTCTTGGCCAGCGTCATGGCCAGCGTGGCCGACGCCACGATCGCGATGAAGAACGGTCGGCTCAGCTTCGGGGCGGGGCCGCCGAAAAACGCGGCCGGGTCGAACCGGCTGAGAAAATCCCGGTCGGGCGGCGCACCGACGACGTCCAGCTTCTGCTCCGCCACTTCGCCCGCGGCCAGCCGGTCCAGGGCACCGGGGATGGCGCGCGGAATGCCAGCGCCCATCAGCACGTAGTCGACGCCGGCCAGCATCGCGCCATAGAGCGAGGCGAGCGTCGGTAGCTGGATCTTTTCGAGCAGGTTGATGCCGACCACGCCCTGGTGTCCGGACTTGGCGAGGAAGACCTCGACGAAGTTGGCGGTCACGGTGAGCTCCGTCAGCGCCGGCCCGGGCTCATGGGCCGGCATGGGCGTGAGCGTGAAGGGCTCCGTCGCGGCCTTGCCGCCCGGCACGTAGAACCGAGCGAGCACGCGTTCCGCCACGGCCGGGAGCGGGAAGTGGGCCAGCGCCCGGCGCATGTCGCCGGCGGGATCCCCCGCCTCGAGCCGCCGCGCCAACACGCTGGCGAGCGCGGTGCCGGAAACGACGCCGAGCGAACCGAGACGCGAGACGGCGCGGGCGAGCTGCCAGTTGGAGACGGCGACGCCCATGCCGCCTTGGATGATGACCGGATGTGACATGTTCTGGAAATTCAACGCCGGTCGGAACCGCTCCGGCCGGGCGCAGCGGGAATCACCGGCCCGGTCCCCGCGATGGCACCTTCGGGATGACGGCAGACTCGGCGATTGACCGATACGACCGCGCACCATGGGCCGCGAAAAAGGGCAAAGGAAGTCCGATGCCTGTCGTAAGGCGGGTATAAGCGCCGGTGTCAGACCAGCGCAAGATGTGCGCACCCGCTGCGGGCCGCGGTTGGCCGGACCTACGGCGTCTTCAGGCGCAGGCGCGCCAGGCCGACCGGCCAGAACTTCTGGCCGCGGAGCTGGCCGGTGTAGAGCAGCGTGAAGGTGCCGTCGTCCTCGGCGATCAGGCCGAGCGGTGTGCGGATGTCCTCCGACCACTGCGCGGGCCCGGTCGCCGGCTGCACCGCGAGGTCCGAGCCCTTGGGCCAATGGACGCCGTCGGCGGAGAAGGAGCAGCCGACATGACGACCCTCCGGGATATAGGTGGAACCGGCAGCGCAGTTGTCGTAGACCGCCGCCCACTGCGAGCCGACCCGGGACACGACCGGATTCTCGACGAACACCGGCTCGATCGGCGAGGGATTCAGGCCGGCGCAGCGGCGCCACGGACCGGCGAGCGCCGGCGCCTCGGCCAGCCCGACCAGCCACGGACCGACCGGCCAGTGCTGGTGGCTGCCGTAGAAACCGTACCACTTGGCGCCGACCTTCCACGGATAGAAGGAGTCGGTGCCCTGCTGTCCCTCCCAGGGCTGCGAATGCGCGTCCGGCTGGAGCACGATCTTGTCGTCACGGTAGGGACCCGCGATCCCGGCGCGGCCGGGCGTGGCCGAGACGGCCCGCCAGATGGTCCCGTCCATGTGCAGGCCCTCGCGGTCACCCTTGCCCGGACGGTAGGCGATGTAGAACAGGTTCCAGCGGTCCTCGTCAGAATTGAAGATCGCCATCGGCGCCCAGAGAGAGAAACGCGTGTCGCCCGGCGTGATCGTGCCCGGGGTCTCGTAGAGCGTGGCGACGCGGCGCCAGTGGCGCGCGTCGGAACTCGACCAGTGCGCGAGCTTCATCTTCACCCAGAACGGATCGCCGGCCATCTCAGCGGTGAACAGGTGGTACACGCCCGCCTCCTTCACCACGCAGCCGCCTTCGAACCCGTAGTGGTTGCCCGCGAGGTCCGGGTGGTCCGGGCCGATCACGGGCGCGTCCGGCGCCTCGATGAGTTCAAACGTGCGCGGTTCAGCGGCAGTGAGCGACATGAGCGAAAGGCACAGTATCGCCGCGAGCCGGCAGGCAGCGCGGCAGAGGGAGGACCAGCGCACGCTCAATAAATCTTCTCTTCCAGCAGCGCGAAAAGCTCAGCCTCGGTGATGCGCTTCTGCTGCATGGAGTCGCGGTCGCGGAGCGTGAACGTGCCGTCCTTCTCGATCGTGTCGAAGTCGATGGTGACGCACCACGGCGTGCCGATCTCATCCTGGCGGCGGTAGCGGCGGCCGATCGCGCCAGCCTCGTCGTAGAACACGGCGTAGCGGCGCTGGAGTTTCTTGTAGAGCTCGCGGGCGCGGGCCGTCAGCAGCTCCTTGTTCTTGAGCAGCGGCAGCACGGCGACCTTTACCGGGGCGATGCGCGGCGAGAGCCGGAGCACCGTGCGCTTCTCGACGTTGCCCTTCTCGTCCTTCACGTCCTCCTCGGCGTAGCCGGCGCAGAGCGCGGCGAGCAGGATGCGGTCGACGCCGACCGCGGGCTCAATGACGTGCGGGACAAACTTCTTCTTCGACGCCTCGTCAAAGTACTCCATCGGCTTGCCGCTGGCGTTGGCGTGCTGCGTGAGGTCGTAGTTGCCGCGGGCGGCGATGCCCCACAGCTCCTGCACGCCGAACGGGTAGGCGAACATGATGTCGACCGTGCCCTTGGAGTAGAACGCGAGCTTCTCCTTCGGGTGGGCGTAGAGCGAGAGCTGCGACGGCGGGAGGCCGATCGAGACCAGCCAGTCCCAGCACCACTGGATCCAGTCCTTGTGGCACGTGGCCCAGTCGGCGTCCTCCGAGATGAAGTACTCCATCTCCATCTGCTCGAACTCGCGCGAGCGGAAGATGAAGTTGCGCGGCGTGATCTCGTTGCGGAACGATTTTCCGATCTGGGCGATGCCGAAGGGCAGCTTCACGCGGCCGGTGTCGACGACGTTCTTGAAGTCGGCGAACATGCCCTGCGCCGTCTCGGGCCGCAGGTAGGCGACCGCCGAGGCGTCGCGGAGCGCGCCGACGTAGGTCTCGAACATCATGTTGAACGCGCGCGGCGGCGTGAGGCTGCCGGGTTCGCCGGTGGCGGGAGAGGGAATCAGCGCGATCTCCTCGGGCTTGGCCTCGGTCATGTCCTTCGCGACGACCGGGCTCAGCGTGCCCTGGATGGCCTTCTTGCGCTTGAACGACTCGGCGGCGGCCTGGAGGTCGGCGGCGGTCTTCTCGCTCTCGAGCGCGGAGACGTAGCCGACGGTGTTACCGTCGACCACAACCGGCGAGAAGAACAGCTGGTCAGCCCGGTAGCGCTGCTTGCTCACCTTGCAGTCGACGAGCGGGTCGGTGAAGCCGGCGACGTGGCCGGAGGCCTCCCAGACCTTCGGGTGCATGATGATCGAGGACTCGAGGCCGACGATGTCGTCGCGGCGCCGGACCATGTCGTTCCACCAGCAGTCGCGGATGTTCTTCTTCAGCTCGGATCCCAGCGGGCCGTAGTCGAAGAAGCCGTTGAAGCCGCCATAGATTTCGGAGGACTGGAAGATGAAGCCGCGACGTTTGGCGAGCGCGACAATGTTATCCATCGAGACGTTGGCGGGAGCGGGTGTTTCGGACATGGCCCGCCAGAGATGGCGTCCAGAGCCCCCGCGGTCAATGCCCCGGTTGGAGCGGCGGAATCCAGGCGCACAGGAGGCAACGGAGGGGACAAACCACTAATCTTCGCTAATCCACGCTAATCTTGGTTCGTGAACCCATTAGTGATGATTAGCGCGGATTAGTGGTTTCCAACCCCTCCGTCGCCTCCGGGCTCCGCCTCACTTCGCTGATTTCCGGTTGGTCGACTCGATGCGGGCGAGGAGTTCCTGCGCCTTCTGTCGCGCGACGAGCGACACGGACAGGTCAACGCGCGCCTCAAGGTAGGCGCGGTGCTGCTCGGCCTCGGGCAGACCTGAATGGGCGGCCACCAGGAACCAAGTCAGTGCAGCCTGCTCGTCACGGGGAAGGCCCAGGCCCTCCGCATACATGATCGCGAGCCGATCCTGCGCAGGAGGCAGTCCCTGCTCGGCCGCGCGCTGGCACCAGCGGGCGGCGGCCGCCAGATCGCGCGGGACGCCGTCGCCGTTCGCGAGCAGCAACGAGAGATTCAGCTGCGCGCCCGGGATGCCCTGCTCCGCGGCCTTGGTCAGCCAGTTGGCTGCCTCGGCCGGATCGCGCTCCACGCCCTCGCCGCCGCTGAGGTAGGCGTAGCCAAGGAAGCTCTGGGCCTGCGGGTTGCCGTAGTAGGCCTTGACGTAAACCTGGTCGAACTCGGTCGCGGCCTCGGCCACGTAGCCCTTGACGTCGAGATAGCGCAGCGGCCCGTAGTCGCCGATGAACTCACGCCGCCAGTAATTGCCCGTGGCGCGCTTGGTCGCGAGGTCGGTGAACCACACGCGGTACACCTGGATGCGGATCATCTGGGGCGGCTTGTCCGGGAATGGATCGTTTTCGAACAGACCCATCACGTCTGGGCTGCGCTCCAGCAGGCGCTGCGACACGATCCCGAACAGCGCCGTGGGCTTGTTGCGGGTCGCGAGCTCGATCTGCATCGCCGCCTCGAAGCGCGGGAAGCGCGGGGCGATGAAACCCGGGATGCGATCCGCCCGCTGCGGGAAATGGCGCAGGTTGTAGATGCGCCAGGTTTGGCCGCCGTCGTTCGAGCCGGAGAACTCGACGACCTTGTGCTCCTGGTCCAGCCACGCAAAGAGCCCATAGGCGTTCACGCTGCCCAACCCGGCGAAGAGATAGCGCAGCGGCCGGTTCACTGTCTCGAAGAACGCGTTCTCGGGAATCTTGCAGCTCAGGACGAGGAAGTAGACGACCGTCAGGTACCAGTGCACCCAGAGCGCCGCGGGCAGGCCGTAGCGCGACAGCGGGTTTCGGATCGGCGGCACCGCCACCGGCGTCGCCGCGGCGGCGAGTCGCGTCGCGAGCCCGGGGAAGCGGAGAAAACGCACGGCGTCGGCCAGCATCCGGTCGTCGAGCAGCAGCACGCCCATCGCGATCGCCGAGGTGTTCAGCCAGCCGAAATTGCACGTCGCCTGGATGCCCGCCTGGAAGATCGTCCAGCAGATGAACGCAAACCACCGCGAGCGCCGGCCGCCGAAGAGCATCCAGATGGGCGCGACAAACTCCGCCACGTACGTGAGCAGGATCTCGCCCACGTGCCACCAGTGCGGCAGTTGGTGGTCGAGGTAGCCCAGGATCGTGGGGCAGGGGGCGCTCTGGTAGAGCTCGTCGAGCACCGTCAGGTCGTACCACCGCGGGTCGCCGTACATCACCTTCGACAGGCCGTTCTCGAACATCACCCGGAACAGCAGCCACCGCATCATGAAGAAGGCGATGGGCCGCGGCGGGGAATGGGCCCCGAGGCCGGGCCGGTAACCGGCGGGCGCGTAGGGGATGCACAGCAGCGTGGTCTCGAGGATGAGCCAGTCCACCTGCGGGTCGGAGAAGATGATCCAGCCATTCGCGAACGACAGCAGCGCCGTCCAGCACACGGTCAGCGCCATGCGCGGCCAGAGGTTCAGCACCAGCGCGATCGCCGCGAGCAGCCCGCACCACTGGACGACCTCCACCATCCCGGGCGAGGCGTTGAACCAGAAGAGCGTGGGACTTTTGAGAAAGGCCGTGACCCCGCCGGGCGGGGTCGCGCGCAGCTGGGCGATCAGGCTCGGCAGCGGGGTCAGGCCGCGCGGCCCGATCAGCGCGCTGCTTTCATGAATGATTCCGCTGAAAATGACCACGAAAACCACGCCCAGGCCCCGCAGGAAAATCCAGCGCGGCCACAGGAAGGTCACGTCGGAGCCCAGCCCGCAGAAGCCCTTGAGATCATGCCACGCCGCCGCCAGCCAGGAGCGGAATGGGGAAGTTGCGGCGGTCATGGGGGTGGGGAATCGGGCCGACGCCGGCCCGCGCGAAGAAAAGCTCCGCGTAGCTGGCGAAAAATCATCCCGTGCGTCAATGCAGCGCTCACCGCCGCGTCTGGGTCAGGGGAATATTCGCGATCATTCGCGGGCGACCGGATTCGGGTCGCGTTGCCCTCCGGGCGCGGCTTGGCTCGCCTTTTCCCATGGCCTCCCCGAACCCCGTGCCCCGCTCCGAGTATCCCCGCCCGCAGCTCGTCCGCACCGACTGGCTCTGTCTCAACGGCCGCTGGCAGTTCGAGGTCGATCAGGGTGACAGCGGTCTGGACCGCGGGCTGGTGACCCGTCCGCTGCGCGGTTCGATCATCGTTCCGTTCTGTCCCGAGTCGAAACTGTCGGGCATCGAGAACACCGACTACCTCAACGCCGTCTGGTACCGGCGCGAGGTGGCGATCCCTGCGAAATGGAAGGGCCGGCGGATCCTGCTGCATTTCCAAGCCAGCGATTACGACACCTTCGTCTGGGCCAACGGCACCGAGGTGGGACGGCATCGGGGCGGCATGACGCCGTTCTCGTGCGACCTTACCGGCGTCGCCGTTCCCGGGAAGAAGGTCACGCTGGTCGTCCGGGCCCGCGACAACGCCCGCGAGACGATGCCGTCCGGCAAACAGGCCTGGACCTACGCCAATGCCGGCTGCCACTACACCCGCACCACCGGCATCTGGCAGACGGTCTGGCTTGAGCCCGTGCCCCAGCGCGCGCACCTCCAGCGCCCGAAAATAGTCCCGGATCTGGCGAACGGCCGGTTCTCAATCGAGCAACCCGTGCAGGGCGCGCAGGCCGGTCTGACCTACCGGGCGAGGCTCCGTGATGCGCAGGGCGTGGTAAGCGAGACGAGCACGCGCTGCGGCGAGGGCTTTTATCCGCGGCTCGACCTTCCCGTTCCCGCCGAGCGTGTCCGTCCGTGGTCGCCGGAGGACCCGCATCTGTACGACCTCGACCTCGAACTGCTCGACGAACAGGGCCGGGTGGTGGACGCCGCCCGCAGCTACGCCGGCCTGCGCAGCGTCGCGATCGACGGCTATGCGGTGAAACTCAACGGCCGGCCCGTGTTTCAGAGGCTCGTGCTCGATCAGGGCTATTACCCGGACGGCATCCTGACGGCTCCGACCGACGCGGCGCTCGTGCAGGACATCGAGCTCTCAATCGCGGCGGGCTTCAATGGTGCGCGGCTCCACCAAAAGGTCTTCGAGGAACGCTTCCTTTATCATGCCGATCGCCTTGGCTATCTAGTCTGGGGTGAATTCAGCGACTGGGGTCTCGGCGGCAGCGAGGCGGTGCGCGGGTGGTGGCAGCAGCCCGATGGCACCATCGTGCGCGGCGGCAACCACAACGGACCCAATTACCCCGTCAGCCAGATCACGCAGTGGCTCGAGGCGCTGCAGCGCGACTTCAACCACCCGAGCGTCGTCGGCTGGTGCCCGCTCAACGAGTCGCAGCGCCGGCTCGACGAGCGGATCACCGTGCACGACGACACGATGCGGGCGCTGTTCCTGGCGACCAAGCTCTACGACGCAACCCGGCCCGTGCTCGACGTCTCGGGTTACTGTCATGCCGTGCCCGAGTCTGACATCTACGACGGCCACGACTACGACCAGGATCCCAAGACCTTCAAGCGGCGCCACGACGGGCTGCTGGCGGATCGGCCATTCGTGAAGGACGAGCTGAACCACCAGTCGATCCCGTGGCGGCCGGGCCAGCCGTACTTCGTCAGCGAGTTCGGCGGTATCCTTTGGAACCCGAAGGCCAAGCCAAGCGAGCGGGGCTGGGGCTATGGCAATGGGCCCAAGACGCTCGAGGAATTCTACACGCGCTTTGAGGGCCTGTGCGCCGCGCTGCTCGATAACCCGCGGATGTTTGGTTACTGCTACACCCAGCTCACCGACGTTTTCCAGGAACAGAACGGCATCTTCTATTTCGACCGGAAAAAGAAGTACGACCTGAAGCGCGTGCGGGAGGCCCAGATCCGTCCGGCTGCGATCGAGCGGGGATGACCCCGATGGCTTCATGGATGCCACTTGACTCAACCCCCGGCCGGCGACCCAGATAACCGCGATGATTGCCCGGAAAGACGGTTCGAAGAACTCGAATGACTTCCCGCCAGTTGCGGTCAACCCGACCCAGCCGTACGAGCGGATCCGGGAGCTTTACCTTTACGAGGAGCCGGCGCTGCTCGCGTCGATCCAGCGCGGCGACCGCAAGCAGGCCACGCGCATCATCAACCTGATCCTGGTGCACATCTACGCGGCCGGGGCTGAGCGGAGCGAACTCCTCAAGGGCCTGTTGCTCGAACTGGTCGTGATGATGTCCCGCGCCGCCGTCGAGGCCGGCGCGCCGCAGACCGAGGTGCTGGGCCTGCGCTACCGTCACCTGACCGAACTCGCCGCCATCACCGACGACGAGCAGCTCTCGCGGTGGCTGCGCGAGGCGGTCATCCGCATCTTCGACGCCGTGGAACGGCACCGCGCTGTGAGCGTGCCCCAGCCGGTGCGCCGGGCGCTGGAGCTGATCCGCGCCAACGCCGGCGGTCCGCTGACCCGCGAGCAGGTCGCCCGCCAGGCCGGCATCTCGGCGCGCAATCTCTCGGAACTCCTGAAGGAACGCACCGGCCGCTCGTTCACCGACCTTCTGCGCGAGGCGCGGATCGAGCGGGCGTGCGAGCTGCTCGTGAAGACCGAGATGACCGTCGCCGCCATCGCCCTTGAATCCGGTTTCTGCGACCAGAGCTACTTCACCCACGTTTTCCAGTCCCTGAAGAAGACCACGCCGAAGCAGTATCGCGACGCGGGCAGAGGACAGCCGAGTTTGCGGAGAGGATAAGGCGGCGGGTCGGAGGGAAGAAGAACGCCGAACATCGGACGTCGAACGCCCAACATCGAAGGCGCAATCGGACCGGCTGGTCGACCCTTCGGCGTCCGATGTTCGATGTTCTCGCCGGTTTACCCGGCGAGCGGGCTTTCCCTCATTTTGCAGGAATTGGGTGAAAATATGTGCGGCTTGGTTGGAATTCGGGCGAGAAAACGCGGTTCGGCGCACCGCTTGTTTTAAATTACTTATTTAGAGAGTTTTACGACGTTGGTTTGCAGCCTATCTTGCGGTGCCCGCAATCAACAAAGTTGCGTTCTAGAACACAAGACCACCTCCGGAGCTTTGTATATCTTGGCCCCGTGATCACTTACCACCGCCTCAGTTTTCTGTCCGCCTGGGGCGCGGCGATGGGTCACGACCTATGATTGAACCCCACCCCAACGCCTCCTTCCGCGAAGTTCTGAACTCGGGCCGTTTCATCTACGGCGCCGAATTGGTCACCACGCGTGGCATTCCCGAGCCCGACCAGCGGCCCAAGCTGGTGGAGCTGGGCGAAGGTCTCGCCGCCGACAACCGCATTTCCTGGGTGTCCATCACCGACAATCCGGGCGGCAACCCGATGATCCCGGCGGACTGGATCGCGAACATCCTCAAGCCGCGCGGCAAGGAGCTGGTGATCCACCTCACTTGCAAGGACCTCAACCGGAACGGACTCGAGTCCGCGGCGTGGCGCTATGCCGCCGAGGGCTTCCACAACATCCTCGCGCTGACCGGCGATTATCCGATGGCCGGATTCCACGGCCCGGCGCAGCCGGTCTTCGACCTCGATTCGGTCAGCCTCGTCTCGATGTTGCGCGCGATGAACGACGGCATCGAGACCACGAAGCCCAACGGCAAGGTCGAGCGGCTGCCCAAGACCAATTTCTTCATCGGCTGCGCCGTCTCCCCGTTCAAGCGCCAGGAGCGCGAGCTGATGCCGCAGTACTTCAAGCTCGCCCGCAAGATCCAGTGCGGCGCGCAGTGGGTGATCCCGCAGCTCGGGTACGACATGCGGAAATTCCATGAGATTAAACTCTTCCTGGACTGGTCCGGTCTCGCCGCCCCGCTCATCGGCAATGTCTATGTGCTGAACAAGGTCGTCGCCCGGATGTTCAACCAGAACAAGATCCCGGGCTGCGTCGTCAGCGACGCGCTCTACGCGCAGGTCGAGAAATATGCCGCCGGTCCCGACAAGGGTAAGGCCTTCTTCACCGAGCTCGCCGCGAAGCAGCTCGCGGTCTTCAAGGGCCTCGGGTTCGCCGCGGGCTACCTGGGCGGCATCCACAAGGCCGACGCCTTCGCCCAGATCATCGACCTCGCCGAGAGCTACGGGCCGAACGACTGGAAGGAGTTCGCGAAGGAGATCCAGTACCCGAAGGAGAACGAGTTCTACCTCTTCGAGCGCGACCCGGCCACCGGGCTCGGCGACCGCCACCTGCTCAACGCCGATTATCTCCGCTCGCTCGACGAGCCGGCCAAGGCCCGCGAGGTGACGCTGAGCTACCGGTTCACGCGCCTCATGCACAGCCTGGCGTTCACGCCCGGCAAGGGACTCTTTCCCGCGATCCGGCAGACCTACGCGAAGCTCGAGTCCGGCAAGCACACCACGACCCTGAAGGCGATGCACGCGGTCGAGCACACGTCCAAGACCGTGATGTTCGGCTGCAAGGACTGCGGCGACTGCTCGCTGCCCGACACCGGCTATTTTTGTCCGCGCGCCTCGTGCTCCAAGACCCAGCGCAACGGACCGTGCGGCGGCTCGTTCGACGGCCGCTGCGAGCTCGACGACAAGGACTGCATCTGGGCCCGCGCCTACGATCGGCTGAAGTACTACGGTGAGTCCCGCGACATGATCAAGGGCCCTGCAGTCTTCGCCAACTCCAGCCTCAGCGGCACCTCCGGCTGGGCGAACAACTTCCTCGGCCGCGATCACCACCACGTGCCGCAACCGGCGGCTGAACTTCCAAACGCCAAACTCCAAACGCCAAAGAGCTAGCTCGGCTCCAACCTTCGCCCCTCGTCTCCTCGACACTTCGACCCCTCGACTCCCCCTATCACCATGCCCATCCCCAACCTCACCATCATCGGCGAATCGATCAACGACTCGGTGCCGTCGACCAACAAGCTCTTCGAGGCGAATGATCTCGCCGGACTCAAGGAGCTCGCCAAATCCCAGGACCTCGGCGGCGCCGGCTACATCGATGTCAACGTCGGCCCGCGTTCCGCCGACTTCCTCGCCCAGATGGTCCGCGAGGTGCAGGGCGTCACCGCCAAGCCGATCTCCATCGACACCCCCGACCCGGTCATGGCCGAGGCCGCGCTCAAGGCCTACGACCGTGCGCGAGCCGGCGGCCAGCTGCCGGTGCTGAATTCCATCGCGCAGACGCGGCGCGAGATGTTCAAGCTGACCCGGATCATGCCGTTCATGCCGATCCTGCTCGCGTCGGAGCGGCTCGAGCGGGGCGTCGGCCAGCCGAACCACACCGCCGCCGAGGTTCACCGGACCGCGCGCGAGTTGGTCGCGGAGGCCGGCGAGCACGGCATCCCGGTCAGCCATTGCATCATCGACCCCGCCATCTCGCCGATTGGCGCCGACTCCGACGGCCGCTTCCAGTGCCTGATGGGGGCGATCAACCTCATCCACGCGGATCCCGCGCTGAAGGGGGTCCACATGTCGGTTGGCCTGAGCAATTTCAGCGTGATGCTGCCGCCGAAGCGTGCGGACGGCTCGCCGACCAAGGGCCCGCTCGAGAGCGCGTTCCTCACGATGGCCGTGCCGCTGGGCATGGACCACGTCATCGGCTCCGTGAAACGCAAGTACGAGGTCCTGCCGCCGGATCATCCCGCGATGCTGTGCCTGAACGACTGCCTGAAGCTCGAGGGCTTCGACGTCATCATGCGCGTGCAGGAGTACTACTCGAGCTGAGGTCTGCTGACGCCGCGAAGCGGAGGTACTAACTCCGCTCGCGGCCGAATGCGGATTGGAAACCCACCCGGCTTCGACACCCTTCCCCAAAAATCCCCGTTACCACCATGGCCACCAAGATTGTCCCCTCCGACATTGATATTGCCCACCAGGCAAAGATGCTGCCGATCGAACAGGTCGCGGCTAAGCTCAACATCCCCCCGGATGCCCTGGAGCGCTACGGAAAGTACAAGGCCAAGGTGGGGCTCGACTTCTACCGGCAGCAGCTCACCAAACCGCGCGGCCGCCTCGTCCTCGTGACCGCGATTTCGCCCACGCCCGCCGGCGAGGGCAAGACCACCACGACGGTCGGCCTCTCCGACGCGCTCAACCGCATCGGCAAGCGCTCCATCGTCTGCATCCGTGAGCCGTCCCTCGGGCCGAGCTTCGGCGTCAAGGGCGGCGCCGCCGGCGGCGGCTACGCGCAGGTCATGCCGATGGAGGACATCAACCTCCACTTCACGGGTGACTTTCACGCCATCACCTCGGCGCACAATCTCCTGTCCGCGATCGTGGACAACCACCTCACCCATGGCAACGCGCTCGGGCTCGACCCGAACCGCATCGTGTGGAAGCGCGTCCTCGACATGAACGACCGCGCGCTGCGCGAGATCGTCGTCGGGATGGGCGGCGTCGCCAACGGCACCGTCCGCCAGTCGGGCTTCGACATCACCGTCGCGTCCGAGGTCATGGCCATCTTCTGCCTCTCGCAGGACCTCAAGGAGCTCCGCGAGCGACTCGGCCGCATCGTGGTCGGATACACCCGCGACAAGAAGCCCGTCACCGCCGGCGACCTCAAGGCCAACGGCGCGATGGCCGTGCTGCTGCGCGACGCGCTCGCGCCCAACCTCGTCCAGACGCTGGAGAACAACCCGGCGTTCGTGCACGGCGGCCCGTTCGCCAACATCGCCCACGGCTGCAACAGCGTGCTCGCGACCAAGCTCGCGCTCACCCTCGGCGAGTACACCGTCACCGAGGCCGGCTTCGGCGCCGACCTCGGCGCCCAGAAGTTCCTCGACATCAAGTGCCGCTTCGCCGGCCTGCAGCCCGACGCGGTCGTGATCGTCGCGACCGTCCGCGCGCTGAAGATGCACGGCGGCGTGGACAAGGCGGACCTCAAGACCCCGAACGTCGCCGCCGTCGAGCGCGGCCTCGCGAACCTCGAGAAGCACCTCGAGAACATCGCCGGCTACGGCCTCCCCGCGGTCGTGGCGATCAACCGCTTCATCTCCGACACCGACGAGGAGTTCGCCGTCATCGAGCGCCGCTGCGCGCAGCTCGGCGTGAAGGCCGTGCCCGCCACGCACTGGGCCGAGGGCGGCGCCGGGGCGGAGAAGCTCGCCCGGGCCGTGATCGAGGCCGCCGAGAAGCCCGGCAAGCAGTTCAAGTTCCTCTATCCCGACGAGCTCCCGCTCTGGGAGAAGGTGCGCACCATCGCGCAGAAGATCTACGGCGCGAAGGACATCGTCGCCAGCGCGCGCGTGAAGACGAAATTCGCGGACCTGGAGAAGGCCGGCTACGGGAAGTTCCCGATCTGCATGGCCAAGACCCAGTACTCGTTCTCGACCGACCCGAACCTCCGCGGCCGCCCGACCGGCTTCGACGTGGAGATCCGCGAGGTCAACGTCTCCGCGGGCGCCGGCTTCATCGTCTGCCTCACGGGCGAAATCATGACCATGCCAGGGCTCCCCAAGGTGCCGGCTGCCGAGGCCATCGACCTCGACGCCACCGGCCAGATTGTCGGGTTGTTCTGATGTTCCTCCGCCAGATCCTGGTTCCCCGCGTCCTCTCGTTCACGTCGTCGGACGAGAGGTCGCCGGCCCCGCCGTTGCCCGGCGGGCCGCGCGGAGCGGGGAAGCAGCCCTCCCCCCCGACGCCCGTCTCCAGCTATCCCGGCCACCGCTGGCTGATCGCCGCCATGGGCACGCTGCTGCAGCTGTGCCTCGGCTCGGTCTATGCCTGGAGCTATTTCCAGAAGCCGCTCGTGGACACGTACGGCTGGACGAATGCCCAGGTCGCCTGGACGTTCAGCCTCGCCATCGGCTTCCTCGGTCTCGCCGCCGCCGGCGGCGGCCTGCTCCTGCCGAAGACCAGCCCGCGCAAGCTCGCCGCCATCGGCAGCCTGCTCTACGGCGTCGCGCACGTGATCGCGGCCTTCGCCCTCAGCGGCCAGTCGCTCCCGCTGCTTTACCTCGGCTACGGCATCATCGGTGGCGTCGGCCTCGGCTTCGGCTACGTGACGCCGGTGGCCACGGTCGCGAAATGGTTCCCGGACAAGAAGGGTCTTGTGACCGGCATGGTCGTGATGGGTTTCGGCTTCGGCGCGCTGCTGATGAGCAAGGTCATCGCGCCGACGCTGATGTCAGCCTTCCACGGCTCGCTGCCGCTCGTGTTCGCCGGCAGCGGCGGCATTCTCGGCGTGACCGGGTTCATCGCAGCCCACTTCCTCCACAACCCGCCCGGCCGGACGAAGGCCGCGGCCGGCGAAGAGCCGCTATGGCCTGCCCTGCGGTCGCGGCGCTTCGCCCTGATGTGGCTCGTGTTCTTCTGCAACATCGCCGCCGGCATCGCGATCATCGGATTCCAGTCGCCGCTGCTGCAGGATCTCTGGCGCAAGGTGAACCCGCAGCTCGACCCGATCACGCTCGCGGCCTACGGCGCGACCCTGATCGCCGTCTCATCGGTGTTCAACGGCATCGGCCGGTTCGCCTGGGGCGGCCTCTCCGACCGTCTCGGCCAACTCGTCACCTTCCGTATCCTGCTCGCCACGCAGGTCGCCGCCTTTGTCGCGCTCATGTTCACCGGCAACGTCTGGGTGTTCGCCGCGCTCATCTGCTACGTTCTGCTCTGCTACGGCGGCGGATTCGGCATCATGCCGTCGTTCGTGCTGAACACCTTTGGTGCGAATCGGATGGCGGTCGTCTACGGCTGCATCCTCACCGCGTGGTCCACCGCCGGCGTGGTCGGACCGCAGGTCGTTGCCGCCCTCAAGGACCGCTACGGCGCCGCGGCCTCGTCGCACGCCTTCGCGCTCGGCGCCGGGCTGCTGATGACGGGCTTCCTGATTTCATTGCTTTTGACTGTTCCGCCGCGTGATGGAAAAACCATCACGCATGGCTGACTTCCTGAGCGCACTGCGAGCCCGACCCCTCCTCGCCGACGGGGCGATGGGCTCGTACCTGTTCAAGCTCACGGGGCGCCTCTCGGAATCCAACCACGTCTACGAGGCCTTCAACCTCGACCAGCCCGACCTGGTCCGCCGCGTCCACACTGAGTACCTCACGGCCGGGGCTCGCTGCCTCAAGACCAACACCTTTGGCGCGAACCGCGTCCAGCTCCGGCCGTTCGGCCTCGAGTCCCGCGTCGCCGCGATCAACCGCGCCGGCGTGCAGGTCGCGCGCGACGCCATCGCGAAGTTCCAGGAAGTGCATGGCTCCGCCGAGCCGTTCTTCGTGCTGGCATCGGTCGGGCCGACCAATCCCGCGCTCACCACGGCCGCGGAGGTGGACGCATGCTACCGCGAGCAGCTCGAGACGCTGGCCGCGGCCGGGGCCGACGCCCTGCTGCTTGAGACCTTTGGGACGCAGGCGCAGCTGGAGTTGCTGATCGGGTTGATCCGCTCGCTGCCGGGCATGCCGCCGGTCGTAGCCGAGATGACGCCCAAGGGCGGGGAGGGCGGCCATCCGCTCGAGCCCGAGCCGGTGGCGTTCGTGAACCGCATGGCGTTGCTTGGCGTGCCGGTTGTGGGCCTGAACTGCTGCGCGCCTTGGGACGCGAGCGCCTTCGTGGATGCGGCCAAGGACGCGCCGCCGGTCCGCTCCGGCGCGGTACAGCTGGCGGTGATGCCGAACGCGGGTGGTTTCCAGCGGATCGGCAACCGGCTCATGACCTCGGTCAATCCCGAGCTTGCCGGCAAACTCGCCCGTTCGTTTTCCGACCTCGGGGTCCGCCTGCTTGGCGGCTGCTGCGAGATGCACCCTGAGCACATCGAGGAGATGCACAATTACCTCGAGTCGCGCCGGGTAGGGGAGCGCGTGGTCGTCGCCCCCGCGGCGACGGATGCCGTGCCGGTCGGCAACGCCGAGAAGCGACTGAACGGGCCGCTCTCGCGCAAGCTCAAGGACGGACAGTTCGTCGTCAGCATCGAGGCCCTGCCGCCGCGCGGCACCGACGACCGCATCGTGCAGGGCAAGGTCGACTTCATCGGGCAGGTTGCGAAGTCCGGGCTGGTTGACGCCGTGGACTTCACCGACGGCTCACGCGGCATCCCGCTGATCTCGCCGGGCGATTTCATCCAGGTGATCCGGTCGCGCCTGGGCTGGACCCCGGAAAAGGGCGACCCGATCGAGCTGATCCCGCACTTCACGGCGCGCGACCTGAACCTGATGGGCATCCAGAGCCGGCTGGTGGGCTACCACCACAACCGGATCCACAACCTGCTCTTTGTGACGGGCGACCCGCCAAAGATGTCGCCGACGTACCCGCGCTCGTCGGCGGTGTTCGATCTCGATTCGATCGCGATGATCCGCCTGACGCATTCCTGCCTGAATGCCGGTGTCGACTTCGGCGGCGTGCCGCTCGGCAAGCACGCGCGGCCGCACACCCATTTCACGATCGGCGCCGGCGTCGAGCCGGAGTCCCCAGACCTGAAACGCGAGTTCGATCGCCTGCGGCAGAAGATCGAGGCGGGCGCGGACTACATCATGACGCAGCCCGTGTTTCATGCGGCGCCGCGGCGAGCGCTGGAGCCGTACCGCGGACGCTGCGCGTTCCTCATCGGCGTGATGGTGCTGGCCAACCTCGAGCATGCCCGCCGGATGGCGCAGGTTCCCGGCGTGGTGATTCCCGAGACACTCCTCGCGCGCATCGCGGCGAAGACGAGTGTTGAGGACCAGGCCAAGGTCGGTCGCGACATCGCCGCCGAGCAGATCCAGGAGCTTGTCCGCGAGGGCTGGTCCGGCGTCTATCTCATGTCCACCGCCGTCGGCCTCGGCACCCTCGACGTCCTCCGGGCCGGTCTGGGCCGGTAGGCGGAGTGAGGTCGCGTTTATTGACGCGGGGGCGTAGAACAGGGTGGCCAAAAGGTGTGGTTTTGGCACGGTCTGACAGCTTTAAGACTGTCAATAATGATGATTTGACACCTTATAACCTGTCAAATAGTCGAAAATAACAGCTTTAAAGCTGTCAAAATCGATGAACCTTCAAATCCCACATCTTCAGGCAATGGACGCATCGATCAAAGCCATGCGGGTTGCTTCGGCGGAGGTTCCGATGCCGAGCAAGGGGTGGTTGCGAGCGGTGCGCGACGCCATCGGACTCAATCAGCGTGCGATGGCGGCCAAGATGGCGATTAGGCAGCAGACCTACCACCAGATCGAGAAGCGCGAAGAAAAGGGAGAAATCACGCTTAGCAGCCTGCGTCGGGCGGCAGAGGCGCTCGACTGCGAGTTGGTCTATTTCCTGGTTCCAAAGAAAGTCGTAGCTGAGACGTTCACGGCCCTAGCCGCGGTGCACGACCCCCACCAGCGGGCGGTGGCGACCACTATGGAGCTCGAGGGCCAGAGCGTGAGCCCATCTCCGAATGGACCTGTTTCAAGCTGACGCCGGGCAGACCGAGATTCCGCCGGAGGAGGCTCAGGGGCTTCGGATCAGCATCCTCAACCGCGCGCAACTCAACGATGCGGAGAGCCAGAATATCCTCTCGGCCCGTCGCTGGGCCATGCGGCCCGGCACGTGGCAGCAGCATCGGATCTTGAGCGACGAGTTCGGTCGACTGCTCCATCGCCGGATGTTCAACCGTGTCTGGTCCTGGGCCGGCCGGTATCGCACGAGCCCGCGAACCATCGGGATTGAAGCGCACCAGATCACCGAGGCGGTGCACAATGCCCTCGCGGACGCCGCGGCCCAACTTGAGTTCGGGGCCTATCCCGTCGATGAGGTGGCGGTGCGGCTGCACCACCGGCTCGTGGTGATTCATCCATGGTCGAACGGAAATGGTCGGCACGCGCGGTTGATGGCCGATGTGTTAATCGCCTCCCGCGGAGGCCCGGCGCTCACTTGGAGTGGCGCGGTCAATCTCACCCAAGCCCCCGAGCGTCGGGCTGCCTATCTGGACGCGGTTCGGCGCGCCGACCAGCAGGATTTTCTCCCGCTTCTCCGGTTTGCGAGGGGTGTTTGAAGATCTGCCTTGCGGTGATCGATTCAAGGGTAGGTTTACAGTGCTCGACGTTTCCGGCTTCTGGTAGATCGCAATGTCCTCGAGGCCCACGGCAACTACGCTGGTCGCGAAAACGGTCAGATACCTGTCAGATTGTGCTTCTCGGCGAAGTTCTTGAGCACAACCCGTCAGGGTCTAGCTTTGCCCACCAGGATAATCTCAGGGCCTTGCCCGAGTGCGGTGCTGTCATAGTTCCCAAGTGTCTCTACAACGGTCAGGCCGGCCTCCTCGACCAGGGCAATGAGCTGATCGGGCGAGTAGTAGGCGAGCCGCAGAGTCTCGGTGAACTGATCGACCACGCCCGAAGGATCGCTAACTTCGAAGAATATTTCGACTTCGATGATCTGGTGCCGGGTGTCGATGGCCTGATGTGCCGAGGAACGGGTGAGCAGCATCGGCGTGCCGGGAATCGGGGTGGTCCAATCCACTTGGCGCGAACGCAGCCACGAATCGTCGAGCGTCCGCTGGGGAAAGAACACGTCGACGATGAACCTGCCGCGCGCCGCCAGATGCTCGCGGACGAGACGGAGGCAGCTCAACTGAGACTCTCGGGTCGTTAATGCCTGGAACGAACGGAACGGGATCAGAATCAGGTCAAACGTCCGGCCGAGACTGAATGAGGCCATGTCGGCTTGCACGAGACGAAGTTTGTGACGACAGGCCGCATCGGCCGCGGCAAGCTTACGCTCGAGTACGCGCAGCATCGGAAAAGAGTGGTCTAAACCGGTGATCGAAACTCCGCGTTGCGCCAGAGGCAGGGTCACCCGCCCCGTCCCGCACCCGAGCTCAAGGACATCGCCGGCCTGACGCTCGGCCCATCGCTGATAGAACTCTAGATCGGCCGTGTAGAGATTCCGTGGGTCGAGGTCGTAATACTCCGCCCATCGCGTGTAGTCATTGGCGCCCATAGATCAGTCAGGTGGACATGACCCAGAAGCGTCCAACGCACTGCCGGTCTCAAGTTGAATCAGCCGGCTCACGGCTTGGCACACGGAGTATGCCCATCGGTCGGCACGGTTATGCCTGGGCAAAGAAAAAGGGCCGGACCCTGTGGCCGGCCCTGACACTACCACACACGCTGGCGCGCTAACGGCGTCAACGAAAACGGATGGACTTGGATTCCTCCACGAGCGCGAGGATGTTCTCGAACGGCACGTCGGGTTCGAGGACATGGGTCGGCGCGATCATCACCCGCGCGCCGTGGTCGCGATGCAGCGCGGCGATTTCGCGCACGCGCCGGCGAACGTCGTCCGGCGTGCCGAAGGGCATCGTGGTCTGTGTGCCGACCATGCCGCTCAGGGCGAGAGTCTTAGCGTAGCGGCGCGACAGCACGCCGGCGTCCATGCACTCGGGCTGGACGGGGTTGAGGATGTCGACGCCCACCTCGATCAGCTCGGGCACGATCGGCATTATGTCGCCGTCGGAGTGGTAGTGCACCCAGACCTTGCGGTTGCCGGAGGCCTCGCGGATCGCGGCGATGACCTTGGCGAGGCGCGGCTTGAGGTGCTGGCGCCACATCGGGACCGACAGCAACATGCCCGTCTGCATTCCGACGTCGTCGCCCAAGCCAATCACATCGATGCCCTCGCGGGCAAAGGCGCGAACCACGTTGCACGAACGCTCGGTGAACCAGTCGAGCAGCCAGTCGGCGATGCCGTTACCCTCGGCCAGGTCCTGGAAAAGGTTGTCCATGCCGCGCGCGTACCACGAGGTCTCGAAGGTGGTGCACTCCATGCCAGCGAACGCGACTTTTCCGCGGGTGTGGATCTGCCGCATCTTCCGCTGCACGACCTCGTAGTGCGCCGGGTCGGACGTGTCGGGCCAGGGGAGTTTCTCGAGCTGAGCGACGCTGGTGACCTTCTCCAGCGGGTGCAGCATGGTGCGGAAGTGGTAGGCCTCGCCGACCGTACCCTTTGGCGGCTCGATATGCGCGATGCAGAACGGCCCGATCTCGGCCTTCTCCGGCAGGATGTAGCCGACCTCCGCCAGCGCGTCGCGCCAGGCCTGCGGGTCCTCGTTGTAGCCGACCCACTCGAAGCCAAAGTCGGTTTCAAAGGCCAACTCGGAACTGCGCACGCCGGTGCGCTCCTCGATCAGATCGGCGACGGGTGGGGTGATCGGGAGATTGAGCGGCATCCACTCAGCGCCGGTCCCGGCCATCATCGCATGGAAATTCTCGCGGGCGTTCATCGGGTAAAATGGGTGGCCATGGCCGCGATGTGGGCCGGCGTGCTGCCGCAGCACCCGCCCACGAGGCGCGCACCCGCGGCCAGCAGGCGCGGCGTTGCCGCGGCGAAATGAGCCGCCGACTCGTCGTAGCGGATCGCGCCGTCAACCAGGCGCGGCGAGCCGGCATTGGGCTGCACGATCACCGGCCGGCCGGACGCGGCCGCGACCAGCTCGGCGGTCAGTTTCACGTAGTCGTCGAGTGACAGCTCCGTGCCACAGTTGGCGCCGACCACGTCCGCGCCCGCCTGCACCACGGCTTTCAACGCCGGTCCGACCGCCGTGCCCATCATGGTGCGGTAGCCCGCGCTGGACTGCTGGAAGGTGAAGGTCGCGATCACGACCTCGGCGCCGGCGGCCTTAGCCGCCTGCACGGCCAGGACCGCCTCGGCCGGATCCGACATGGTCTCAATGAGGATCAGGTCTGCGCCGCCCTCGAGCAGCGCGGCCGCCTGCTCGCGGAACGCCATCCGCACCTCGTCCTCCGGCGCGTCGCCGAGCGGCTCGAGCATCCCGCCGAACGGACCGATGTCACCCAGCACCCACGCACGCTCCCCGGCGCACTCGCGGGCCAGCCGGGCGCCGGCGACGCTGAGCTCGCGCACGCGGTGCGCGGCCCCGTGGCCGGCCAGCACATAGGAGGTGCCGCCAAAGGTGTTCGTCGTGAGCAGCTCCGCTCCCGCCTGCGCGTAGGCGCGGTGCACCTGCCGCACGCGGTCGGGGTGATCCACGTTCCAGAGCTCGCCGCCCTGACCTGGGGCGAGACCGAGCAGCTGCAGCTGCGTGCCGGTGGCGCCGTCGCCGAGCACGGGCCGGCGCTGCAGCGTCTCGCGGAACCGGGCGGCGCGGGTCATGAGGAGAGCTGATGGACGGTGTCCAGGAACTCGGTGGCCCGGTCGGCGTTGCGGAAGGGTGTGCAGACCGTGAGCCAGAGCCCGTCGGGCCCGAGCTCGCGGAGGACATGGAGCGCGTCGTCGGCGTCCTCGGCGAGAATCTGCACGGCCTTGCCGGCCTCGCGGCAGCGGCGGTAGACGTCGACCCAGCGGGTGGCGTTGCCGTGACCCGCGCCGTAGACCCACTGCACCGCGTTGAGCCGCGGCAGCGCGAGCATGGTGTCGAGGTGCTGCAGCGCCTGCGGACCGTCGAGGTGGAAGATCGTCCGCTCCATCGGCGCCATCTCCATCTCGATCGACGGCCGGATCAGGTCCTCGCCGATCTCGCGCGAGACTAGGCACCAGAAGTCGCAGCTCGGCACGTAGGCGGGGCCGTCGTGGAGGTAGGAGCACCAGGTCGTGCTGGGCTGGCCGAGCGCCGTGAGTTTCTGGTGCAGCCGGCGGAAGGCCTCCACGTAGGCGCGCGCCGCGTGCAGGCTGGCGCGGCGGACCAGGTCCGGCGCATCGATGATGTCGAGGCAGAGGTCCTCGGGTCCGCGCAGGCCGGCGAGCATGTCGAAGCTCCCGTGCAGGTCGGGCATCGAGACGTAGAACCGGCCGGCGAAGCGGTCCGCCGCGAGGGAGATCATCGCGTCGATCGTCTCCCAGTAGAGATTGTTGAAATCCGGCGGGGTCTCGATGAAGCGCTCCCAGTCCGCCGTCTCATGTAGCGTATGCTGGCACCAGCTGGTGTTCTCGCCGAAGATCAGCTCGGCGCCGAACAGCGTGGACGTGAGGTCGGGGCCGACGTTGGGCATCCAGCACGGCACGCTGTCGCCGAGGGCTGGGCTGGTCTCGAGCGTCGCGAGGGCGGACTCGACCTGGAAGCCGACGTCGAGCCAGCGCTCGCGGAGGGTCGCGTGGTTCGAGCGCGGGGCGCGCAGCGAGCCGCGGTTCTCCACGTAGAGCGTGACCGGCGGGCGGTCGAGGCGGCCGCCCTGCCACCAGGCGGCGTAGCGGGCGCTGGACGCGGCCGGCGTGAAGAAGTGGTTGCGCGGGTTCATGGCGGCGACTCAGCCGGCGGAGCCGTTGAAGTCGCGGATGGCGTCGACCATCGCGATGATGTTGGCGACCGGCGTGCGGGCCTGGATGTTGTGGATCGTGTTGAACACGAAGCCGCCGTTCGGGGAAAAGGCCTTGAGCCGCGCGGTGACCTCGGCGCGGACCTCCTTCGGCGTGCCGAAGGGCAGGGTGCGCTGCGTGTCGACGCCACCGCCCCAGAACACGATGCGGTCGCCGAAGTCCGCCTTCAGCCGCACCGGGTCCATGTCCTTCGCCGAGCACTGCACCGGGTTGAGGATGTCGAAGCCGACGTCGATGAAGTGGTCGACCAGCGGGCGGACCGCGCCGCAGGAATGCTTGAAGGTCTTCCACTTCGTGTGGCGGTGGATCCAGTCGTTCACGCGGCGGTAGTACGGCGCGAACAGCTCGTCGAACGTCGCCGGCGAGCAGAACTGC